>NZ_JACRSP010000003.1:0-300000 GCF_014384765.1 Feifania hominis | reverse complement strand
TCGCCACCAACACCCCCGAGCTCTCGCAGTTCCACCTCGACGAGATGACCAAGTACTTCGCCAAGGCTCTCGACTCCGACGAGGTCTTCCGCCGGCTCGACGCCGGCACGTTCTAGGGGGACGCCATGGCCGGAAAAACCGCACTGCTCGTCATTGACATGCAGCACGACTTCACTCTGCCCGGCGCGCCCGCCTACTACGAGACAACCGGCGAGATGATGCCGCGGCTGTGTGAGAACATCAACCGTCTGCGTGAGCTTGGGGTGCTCATCGTGATCGTCTACTCCATCGTGCCGAAAGACCACCCCATCAACCCCGAGCTCACCCGCGTCGGCAAAAACCGCACGCTCGTGGAGGGCACCGGCGGGGAGCTGCTCGACGAGCGCATCCCCTACGATCCCGCGCGGGACATCAAGCTGCGCAAGTACGCGCCGAGCGCGTTCATCAAAACCGATCTGCTCGACATGCTCCACGAGCGCGGCATCGAGAATGTGCTTGTCAGCGGCGTCAAGACCAACGTCTGCTGCCGCGCCACCGCCACCGACGCCTACAGCTACGGCTTTCGCACTTTCATGGTCAGCGACATGCTCGCCACCAACACCGCCGAGCTCTCGCAGTTCCACCTCGATGAGATGACCAAGTACATGGCCAAGGCCATTGACTCCGACGAGGTCTTCCGCCGGCTCGACGCCGGCGAGCTCTAGGGAGGTGCGCCATGGCTGGCTACGATTTCACCGTCTGCGGCGTCGCGACGTCGGTCAAGGTGCTCAGGGTCCGCGAGATGCCCCGCATCGGCGTCACGACGGCGATTCTCAATCCCGGCTACGACGTCCCCGACCGCGGCGGCCCCGGCTGGAACATCAGCTGCGCGCTCGACAAGCTCGGCTGCCGGGTTCTGCCGGTTCTGACCTACTCGGACTGCACATTCGGCCCTGAGCTCGACGCCTGGCTCACCGCGCGCGGCATCCCCGACGCCGGCATTGCGCGCCCCCCGGAGGGGTACGCGGGCGTAGCGCTCATGATCCAGGATGAGAACCGCGACCACATGACCCTCGGCCCGGGCTACGGCGTCAAGGATGGAGGCGTCGTCATCCGCCAGAACTACACGCCCGAGCTCTTTTCGGACAGCGATCTCATTGTGCTGAGCGCGCCCCGGCCGGAGAATGCCGCCGCTCTCGTCGAGGCGATCAGGGCCTCGGGAAAGCCCCTTGCGTTCTCCATGCGCCGAGACCCTTACGCCTTTCCGCCGCAGAGGCTGCGCGAGATTCTGCTCGCGTCCACCATCGTCTTTGCAAACGAGTCCGAGACCGACTACATCACATCGGAATTCTCTCTGAAACACATCACCGATCTCTTCGCTCTGGGCAAAACCGAGATCTTCGTTCAGACCCTCGGCAAGCGCGGCAGTCTCGTCCACCGCAAGCTGCCGGACGGCAGCTGCGAGAGCCTCACCATACCCGTCACCGAGACCCCCGTCGGCAATGTCGACGCCGTGGGTGCGGGCGACGCCTATGTGGCGGGATTTCTCTTCGGCCTCAGGCAGTGCGCGCCTCTGCCGGTCTGTGCGCAGTACGGCAGCACCCTGTCCTCCTTTGTCATTGAAAAGGAGGGCAGCACCACCAATCTTCCGACGCTCGACGAGCTGATCGAGCGCAACAACAACCGCCCGGATGCGGGAAAGGAATAGCCTATGAACATCATTGAACGTATGAAAAACGGCGAGAAAATCGTCATCGGCATGATCCACTGTCAGCCTCTTCCCGGTTCGTTTCACTACGGCGGGAACTTCCGCGAGATCAGCGACCGGGCCATTGCCGACGCCAGGACCATGCAGGCGGCGGGCTTTGACGCCGTCATTCTCGAGAACACCTGCGACGCGCCCACCGCGGCAAAGCTCGACGTGCCCCAGATTGCGGGGCTGTCCGCTGTGGCCGCCCGGGTCCGCGACGCGGTCGACATGCCCCTCGGCGTCGAGGCGGTCTTCAACGACTATGCGGCGGCTTTGTCCATCGCCATTGCGGCCGACGCGCAGTTCATCCGGCTGCCCGTCTTTGTCGACACGGTCATCACGGCATCGGGCGTGATCTCGCCCTGCTCGCGCGAGGCGGTGCTGCTTCGCAAGTCGCTCGGCGTGGAGCACATCAAGATCCTCGCCGACGTGCAGAGCAAGCACTCCTATCTGCTCAACCCCGAGATCACCCTCGAGGAGTCGGCCGCCTGGGCCGCGACCCGCGGGGCCGACGCGATCGTCGTGACCGGCGCCGCCACCGGCAAGCAGACCTCGACCGCCGCGCTCGACGGCGTGCGCCGCGCCGTCAAGCTTCCCGTTCTCGCGGGCAGCGGCGTGTCGGCCAAAAACGCCCATGAGCAGCTCGCGGTGGCCGACGGGCTCATCGTCGGCTCGTCGCTCAAAAAGGGCGGCAACCTGCTCGCACCCATCGAGGCGGACCTCGCGCAGCAGATGGCCGACCTCGTGAAAAATTACCGGTAAAGGAGATTTGTTATGAGCTTTCATCCCGTCTACTACATCGTCATGGGGTATCCGACGCTCGAGAAGACCGAGCAGATGATCGACCGCTATGTCGCCCACGGCGTCAGTGCCGTTCAGCTCGACATGCCCTCAAAGGACCCCTACGGCGAATCGCCTTTCATCCAGGAGCGCATGGCGGCGGCTCTCGCGAAATACCCGAGCTACGACTTTTTCATGGACTCCATCCGCGCCATCCGCAAAAAGCACCCCACGCTCGAAATTCACCTCGTGGTCTACCCGGACGTCATCGAGACCATCGGCCTTGACCGCTTCATCGACTTCTGCAACGAGACCGGGCTCTACTCGGTTCTCGGCGCAAAGGACTCGAAGACGCTCGACTACATGAACGAGCGCGGGGTCGTCACCTCCACTTTCATCAACTATGACTTAAACGACCCCCAGATTGCTCTCGCCAAGCGAAACGACAAGCAGATCGTTCTGCTGCGAAACGCCAAAGAGGGCATCACCCCGCGCCCGGGCTGCGAGTCGGTTCGCGACCGCGTGGCCTATGTGCGCGCACAGGGCGTCACGGCGCCTCTCTTCGCCGTGGCGGGCATCACGAGCCGCGCCATGCTCGAGGAGGCCAAGCAGGCCGGCGCCGACGGCGCCTACATCGGCACCATTCTCATGAAGCAGTGGGACGATGAGCCAAAGCTCTGGGCCATGCTCGACGACTTTGAGTCGGTCAGCGAACCCTGACGGTGGCGCACATGAAAACCATCTGTTTTCTCCCCTGGGGCTACCCCTCGATGGAGCGCAGCGCGGAAATTGCCGCCTGCTACCTTGAGGCCGGCTGCGACGCCATCGAAATCGGCATCCCCCCGCGCGACGCCTATCTCGACAACGAGTATCTTCGCGGCGTCATGCGCAGAGCCTACGAGCAGTGCCCGGATCCCCTCGTCTACCTCGAGGACATCCGCGCCTTTGCAAAGGCGCACCCCGAGACCGAGCTTCTTCTGCTGCTCTACGACGAGACCATCCGCGCCATCGGCGCGCAGCGGCTCACCGCTTTCTGCCGGGAGCTTCGCATCGACAAGCTGGTCTCGGGTGATCTCAAAGACCCCGCGCTTCTCGACGAGCTGCGCCGCGGCGGGCTCTTCAAGTCCTCCGGCACCGGCTGGTCCATGCCGGAGGAGGCGGTGCAAAACTGCCTTGGCGACGGCGGCTTTGTCTATCTGCGCGCCGCTTTGACTCCCGGCGAGACGCCCCGGCCCGGCTGCGAGACTCTCGCGGGCTGTGTGCGCCATCTGCGCGAGGCGGGCGTCACCCGCCCGATCTACTGCGGCATGGGCATTCACGCCCCGGCGGACGCCGCGGCCGCGCGGGAGGCGGGCACCGACGGCTGCTTTGTCGGCAGCTCCATTGTCAAACTGGTCGACCAACCGCGCGAGCTGATCGAGACGATCCGCTCCTACTGCGCGGCTGCGAAATAATTCACTAACGAAAGCGAGGAAATTTCCATGCAAGACTTTATGTTCTGCGCCCCCACACAGATTTTCTTCGGCAAGACTGCCCTCGACAAGCTCGCGGGCGGTGTCAAGAAGTATGGCAACCGCGTGCTGATGGTCTACGGCGGCGGCAGCATCAAGCGCTTCGGCCTCTATGACAAGGTCGTCAAAATCTTTCAGGACAACGACATCTCCTTTATGGAGCTGTCCGGCGTCGAGCCGAACCCGAAGATGGGCCTTGTGCGCGAGGGCATCAAACTCTGCCGCGACAACAACCTCGACGTCGTGCTCGCCGTCGGCGGCGGCAGCGCCATCGACACCGCGAAAGCCGTGGCCGCCGGTGTGCACTACGACGGCGACATCGCCGAACTCGTCGGCCAGGAGTACTTCGGCAAGATCCTGCCGATTCTGACCATCCTGACCATGTCGGGCTCCGGCTCCGAGATGACCACGAGCACCGTTCTCAACAATGAGGCGACCGGCGTCAAGGCCGGCTTCCACGGGCCCGACGTGCGCCCGCGCATCTCCTACTTAAACCCCGAGTTCACCTACACCGCGCCCAAGCGCCAGATCGCGGCCGGCGTGGCCGACGGCATGAGCCATGTCTTTGAGAGCTACTTCAGCAACGAGAAAGGCGCCTATCTGCAGGCCCGCTTCAGCGAAGCCATTCTCAAGACCCTCTTCCAGTACGGCGAGACCGCCGTCAAGGACCCCGAGAACTACGAGGCGCGCGCAAACGTCATGCTCGCCAACACCTGGGCCTGCAACGGCGTCGTGGTCAAGGGCAACTATGTCATGTGGGCGACCCACATCATGGAGCACCCCTTGAGCGCCGTCTACCCGAATCTGACCCACGGCGAGGGCCTCGCCTGCCTGACCCCGCCCTGGATGCGCTGGACGCTCGACGAGGAGCGCGCCTACCGCTATGTCGACTTCGGCGTGAACGTGCTGGGCATCGACCGGAATCTGCCCGATATGGAGATCGCCAACAAGGCCATCGACATCACCGAGGACTACTTCTTCAACAAACTCGGCATGCCGCGCCGCCTGCGCGACCTGGGCGTGGAGGAGAGCCGCCTGCCCGAGCTTGCGCAGCTGACCATGAACCGCCTCAACGACAAGGCCATCTCCATCATGTACAAACCCATGCACTACGACGACTGCCTCGAAATTTTCAAGGCCGCCTTCTAAATTTTCTTCACATATTCCCCTTAAAAGAGAAGCGGGGCCCCGGTGTTGCCGGAGCCCCGCTTCTCTTTCTCCTATTTCTCCCTCTTCGCCCCGAGGGCCGCGGCGACCCCCGCCGCAAGCAGACCTGCCGCCACGGCGGCCGCGCTCTTATATGGGGCCATGTGCCGGATGCTCTCAGAAAAATAGGTTCCGGCGTCCGCCGCCAGCTTGATTCTCAGCCCCGGAATCAGATAGCAGCAGGCAAGATACACTCCGGAAAAAGCGCCCGCGAAAGCAAGCGCAGCCCGTGCCGCCCGTTTCATCCTTTCGACCTCCTCTGTTGTTCTCCTCTGGAACTGCTCTGTCAGCATGCTTTGACGCCCGCCGGCCCGCTCTCACTGCACGACGCGGCCGAGGCGCGGCCCGAGGCGGCTCAAAATCTCGTTTGCGATCGTGCCCACCTGCGCCGCCACGTCGCAGACGTGGATGCTCTGTCCCCCGTCCTCCCCGATGAGAGTGGCTGTGTCGCCGGCGTGCGCGCCGCCGATATCCGTGACGTCGACGAGAGTCTGGTCCATGCAGACCCGGCCGACGATCGGCGCTCGGCAGCCGTGCAGCAATACGCCTCCGACACCTCCCGAGAGGGCGCGGGGCAGGCCGTCGGCGTAGCCGATGGCGAGCGAGGCGAGCACTGTGTCGCGCGGCGCCGCAAAGTCCATGCCGTAGCCCGCGCACTCGCCCCGGCGCAGCAGCCGCACGGAGGACACCCTCGCCCGAAGCGAGAGCGCCGCCCGCAGCTCGAGCCCACAGCGCGAGAGCTCTTCGCGCGTGGAGAGCGTGCCGTAGAGCGCGATGCCGACGCGCGCGTAGTCCCCGCCGAATTCGGGGTAGCCGAGCAGCCCCGCGCTGTTCAAAAGATGTGCCTTCGGCGCGGCGCAGCCGGCCGCGCGCAGCGTTTGCACCGTCTCCCAGAACGCGGCGGCCTGCGCGCGCGTGTAGGCTCTCTCGCGCAGGCCGGTCCCGTCGGCGGCGCACAGATGGGTGAAGACTCCCTCGACACGAAGCGGCGCGCGCCGCAGCAGCGCGCAGAGCTGCTCCAACTCCCCGGGGCCCACGCCGAGCCGGTGCATGCCGGTGTCGACGGCAATGTGCACGCGCACAGGTTCCCCGCGATCTGCAAGCAGCCGCGCGCAGTCGAGATCGACGACCGTCTGGGTCAGGTCGTGGCGCATGAGAAGCGGGAGATCCTGCTCCCCGGTGTAGCCGAGCACCAGAATCACGCCCCGCACGCCGCTCTCGCGCAGCGCCGCCCCCTCCCGGGCTGTCGCCACGCAGAACGCACGCACCCCCATTTTCGCCAGCTCCCCTGCGACAGCCGCCGCACCGTGGCCGTAGGCGTCGGCCTTGAGCGCGGGCATGAGCTCGCACCCGGCGGGGAGCAGTCCGCGCAGAAGCGCCGCGTTGTGGCGCAGAGCCGCCCGGCTGAGCTCGGTCCAGGCGCGCGCGGTCTGCTCACACATCTCTCTGACCCCCGCACAGCACACGCGGCGGCTGGGCGACCACCGTGCAGCCGGGCGGCACGTCGCGGCTGACGACCGCACCGGCGCCGATTTTCGCGCCGTCGCCGACCGTGATGCCCCCGACGAGCACGGCTCCCGCTCCGATCAGACAGCGCCGCCCGATCCTGGGAGCGCGCCCGCCGACCTCGCCGATGGTGACATTCTGGTAGATGCGGCAGTCCCGCCCGACCCTGGCATAGCGCGAGATATAGACCCCGTGCAGCCCGTGGGGCAGCGAGGGCTCGCCCTCCACCACGGCGCCCCGGCCGACATAACCGCCGTGGCGGCGGGCCGAGCGGGCCATCAGAAAGCCGAGCACATCCGAGACCAGCCGGTTCTTTGCCCGGGCGTGCAGCCGGTAGAGCCGCCAGAAACCTGCGAGGCAATCGCCCCGGGACCACTCGGTCAGCCGCTGTCTCACTGCCATACCGCCGCCCCCTCTCTCCACACGGTCAAAATCTGCGCGCCCATGTTGTCGCCCGAGACTACCGCCGTGCCGTCCGTCTGCGGCGGCGTCTGTGCGCCGGTCAGGCGGCTGATCTCAAAGCTGCGCTCCCCCTCGGTGAAGCAAAAGGGCGCGCCGCCATACGGAAAGCGCCGCAAAAAGTCGTGGTACTCCTCGAGGATGAAGCCAAACTTCACCATAATTGCGGCGTGGGGCACGCCCACATAGCGAAAGTGCCAGGGCTCGGCCGCAATGCCGGTGATGTGCTCCTTTCCCGCCGGGTAGCGCTCGACAAAGCCGTGGCCCGCCGCAAGCCGGCGAAAGGCGCGGGCAGCTCCCTCGTCCGGGAAGTGCGGGCGGATGGCGTCGAGCGGCTCACCGCGCAGCCCGAGGTCAATCGCAAGCCCGGTCTCATGCTCGCTGTGGCCGGGTCTTGCGACAAAGCGGCGCGTGAAATCCTCCCCGTTGTCGCGAAGAGACTGCTCCCAGAGCCCGCGCTGCTCCACATGGGGCCGCCAGCCGCTGACTGCCGCAATGCCGTCCCAGCCGTGCATCCGCGCCATGAGCCGCTCGAGAAGCGCCGCCGCGCGGCGCTCCAGCAGCACGCCGCCCACGGGCGCGAGCTCCGGTTCCCACCCGCAATAGGGGTGCCCGGCGTTCACGAGAATCAGGCTGCCCCGGCAGGTGGGGTCGAGGCGCGCGCTCACGGCTGCACCGCCAGTTCGATCACGCGGGCGACCACCTGCGCGAGCGTCAGGCCCGCCGCGCGCATCATGCCGGGAAAGCGGCTGTGGGCCGTGAAGCCCGGTATGGTGTTGATCTCGTTGAACACGATCTCCCCCGCCGGCGTCAAAAACAGATCGACCCGCGCGAAGCCCCGGCAGCCGAGCGCCCGGTAGACGGCCTCTGCGGCACGCTTGATCTCGGAGGCTTTCTCCGGCTCGATTCTCGCCGGCACATGGATTTTGGAAGTGATCAGCTGATACTTTTCCGTGAAGTCGAAAAAGCCGTCTGCGAGCTCGATTTCATCGACCTCCCCGACTGTCAGCTCCCGGTTGCCCATGATGGCGACGCCCACTTCAAAGCCGGGGATGCACTCCTCGACAAGCGCCCGGCCGCCGTAGCGCAGCGCCTCGCGCACCGCGCTCTCCAGTTCCTGCGGCGCGGCGACACGGCTCACCCCAAAGGAGGAGCCCGCCCCCGCGGGCTTGACAAAGAGCGGGTAGCCAAGCTGCTGCGCCCGGCTGTGGACATCGGCCAGGTCGCAGCCCTGTATCAGCGCGAAAGAGCGCGGCACGCGCACCCCCGCAAGCGCCGCGAGCCTGTGGGAGCGGTCCTTGTCCATGCCGAGCGCCGACGCGAGTGTGCCGCAGCCGACAAGCGGGATGCCCGCGAGCTCGCAGAGCCCCTGCACGGTTCCATCCTCGCCGTTTTCCCCGTGCAGCACCGGGAAGACCGCGTCCACGGTGATTTTTTGCACGCCCCCGGCCTCAAAGACCAGAAGCGCTCTCTCGCCGCGGTTCGGCGAGAGAGCGGCGCTCACGCAGTCGCCGAAGCGCCAGGTGCCGTTTGCGATGCGCTCAGGGCCGCCGCGGTACAGAAGCCACTCGCCCTCGCGGGTGATGCCCACCGTCACGGGCTCGTAGCGCTCGCGGTCGAGCGCGCCGAGCACGCCGCAGGCCGACTCGAGCGAGATGTCGTGCTCCACCGAGCAGCCGCCGAACAGAATGACGATCTTTTTTCTATCCATGTCTCTACCTCTCCTCTATGGGTGTGCCGGGCGGCAGTTCATAGCCGATCCGGCAGCGGTTTTGATACAGCAGCCGCCTCTCGAGGCACCGCCCTGTCGCGCTGTCGAGCACAAGGCGCACGATGTCCACCTGCTCATAGACTTCGCCGGCCTCGCGGCAGTAGCGCAGATTCTCCTCTGCCACCCGCCAGATGCGCCCGGGGTCGCGCTGCGCGCGCACGCCGCCGATGATGTGGTCGTCGTCAAACGCCACTGTGATCTGATAGGGCTCGTCGGTGTCGTTTCGCAGACGCAGGTCGAGCCACCCCTCGCTGACTGTGGCGTCCACGCCAGCCCCCGCGTCACTCGGCGGCTCGGGAAAGCTCTTGACCGGGTGGCCGTGGCGCTCGACAATGGTCAGCGGCGCGTGCAGCATCACCCAGAACAGCAGATTCGCAAGCTGGCAGACGCCCCCTCCCAGGCGGGGCACAAGCCGGCCGTCCACCTCGGCGAGGCCCTCGCGGTAGGGTGTCTCGCGGTCGGCGCGGCGCACGAGGTGCCAGAATGAAAAGGTCTCGCCCGGGCGGATGACAAGCCCGCTCAGCGTCGCTGCGGCGAGCTTCAGATTGTAGACCTTGTTGTGCTGGTAGACCATGTCGAGCCCGGTGCTGTCGTTGAGCATGGGACAGCTCGAGGTGAACAGCACGCAGGGCAGCAGGTCCTCTGAGAGCCCGTCTGCATAGCGGCAGCCGTCGAAGCGCATTTTGGTATAGAAGAACAGCCGCCTCTGCCAGCGCCGCAGCGGCAGCAGCCAGGGGAACATCTGTGTCACGCGTCTTCGCGCCATGAAAAAAACCTCCCGAAAAAGAAACTCCGCTCTGATACCTCTATGGTACCAGAGCGGAGCGGTTCTTATTTTCGTTTTCCATCTCGCCTTTCTCGCGGTTTTCTGACGCAAATCATACAAATTTCTTACACGGCTCCCGGCAGCGTGACGGTGAAGCACACGCTCTCGTCGGCGCTCTCGGCGGTGATGGTTCCGCCGTGCAGCACGACGATCTCCTTTGCGATGGCGAGCCCCAGTCCAGCCCCGCCGGTCGCGCTGCCGCGCGACGAGTCGAGGCGGAAAAACTGCTCAAAGATGCGCTCGAGCTTCTCCGGCGCGATGGTGCGCCCGCGGTTTTTCACACGCACCACGGCGTGTGCGCCGCGGCGCTCGAGCGTCACCTCAATGGCGGTTCCCTCATAGCTGTAGCCCACCGCGTTTCGCAGCAGGTTGTCAAACACGCGCTCGAGCTTCTCGGGGTCGCAGACGAGCTCGACGCCCGGCTCGAGCCGGTTGTCCCAGGTGAGCGAGCGCCCGGCGAGAGCGGGGTTGAACTCGTAGGTGATCTGCTCGAGCATGCGCGTGAGATTGACCGTCTCCCGCTCGAGCGTCAGATGGGTCAGGCTGAAGCGGGTGATGTCGAAAAACTCGTTGATCAGCTCCTCGAGCCGCTCGGCCTTGGCGAGGGCGATGCCGGTGTACTTGGCGCGCAACCCGGTCGAGAGCTCCGTCTCGTCGCGCAGCAGCGTCAGATAGCCGATCACGCTGGTCAGCGGCGTCTTGAGATCGTGGGCGAGATAGACGATCAGGTCGTTTTTGCGCTGCTCGGCGTCGCGCGCCGCGCGCGCGTCGCGAAGCGCCCTCTCGCGCACGAGGTTCATCTCGTTTGCGGTGGCGGCGAGCGCCGCGGACAGCTCGATGGGCTCCTCGCTCGGCGACGCGAGCTTACGCGAGGCGTCGACAATCTCGTCGAGATAGCGAAGCGGCTTCGAGAGATACCACCAGGTGATCAGCACCCAGCCCCCGATGGCCGGTATGCCGACAAAGAGCAGAATGTAGTCTCTGACGAAAAGCAGAAACCGGTAGAGCGGGTCGTTGGAGTGCCAGTTGATCCCCGCGCAGAACTGCGCCGCCATCAGCACCGATGCGCCGAGCACGAGCAGGTAGATCAGCACACTGAGAAAGTACTGCACCAGAAGCCTCTGCGAGAGCTGGCTGCGGCGTCTTCTCTTCTCTCTATTCAATGGTGTACCCCACCCCCCAGACGGTCTTGATAAACTTCGGCTTTCGGCTCGGTTCGCCCATCTTCTCGCGCAGGCGCGCGATGTGGGCCATGACGGTGTTGTTGCTGTCGAGATACTTCTCTTTCCACACCGCCTCAAAGAGCTCCTCCGACGGCACCACCCGTCCCCGGTGCTCGCACAGATACCACAGAATGTCAAACTCAATGGGGGTCAGCGCGAGCTCGCGGCCGTAGAGCGTACACTTGCGGCTCTCGCGGCAGACGGTGAGTCCCGCGAAGTCAAACTCCTGGCGGCTGTCCGCCGGGTGCGCGAGATTGTAGCGGGTGTAGCGGCGAAGCTGGGTCTTGACGCGGGCGACGAGCTCCAGCGGGTTGAACGGCTTTGTGATGTAGTCGTCCGCGCCGAGGGTGAGCCCCATGATTTTGTCCATGTCTTCGACCTTTGCGGTGAGCATGATGATGGGAAACAGATGCTCGCGGCGGATCTCCTGGCAGAGGGAAAAGCCGCTGCCGTCCGGCAGCATCACATCGAGCACGGCCAGCGACAGCTCCTCACGCGCGACACAGTCGAGCGCCTCGGCGACGCTCGCGCACTTTGAGACCTCGTAGCCGTCGTTTTTCAGATACAGCTCCACCAGATCTGCAATTTCCTTTTCATCGTCCACCACAAGAATTCGCTCCGCCATCGGCTGCGCCCCCTTTGCTCTCATTGTATCAGACCGCCCGCGCGCGGTTCTCCCGGTTTTGCTTATAAAACTCTTACAAATTTCATACGGCCGGCATGGTCGCAAGCCGGTAGATCGCCTCGATGCAGATCTCGGCGTGGCCCATGAGATTCTCGATTTCGATGAATTCATTGGGCTCGTGGTAGTTGGTGTGCGGGGTGTCCTCCAGATGCGCGCCGAAAGTCACGGCGCGCCCCGCCATCTTGCGGCAGTAGGTTCCGACCCCGCGCGGCCGACAGAAAGCGGGCCGGCCGGTCACCTGCTCGTACACCGCCGAGAGCTCGCGTACAATGCGGCTGTCCTCCGGCACGAGAAGCGGCGGCATGTCGTGGGTGACGGCGGTGGAAAAGCCCCAGCGCGCCGCGAGCGGCGCGAGCGTGTCGGCAAGCTCCTGCGCCGTGCGGCTCACCGGGTAGCGGATGTCGATGTGCGCGCTCTGGCCGGTCTCCCCGGCCTGCGCGAGACCCACGTTGAGCGTCAGCGGCCCCGAGACTTCGTCCTCGCACCGGACGCGCGCGGCCGCCCCGTCGGTCTGCATGCCGAAGCACGCCGCGAGAAAGCTCACAAGCGGCCCCGCCTGCTCTTTGAGCTGCTCTCTGAGAAAGAGCGCCAGCGCGCCGATCGCGTTGACCCCATCGGGCGCATAGGCCGCGTGGGCGGCGCGCCCGCGCGCTGTCACGGTGAGCCTGCCGTCCGCGCCGGTCTCGGCTTCGAGCGCCGCGGCCCCCTGATACGAGCGGGCCGCCTGCGCGACGGCGGCGGCGTCAATCCGGCTGCCGTCGAGAATGGCGCGCGCACTTTCGGGCACAATATTGACGGCTGTGCCACCCTCAAAGGCCACGACGGCGCCGGGGCTTCCTCCCTCGCGGGCAAAGGCGATTTTCGCCATGCCCTTTTCACAGTTGATGATGGGGTAGAGCCCGTCCGGCGCAAAGGCATAGTCCGGTACGCCCTCGCGCTCGACGTAGTAGTCCATATCGTCCATGCTGGTCTCCTCGTTGGTGCCGAAGATCAGCCGCACGCGGCGCTTCGGCTCGACGCCGAGGTCCATCAGGGTCTTCGCGCAGTAGAGCGCGGCGACGCCGGGGCCCTTGTCGTCCTCCGCGCCGCGGCCGTAGACCCGGCCGTCCGCCACGTCGCCCGAAAAGGGGTCGCGCTCCCACACGCCGCCGACCGGCACCACGTCGAGATGGATGAGGATGCCGACAAGCTCCTCCCCCTCGCCGAACTCGGCGTATCCCACGCGGTTGCCGAGATTTTTTGTGCGAAAGCCCATACCCACGCAGAGCTCGAGCACCCACCGCAGCGCCTCGGCTGAATGTGCCCCGTAGGGGCAGCCCTCAGTGGGCTCCCCCCGGACGCTCGGAATGCGGATGAGCTCGCTGAGAGTCTTGACAATCTCGCCCTGCCGGGCGCGGATCTCCTGCTGTAAATTCATGGTCTGTCTCCTCTTTCATGGTCATGGTGCGCTCCCGCCGCGCGCGGCGGGGTCCGCCCGTGTCTTTTTGCGCCGCTGTCCCTAGCGGCAGAGCCACAGGACAAACGGAATGGTCACAAGGGAAAAGAGCGTGGTCATCATCACGCACTGGGTCACATAGTCGGCGGCCTCGCTGTTGCCGGCGCGCGCGAAGATCGCGGTGGAGCTCATCGCGGGCAGCGACGCGACAATCGCCGCGGTCAGCGCCACCTCAGGCGAGAACACCGGCAGCAGCCGCAGCAGATAGTAGAGCGCCAGCGGCGCCACAATCAGTTTGGACGCAATGAGCAGAAAAATGCTCCTCTCGCGAAAGAAGCTCTTAAAATCCAGAAAGGCAATGCTGCCGCCGAGGTAGAGCATGGCGATGTACTTGCTCGTGCCGCCGATTCCCGCGATGGTGTCGACGACGATGTTGTCGGGGTCTACGCGCAGCACGAGCGCCGCAATCCCGAGCAGCAGCGCGAGCACCGTCGGCTGGCGCAGCATGTTGAAAGCCGTTGCACGCAGCCCGCCGGCGCGCCCCGCGCGCTCGGCCCGGCCCGTGGTGAGATGGACGCCGAGCGTCCACATCAGGGCGTTCTCCGGCAGGCTGTACAGCGAGATGCGCAGAATTCCCGCCGCGCCGTAGAGCGACTCCATCAGGGGAATGCCCATAAAGCCGGAGTTTGAGAAAGCGTGCGCGGCCACATAGGCGTCGTGCCGGTCGCCGCGCAGGCGCGCAAGTCGCGCGGTCGCCATCCCCAGCGCGATCATGAACAGCAGCTCGACGAGCCCTGCGAGCAGCATCGGCCAGGCCGCGAGCAGCTCGCGCAGCGTACCGACGCCCGCGATGTTTCCGAAGATCATACAGGGCATGATCAGCCGCGCGATGAGCATCGCCACCGACGAGAGCACCTGCCCGTCGATGAGCCGGAGCTTGATCGACAGAAAGCCGATGAGAATCATCAGCCCAAAGAAGAGAAACTGTGTCAGCACAACGCTGAATTCCACCTGCATATCCTACCTCATTCCAGTATCACGGGAGGCCCCATGAAACGTTTTTCTCTCAAAATTCTGCTCTGCGCGGCCTGTCTCATCCGCGCCGCCTTTGTGGTCACGGCCGCGGCGGCCGTTTTGTCGGGTCACTACACCTCGGCGGCCGCCGCCGCGGCGGGACTTGCGCTGAGCTTTTCCCCGGCCATTTTGAAGCGCCGGCGGCTTCTCTACATCCCCGTGTCGCTGCAGCTTTTTCTGCTGCTGTTTCTCTTTTGCACGCTCTGCCTCGGGGAGTACTTCGACTTCTACTACCGCTTCTGGTGGTGGGATCTGATGCTCCACGGCGTGTCGGGGCTCCTGTTCGGTGTGATCGGGTTTCTCGTCACCTTTGCACTCAACCGCAACGAGAAGATCCACTTTGTTCTAAGTCCCTTTTACATTGCGTTTTTCGCCGTGTGCTTCTCCACGACCATCGGCGTGGTGTGGGAGTTTTTCGAGTTCGCTATGGACGGCCTGTTCGCCATGAACATGCAGAAGAGCGGCCTTGTCGACACCATGAAAGATCTCGCCGTCGACTTTCTCAGCTCGTTTCTCGCCGCGCTCTCGGGCTATCTCTACCTCGTTCGCGGTGAGAGCCGCGCGTGGCAGAGGTTTCTCTCGCGCTTCATCCGCAGCAACCGTCGCCTCTTCCGGCGGCATGCCCGCCAGGCGCCGCCGGAGCAGGAGACACCCGCGCCCGACGACAGACCCATCCTCTGACAGTATAGTATCCCCGGCGCGCTCCGTCCAGTCCCCGGCGCAAAAAAGAGCCGGGCGCCGCTCTTGACATTGCCTGCATTTGAATTTAGAGTAGAGAGAGCACACATTAAAGGGGAATCAAACACATGGAGCTCGAAACACAGGCGCGTCAGGCGCCTCTCTTTTCGCGCGGCGATCTTCGGCGGCTGATCGTTCCGCTGATCATAGAGCAGTTTCTGCTCATGGCGGTGGGCATGGCCGACACGGTCATGGTCACCACCGCGGGGGAGGCGGCCGTGTCCGGCGTCTCGCTGGTTGACGGCATCAACATTCTCATCATCCAGATCTTCTCCGCGCTGTCCACGGGCGGCGCCGTGGTGGTGGCCCAGTACATGGGCCGCGAGGAGCAGCACAATGTCAAAATCGCCTCGCGGCAGCTTCTCTACATCATGACCGGCCTCTCTCTTCTGCTCACGGCGGTCGCCATGGTGCTGCGCGAGGGCATTCTCTCGCTGATCTTCGGCCGGGTGGAACCGGATGTCATGAGCAGCGCCCTCGTCTACTTTCTGCTGACCGCGGCGGCCTATCCGTTCATCGGCATCTACAACGCGGGCGCCGCTCTCTTTCGGGCCATGGGCAACAGCAGAGTGTCCATGTTCTGTACGCTGATCATCAACATCATCAACATTGCCGTCAACGCCATCTTCATCTACGGCTTTGGCATGGGGGCCGCCGGCGCCGGAATCGGCACGCTGGTCTCGCGCATTGCGGCGGCGGTCATCATCATGGTGTTTCTCAACCGCACGGGCCACGGCATCGGCCTTGCCGATCTGCTCCACATCCGCTTTCGGTGGGGCATGATTCGGAGCATTCTCTTTGTCGGCATTCCAAACGGCCTTGAAAACGGCATGTTCCAGGTCGGCAAGCTGCTGGTGCTGGGGCTGATCACCTCGTTCGGCACCTCGGCGGTCGCGGCAAACGCCATCGGCAACAGCATTGCCGGCGTCGTCAACGTGCCCGGTATGGCCATCGGTCTCTCGGTCATCACGGTGGTCGGGCGGTGCATGGGCGCGGGCGAGACCGATCAGGCGGCGCTCTACACGAAAAAGCTCGTGGGGCTGAGCTATCTGTGCATGTCGGCGATGGGGGTGCTGCTCTTTTTCACGGCCGGCTTCTGGGTGTCGCTCTTCCACCTGAGCGCCGAGGCGGCCCGGATGGCCGCGCAGGTGCTGCGCATCAGCGCCGTCGGCATCATCGTCATCTGGCCCCTGGCCTTTACGCTGCCGAACTCGCTGCGCGCAGCGGGCGATGCGTTCTATACGATGGTGGTCTCCCAGGTGACCATGTTCGTCTGCCGGGTGGCCCTGAGCTATGTGTTCGCCTGCTCCTGGGGGCTCAATATGGGCCTTGCGGGCGTGTGGCTCGCCATGGTCACCGACTGGGTGGTGCGTGCGGCGTTCTTCCTGCTGCGCTACCGGCGCGGCAAGTGGAAGCGCATCAAGGTCATCGCCTGACGGCAAACAAAAAGCGGACCCTCTCGGGTCCGCTTTGCTCATTTCGCTTCCAACAGTGATTTTGTGAAGATCTCGCGCACGTCGTCGCGCGTGAGCTCGTAGGGGTCGCGTACGAAGTTGCCGCTCGAGTAGCCGAACGTGTCCTCCGTGAGCTGGTCGACGTCGGGGTTTTCAATGCCAAAGGCCTCGTGGCTGATGCGGTCAATGCCGCAGGCCCTGAGCATCTCGACGCCCGCGCGCACAAAGCACATGGCGCGCGCCGCCTCGTCCGTCCCCTCGACCTTGACGCCCATGGCCTGCGCAAGCTCGATCAGGCGGTCGTTGACCGTGCCTTTCTCCACCACCTTGGTGAAGTACTGCTCAAAGATCAGCGCAAGCCCCGCCCCGTGCGGCACACGCGGGAAGTGGGCGCTGATCGGGTGCTCCATGGAGTGCTCGGTGATGCAGCCCGCGAGCGCGATCACCATTCCCGCAAGTGTGCTCGCAAGGGCGACCGAGGTGCGCGCCTCGAGGTTTTTGCCGTTGTTGACGCACTCGCCGAGATTCTGGTACACCAGCCGCACGGCCTCGAGCGCAAAGCGGTCGGTGATAAACTGGCTCTGGCGGGAGATGTAGCCCTCCGCCGCGTGCAGAAACGCGTCGAGCCCCTGAAACGCGGTCAGCCCCTTTGGCAGCGAGAGCATCAGCTCCGGGTCAATGAAGGACATGCGCGGGTAGAGCTCGTCGATGCGAAGAGAGACCTTTTCGTTTGTGTCGGGGTTCGTGATGACCGCGATGGGCGTGACCTCGCTGCCCGTGCCCGCCGTCGTGTTGATGGCGACCACCGGCAGGGGGCTCTTCTCAACCGGCTTTCTGCCGCCGGTTCCGGCGGGCACATAGTCCCAGTACCGGCCGCCGTTCGCCGCGGCCACCGACATGGCCTTGGAGGTGTCAATCGGGCTGCCGCCGCCGAGCGCGATGATGAAATCGCAGCCCTCCTGCTTCATCAGCGCCACACCCTCGTCCACCGTGCCCGTCAGGGGATTGGTGAGCACTTTTTCAAAGACCACAACGTCGATATTCTGCTTTTTGAGAAGCCCCACGATGCGCTCGACATAGCCGAGCCTGCTCATCGACAGATCCGCAAAGGTCACAAGAATGGCCTTTTTACCGGGCATTGCGATCGTTGCGAGCTGTTCAAGGCAGCCGGGGCCAAACACCACTCTGGTTGGGATAAAATAGTTGAAATTCCTGATCAATGCACTTAGCCTCCCAATTCTATTGTTGTTTTCATTATACTGCCCGCCCTGTGGGGTGTCAATAGATTGTATTAAAAATGTATTATTGTAACAACACGGCTTGGGGCTGGATTTTCATTCGTCAATCCCGTATAATAGAGAGAAACCGACTCAAAAAGGGAGGATTGTCATGCCGGAAGTGGTAGAACAGCAGCTGAGCGCCTTTGAAACATTTCTCGACAAGCTCGACAAGTATTTCGCCTCGGGCCTGATCGGGTCGCTGATCACAATCGTCATTCTGTTTGCGGTGGCGTTTGTTCTCAAAAAGATCATCTCGAGAATACTCTCGCGCCTGGTCGCCCGCGGCAAGCTCGACGCGACCGCGGTGCGCTTCGCCATGCGCATCATCTGGGCGCTGCTGCTCATTGTGGCCGCCTACGGAGCGGTGATGCAGATAAAACCTCTGCAGAGCATGGTCACGGCCATGGTCGCCGGCTCCAGTCTGGTGGTTCTCATTGTGGGCTTCGCCTCGCAGGAGGCGGTGGCCAACATCGTCAGCGGCATGTTCATCACCATGTTTCGCCCCTTTGGCATCGGCGACTACATCCGACTGCCCGACAAGAACATCGACGGCACCGTCGAGGACATCAACCTGCGCCACACGGTCATACGCACCTTTGAAAACAGCCGCATCATTCTGCCGAACAGTGTGGTCAACGGCGCAGTTCTTGAAAACTGCGACTTCGGCGACCACCGGATCTGTACGTTCTTTGAGGTGTCCATCGCCTACTCGGCCGACATTGACCGGGCGCGAGCGGTCATGACCGAGGTCATCACCTCTCACCCCGCGTTTCTCGACAACCGCACCGAGCAGGAGCGCGCCGACGGCGCGCCGCCTCTGACCATTCGCGTGTCGTCGCTCGGCGACTACGCCGTGACGCTGCGCACCGGTATCTGGTGTGCCGACCGCCCCTCAAGCTACGGTCTGATCGGGGATGTGCGAGAGGGCGTCAAGCGCCGCTTCGACGAGGAGGGCATTGAGATTCCCTTTCCGACGAGTAATGTCTATCTGAGAAAAACCGACTGAATTCGGCATGACAAAAGCCCGCCTGACGGCGGGCTTTTGTCTAAATTGTTCAGGAGGAATGAAATGAAAAAACCGGGTCTGGCCAGCCGCCGCCCTCTGAGGGTGGGCTGCTGCTTGCCCTCTACTGACAACTTAATTATAATACAGAGTTGTCAGTTTCGTCAATCCCCCTTTCAAAATAACAGAGCGGGCCGTTTCCGGCCCGCTCTGTTCAGTTCTGTTCGGGCGAAATAAACTGCTGTGCCCGGTGGTAGCTCTCCTCGTCCCCGACGATGACGACGATGTCGTTCGGCTCAAAGGTCGTGTAGGGCCCGGGGGAGAGCAAAATCTCTTCGCCCTTTTTGATGGCGATGATGGTAGCGCCCGTGTTGTGCCAGAAATTGGTCTCGGAGGCATTTTTGCCGAGCAGCGGCGACTGCTCGCCCACCGGGAGTTCAAAGGGGGTAAAGGGGTTGATGGAGCTGTAGCGGTCACTGTATTCCAGCAGGGTGCGCACGGTCTCGGCGAGCTGGGCATTTTTCTCATTGACATCGCTGACAAGGGTGAGAATTTTCTGGTTGATATCGGTGAGCGACTCGATGCTGCGGAATTTGTCAATGAACTCGACGGCTTTCTGCACCGACTCGATGTGGATGCCGACACCCTGCGCCACTTCCACGATGCCCATATCCTGCAGCAGGAAGACGGCCTTGCGGATGGTCTCGGGCGAGACGTTGTACTGGCTCGCGAGGGTGGAGCGGCCATGCAGGCGCTCGCCCTCCTTGTAGCGGCCGTTGACAATTTTGGCGGCGATATCAACCGCAATCTGGTGGTAGACAGGTTTGACGATTCTCGGGTCCTTACCCATTTGTCGACACCTCCTGCACCGGGCCGAGCCAGGCAAAGCGCGGTCCCCGGTAGCCGTCGCGCTCTACGGTCTGTAAAAACATCTCCCGTGGGCGCACCCAGAGCCCCCGCTCCCCGTAGAGCGCACGGTAGAGCACAAGCTCTTCGAGTGTCTCGCTGTGGCGTACCACACCGAGCACCTCATATTCCTTTCCCTTGAAGTGGCGGTATCGGCCGGGTCTCGGTTCGTGCGCGTCCATAACAGCCTCCAAAATCAATTTTTCGTTTGTTTCTGCGGACTTAGTATATCACAGAAAACACAAAAAAAGAAATCCCCCAAGCGAACTGTAGTTCGCTTGGGGGCCCCAGAAATTTGAATATGCGGAAGCCCGAAATCAATTCGGGCTTCCTGGGCGCTATCGCGCCAGTTCGCGCTGCGCGCTCACTCAGCGAACTGTAGTTCGCTTGGGGACCCCTTTATTTGAATGTGCCCCTCCGGCGGGGCGGCTTCGCCGCTTACACCGCCTACGGGACTAGGCCTGCGGGCCGTCGCGGCACCCCGAAATCAATTCGGGCTTCCTGGGCGCTTCGTCGCAGTGCGCTCCATTCCCTCAACCGGCCTGTCGCCGGTCTCGTCCATTTCGCGACTGCTCCTCCTCCCCACGAAAACCGCAGTTTTCGCGGGGGCCCCATTTGCCGCCCCGCATGGAGCCGCCACTTCGTGGCGGTTGGCCTCCGAAATGCGGCTGCGGCCGCGATCACTCAACACAACAACCCCCTCGCAAGTTTTTCTTAATCATCGCGAGGCGCAAAGCGCCAAGCGATTCCTCTTCCCGGGGGTAGCTCGAAGGGGGCCTGCCCCCTTCGTAATTCAATTTCGTCGCGTAGGCGGATTCATTCCGCCGCAGCGAGCCCCCCAAACGCCGTTGCGTTTGGGGGCCCCAGAAATTTGAATGTGCCCCACTCGGCGGGTCGCTGCTTCGCAGCTCTACACCGCCTCGGGGACTAGCCTGCGGGCGTCGCGCCCGACCCGGGGAACCCGTGCCGCCTGGGCTGCTACCGCGCCAGTTCGCGCTGCGCGCTCACTCCAAAAGCCCCCGCGGTGAGCGGGGGCTTTTGCCGGGGGGAGGTTGGGAAGGGGGGACTGGGTCCCCCCTCCCAGGCCTCTTAGTAGTTCTTCGCCTGAATCTCAAAGTACGCTCTCGGATGCGCGCAGACCGGGCAGACCTCCGGGGCCTCCTCGCCGACATGGATGTGGCCGCAGTTGGCGCACTTCCAGATCACGATGCTGCCTTTCTTGAAGACAGTGCCATCCTCGACGTTCTTGAGAAGCGCAAGGTATCTCTCCTCGTGCTCTTTTTCAATTTTGCCGACCTCTTCAAACAGATAGGCGATGTGGTCAAAGCCCTCTTCTTTCGCCGTCTTGGCAAAACCGGCGTACATGTCGGTCCACTCGTAGTTCTCACCGGCGGCAGCGTCTTTGAGGTTCGCCTCGGTGCCGGGCACGGCGCCGTCATGCAGCAGCTTAAACCAGATCTTCGCATGCTCTTTCTCGTTGTTGGCAGTCTCCTCAAAGAGCGCGGCGATCTGCACATAGCCCTCGCTCTTCGCCTTGGAAGCATAGTAGGTGTACTTGTTTCTCGCCTGGCTCTCGCCCGCGAAAGCGGCCAGCAGGTTGGCCTCGGTCTTCGATCCTTTCAGATTCATCTGATACACTCTCCTTTTCTTTTTCTTGTGATTACCAAAATGATAATCATTCTTATTATCATCTCAATTGTACACCGGCCCGGTGGCTTTGTCAAGCGCCCGGCTGTCAGATTTTTCTTCGGTAGCCGGTCGAAAAATCCACCTGGTTGAGCAGCTCCTCCCCGTTGCAGAAGCGCCGCAGATTCTCCGCCGCAATGCGCACGATCCGCTCAAAGGTCTCGGGAAGCTGGTAGCCGCCTGACACATGTGGTGTGATCAGCGCGCGCTCCTGCCGCCAGATGGGATGTCCGGCCGGCAGCGGCTCGGGATCGGTCACGTCGAGACCCGCGCCCCACAGCTCACCCCGCTCGAGCAGCTCGCAGAGCGCGTCGAGGTCAACCGCGTTTCCCCGGCCCACATTGAGCAGCACCGCATCGCGCCGGAGCAGCGACAGGCGCCGCCGGTCAAGCAGGCCCCTCGTCTCAGCCGTCCCGGGCAGACAGAGCGCCACGACATCCGCCTGCGGCAGCAGACGGTCGAGTTCACCGACGGTGTGAATCTCATCGACGTACGCAGGACAGGGCCCCTCGTGGCGGCGCACGCCGATGAGCGTCGCGCCAAAGGGGCGCAGCCGCCGGGCAAACTCCGAGCCGATGTCGCCGAGCCCCACAATCAGCACCCGCGCGCCGAAGATGGAGCGCACCTGGCCGCGGTTTTCCCAGCGGCCCTCAAACTGCTGGTCACGGTAGAGCGGCAGTTTCTTATAGAGCGCGAGCAGCATGCCCACAAGATACTCGCCGATGGCGAGGCCATACGCGCCGGTGGCGTTGGTCAGCACCGTACCCGCGGGGAGAACGCCCGGCTTCAGGTAGGCGTCGGCGCCCGCGCTGTTGAGCTGAAGCCACTCGAGCGCCGCCATGTCCGGCAGGAATTTTGGGTCGATGTTGCCGATGACACCCTGCGCAGACGCCGCGATCTGCCCGGTCAGCTCCGCCGGGCGGCAGAATGTGATGCGCGCCTGCGGCGCCGCGTTCTCCAGAAGCTCGCGGTGCTCCTCGCGAACCGGGAGCAGCACTAAAATTCTCTTTTCCACTGTCTCATCCTCCGTTCGCCCCCATTCTATCATGAGCGGCGCGCCAAGTAAACAGAGAAAAGCGGCCGTGTCCCGGTGGACACGGCCGCTTAAGCCGGTTCTTACTTGCAGGCTTCCTCGATGGCAACCGCGACGGCGACCGTCGCGCCGACCATGGGGTTGTTGCCCATGCCGATGAGACCCATCATCTCAACGTGCGCCGGAACCGAGGAGGAACCGGCGAACTGGGCGTCGCCGTGCATGCGGCCCATGGAGTCGGTCAGGCCGTAGCTCGCAGGGCCCGCCGCGACGTTGTCGGGGTGCAGCGTTCTGCCCGTGCCGCCGCCGGACGCGACCGAGAAGTACTTCTTGCCGTTCTCGGTGGCCCATTTCTTGTAGGTGCCCGCCACCAGGTGCTGGAAGCGGGTGGGGTTGGTGGAGTTGCCGGTGATGGAGACGTCGACTTTCTCATGCTGCATGATCGCGACGCCCTCCATGACATCGTCCGCGCCGTAGACCTTGACTTTCGCCTTGTCGCCGTCGGAGAACGCTTTCTCCTCGACGATCTTGAGCGTGTGGGAGGTGTAGTCGAACTCGGTCTCCACATAGGTGAAGCCGTTGATGCGCGAGATGATGTAGGCCGCGTCCTTGCCGAGGCCGTTGAGGATAACGCGCAGCGGGGTCTTTCTGACCTTGTTCGCGGTGCGCGCGATGCCGATGGCGCCCTCCGCCGCGGCAAAGGACTCGTGACCCGCGAGGAAGCAGAAGCAGTCGGTCTCCTCACGCAGAAGCATGGCGGCGAGATTGCCGTGGCCGATGCCGACGTTTCTCGCCTCGGCGACCGAGCCGGGAATGCAGAAAGCCTGAAGCCCGAGACCGATGGCCTCGGCCGCATCGGCGGCGTTTTTCGCGCCCTTTTCAATGGCGACGGCAGCGCCGAGCGTGTATGCCCAGCAGGCGTTCTCAAACGCAATGGGCTGAACGCCCTTGACAATGGCCTCGACGTCAATGCCCTTCGACAGGCACAGCTCTTTCGCCCCGTCGATGGTGGCGAACTGATAGTCCTTGCAGAATTTCTCTATCTGCGGGATTCTTCTCTCATATCCTTCAAAGTGAGCCATTTGTACTCCTCCTTCCAATTATTCTTTGCGCGGGTCGACATATTTGGCCGCACCCTCGTACCGGCCGTATGTGCCCACATTCTTGTCATAGGCCTCCTTGGGGTCGACGCCCTTGCGGATGGCCTCCATCATCTTGCCCAGGTGCACAAACTTGTAGCCGGTGACCTCGTCGTTCTCATCGAGCGCGATGCTCAGCACATAGCCCTCGGCCATCTCAAGATAGCGAACGCCCTTGTCGTGGGTGGCGAACATGGTGCCGACCTGCGAGCGCAGGCCCTTGCCGAGATCCTCGAGCGAGGCGCCGACCGGCAGGCCGCCCTCGGAGAACGCGGTCTGGCTTCTGCCGTAGACGAGCTGCAGGAAGATCTCGCGCATGGCGACGTTGATCGCGTCGCAGACGAGGTCGGTGTTGAGCGCCTCGAGCAGGGTCTTGCCCTGAAGCACCTCGGCCGCCATCGCAGCGGAGTGGGTCATGCCCGAGCAGCCCAGCGTCTCAACGAGGGCCTCCTCGATGATGCCGTCCTTGACGTTGAGCGTCAGCTTGCAGGCGCCCTGCTGCGGGGCGCACCAGCCCACGCCGTGGGAGAGGCCGGAGATGTCGGTGATCTGTTTGGCCTTGACCCATTTCCCCTCTTCGGGGATCGGGGCGGGTCCGTGTTTCGGGCCCTTGGCTACACAGCACATTTGCTCTACTTCATGAGTGTAGTTCATAGGTGTTACTCCTCTCAAAAATATTACATTTGACTCATTGGAATCAAGATTGCGCGATATCCCTCTCATTATAAATCAGGTCCGTCCACCCGCGCAAGCGTATGGACAAAGTTTTTGTGAATTTTGTAACATGTGCCCTAGGAAAACAGCTCCATCGGGTCCTGGTCGTTGAAGAAATAGGGGTCGATGGGATAGTCGTCGACCGAGAGCGCATAGTGCAGATGGGGCCCCGTCGAGTAGCCGGTCGAGCCGACAAGTCCGATCACATCGCCCTTTGCCACGCTGTCGCCCACTTCGACTTTGAACTCCGAGAGGTGCATGTAGTACGAGAAGATGTGAAAGCCGTGGTCAATGATGATGACATTGCCGCCCACGTCGAGCTTCTCAGCGAGTACGACCACGCCGCTGTTCGGCGCCGCGACCTCGCGGCCCTGGCGCGCGCCGAGGTCGATGCCGGTGTGGGTGTAGTAGTACTCGCCGTTGCGGTAGCGCTGCTGGCCGAACTCCGTGGTGATGCGCCCCTCGAGCGGCAGATCGAAGCGCCCCTCAAAGAGCCTGTCCGCCGACGGGTTCGACAGAGCCGCGGCCGTGCGCTCGCCGTCGATGGGCTCTTTCTCGCCCTCTTTGATCTCTCTCATCTCATCGGTCTCAACAAACTGCTGCACCTCAGGAAACTCCTTTGTCATGACCGTGATTTCGGCAGTGGCCTGCGCCACGGCGCCGCGCTCGCGCGAGGCGGACACCACGCCCTGAATGGGCGTCGTTGCGCGCAGCTTGACCGGCACGAGCGCGAGCACGCGCTCCCCATCGCGGAAGACCGGCACCTCGTAGGTGTCCTCATCGAGGGTAAAGCTCACAACCGGCAGCTCATCGCCCGAATTTTTGATCTCAACGCCGAACGCGTCGCCCGGGTAGGTCGAGTCGCCGAAGACGGTCAGCTCGAGCGCCGGCGGCTCGGGCGGGGTCGGTTCGATGGGGTCGACCGGCTCGTCCACACCGGGGCCGGGGCCCACCGGCTCGCTCGCGGGCGCACAGCCCGAAAAGCCCATTGTCAAAAGCGCCGCGACAAGCAGCAGCGCGATCATCTCTGTCCAGTTTTTCCTCATGAAAGCCTCCCTGTTTGCGGTATGCCCCTCTCTGCCCCGGCCGTACTCTCCAGCCGTTTCAGCAGGGCGAAAACCAAAATCAACTGCAATCGCTTTTTGGCTATTATATCATGATCGCGAAGCGATGTGGCCATGTTTTCAGCCGTCCCGCAGGGACTTGCCCCGCAAGGGGCAAGAGCACGTCCTGAGTTCCATATAATAGCTGCTCTGCGGCTATTATAGCATGAGCGCGAAGCGATCATGCTATAATGTGGCCATGTTTTTCGGCTGCCCCGCAAGGGGCGAGAAAAACGGCCTGAGTTCCATATAATAGCCGTTCTGCGGCTATTATATCACACTTCAGCCTGCAAAAAAAGCGGACAGGGCGCGAAACAGGGCGTCCCCGCGGGGACGCCCTGTGCAAGGCAGCGCTGTCTTTTATTCGGTCGGCTCCAGTTTGCCGGGCAGAGGTTTGTCGGGGTTCTTGCCCACAACGGCCACCATCACACCCGTGAGCACGATGCCGATGATGAGCGACGCCCAGACCGGAAGACCCAGCCCGACGAGCAGATAGCCGCCCACGATCGACACGCCCGCAACCGCCAGAGCATAGACCATCTGGGTCTTGGTGTGGTCGAGGTGGTCGCAGCCCGCGCCCATGGAGGAGAGAATCGTCGTGTCCGAAATCGGCGAGCAGTGGTCGCCGAAGATGGCCCCGGTGAGCACCGCGCCGATCGCCGCGAGCATAAAGGTCTCGTTGCCGGGCTTGAGCGCGTTTGCAAGCGGAATGGTCAGCGGCGTCAGAATGAGCATCGTGCCGTAGGAGGTGCCCGTCGAGAACGAGATGAGCGACCCCATGACGAAGATCAGCGACGGCAGCAGGAAAGCCGGCAGACTGCCCGAGATGGTGTTGACAAGGAACATGCTCGTGCCGATCTCTTTGATGGTGCCGTTGAGCGTCCATGCGAGCACGAGGATGACCGCCGTGATGAACAGGGACTTGAGGCCCTTGATCCAGATGTCGATGCCCTCAATGAGGTTGAAGTGCTTTTTGCACACGCCGTAGACGAGCGCGACAATCGTCGCGAGAATGGCGCTGCCGAGCAGAGCCAGCGCCGCGTCGGTGGCCGAAAATGCCTCCTTGATTCCCTCCCAGGAGAAAGGCGCTGTGCGCATGACCGCAACGCCGTCGGCCAGCGCATACTGGTAGCCGATGTAGTAGAAGAGCACAAACGCCGACACGATCAGCGTGCCGATGGGCAGAATCGCGCTCCAGATGCTGGTCTTCGCCCCCTCCGCGGGCTCGAGATCGGCCGCCTCGTCGCTCATGAGCGGCGTCGAGCCGTCGGCGACCACCTTGCCGAACTTGCGCGCGCGGCGCTCGGCTTTGAGCATGGGGCCAAACTCCCGCGAGAGGTAGATCGTAAAGAGTATGAACACCAGAATGAAGATGTTGTAAAAGCGGTAGGGAATGGTTCTGACAAAGGTGCCGTAGAAGTCCACGCCCTCGGTCACGCCGATGTTGGCGAAGCCGTCGCGGATGGAGGTCAGCTCCGTCGCAATCCAGGTCGAAATCAGCGCGATGCCCGCGATGGGCGCCGCGGTAGAGTCGACGATGAACGAGAGCTTCTCGCGCGAAATGCGCATCTTATCGGTGACCGGGCGCATGACCGGGCCGACGATGAGCGAGTTTGCGTAGTCGTCAAAGAAGATGAAAATGCCCATCAGCCATGTGATGAACTGTGAGCTCTTGGCGGTCTTTGCGCGCTTTGCCAGCGCGTCCGCGATGGCCCGGGCGCCGCCCATCTTGGTGATCAGCGCAATGGTGCCGCCGATGACGAGGCACTGCATGACCACGCCCGCGTTCCAGCTGTCGCCGAGCGAGTTCATCATGCCCGTGACGATGCTGATGAAGCCGAAGCCCGACTGCACCAGCGTGCCGCCCGTGACCTGCATGAGCACGGCGCCGAACACGATGCCCGCGAACAGCGAGATGACCACATTCTTGGTCAGAAAGGCGAGCAGAATCGCGATCAGCGGCGGCAGAACGGTCAGAACACCGAGCGCATCCGCGTTCATGTTGCGCGCCGCCTGGGCCTCGTCGCCGCCCGCGGCTGTCAGGTATTCGTCCGCGCGCGCGTTGATGGCGTCAATTTTGGCGCTGCCTGCGCCCATGTAGATGAGTATCACCGCCAGAAAGAAGACGATCAGGCAGGCGGCCGCAATGGCATTGCGTTTTTTCATGGTTTTCCCCCCTACTCGTTTGCTGCCGAAAGGGCCGGTCAAGCCGGCCCAGCCAAAGAAGATAGGTTCATTTTAAACAAACGGGCGGACAAGTTCAAGAAGAAACTGCCATAAAATGCAAAAAAAGTGGGCGCCGGGAACGCTCCCGGCGCCAGGGTCACACCTCTTTGGTCATATATTGGTACTCGTGGCCGTAAAAGCGAATGGTCGCCCCGTCCGCAAAGCCCCACCTCTGATAGATGTCGTGGTTTCGTCTCTTGTTGCAGTCGACGAGAAGCGAGAGCACGCCAAGCCCCATCTCCTGCGCGCGCTCATGGGCGGCGGCGAAGAGCGACTTGCCGATCTTCTGCCCGCGGTACTCGGGCGCGACGGCGCAGGTGTCGATGTAGAGCTCCCCCGGACGCGCCTCGGTGACGACCTCGGTGTCAAGGCCCCGCGCCCGCAGATGGGCCGTGATCGGCTCGTCGAACTCCTGCGGGTTCTGCGAGCCGTAGCTCAGCAGCACGCCGACCACCCGCCCCGCGTCCTCGCAGACGAGAAAGTTCTTGTAGCTGTAGCGCCCCCGCTCAAGCCGGTAGAACTGCTCGAGCACGGGGTAGGCCCCCTCGTAGGTGTCGCTGCCCGTGTGAAAGAGCAGAATTTCATCCGCCGCGTCGCGCAGCAGGCGCACCGCCTCGTGCGCGTCGTTCGGCGTCGCTTTTCTAATCTGGTGCATGTGTGTGCCTACTCCTTCTCTGTTGCAAATATTCCCCGCGGCGCCACAGGGCGTCGCGAACCGCCGCATCGAGCCCGTCGCGGCGGCGCAGCATCGTCGCGGGCGCCGCGAGTGTGAGCAGCGCCGGGCAGCGCCGCAGGGCGATCACAAAGCGCGTGCCCCCGCCGGGGCTGCTCTCGACCTCGATGCGGCCGCGGTGCTGTTCGACCACGCTCTTTGCAATGAAGAGCCCAAGGCCGCTGCCGGTGCGGGCGTCGCTGCGGTCCTCCCCGTGCGCATAGGGCACGAAGAGCGAGCGCCGTGTCGCCTCGTCCATCCCCTCGCCGTCGTCAGCCACCTCGAGAAAGACCTCGTCCTCCCCGCCAAAGGCCGTCAGGCGGATGCTGCCGCGGCAGAACTTGACGGCGTTGCTGACCAGATTCATGACCGCCCGCTCGAGCAGCGGCCAGTCCGCCTGAACCGTGAGCCCCGGCTCCACCCGGCTCTCGACCCGGATGTCCCGCGCGGCGCAGGCCGCCGACACGTCGGCGAAGAGCGTCTCAAGGCTGCCGGAGAGGTCAATCTGACGCGTATTCAGCTGAAAGCCGTGGTCCCCGCCGCCGCTCTCGGCCGACAGGTTGCTCACCACGGCCATGGCCCGGTCGGCGTTGCGCTCGATCATGTCGAGATAGCCCGCAGCCTCATCGCCGAGGGCGCACTTTCTGCGCAGCAAAAAGAGCGTGGAGCGCAGAATGGCGAGCGGCGATTTGAGATCGTGTACCGCGGCCGAGAACGCCGGGTCCTCAAAGGGGCGCTGGCGGCTGCAGAGCAGGCACAGCGCGCCGCAGCACGCCTCCCCGTCCGGTATCGGAACCGCGCTGAGAGTCAGCGTGTCGCCCTGCGGCGCCTGTACGCGCAGCGAGACCGGCGCGCACTCCTCAAGCCGGCGTCTCACCTGCGGCCACATCATGCTCGGCAGAAGCTCCTCGAGACTCCCCTCGGCCGTACCGAGCAGACGCCTTGCGGCGTCGGTGCAGTAGAAGATGCGCGTGTCGGCCGCCATGACCACCGCCGGCGTGTCCGACGGCCCGTAAATTTCGGCGGCCCACTGAGCCGCCCGTTCCAGTTTCCGTCCGTTTTCCATGTTGTCAATCTCCCGGCGCCCGGCCGGGCGCCACCGATGTCCGTATGTGTCAGATGAGCGTCAGCGCGCACAGCGCCGCCGCCAGCACAAAGAGCAGCGCAGCCGTCGGAATGTGGATGCTCCCGTTCGCCGCGATGTAGGCGTTGATCTCCCGGCTGTAGGCGGTGACCCCGTCGCGGTCGACGTTGTGAAAGACGAGCCGGTGAAAAAACCAAAACGGCTCGATCGTCGCACTCGGCTCGCTGCCCTCGCGCGCCATGGGCATGGCGCCCGAGAGAATCTGCCGCACGTCGTCCACGCGCGCGGGCGGCAGATTGAAGACGAAGTAGGCCGTGTTTCTCGCCCGCTGCGCCGCGAGCAGCACCGCCCCGAGCGCCGCAAGGCACACGCCCGACACAACAAAGGTCACAAGGTCATTCTTGAGATCCATGTCGAAAAATTTCAGATACACCGCCGCGAGAAAAAAGGTGTAGACCAGCACCGTGCGCACGGTGTTGACCTTTTTCGTGGCGGCGAGCGCCGCGAAGACCATCGCGGCAATGGCAATGATGTAGTAGAATTTCAAGCGGTTCCCTCCAGCGGGGCGCACCCCGGTCCATTTGCTGACCAGTATAGCAAGATTCCCGGCGTTTGACAAGCGAGGGCCAATTGTGAAAAAACTGAAAATCTTTGATACATTTATAACAAGTGGGCTTGTATCTTGGCGGATTTTTTATTATAATAGAACTGCTTTCCACGCAGCTAAAATTTTTAAAATTTTAAATTTATATTCAGGAGGAACAAAACTATGGCAATCAAAATTGGCATCAACGGATTTGGCCGCATCGGCCGTCTGGTCTTCCGCGCGGCGATGGCGAACGACAAGTTCGAGGTCGTCGGCGTCAACGACCCCTTCATCGATCTCGACTACATGCAGTACATGCTCAAGTACGACTCGATCCACGGCCAGTTCCAGGGCTCCATCGGCGCTGAGGGCGACAAGTTCGTCGTCAACGGCCACAAGATCGCGGTCTACGCCTGCAAGGATCCCGCTGAGATTCCGTGGAGCGAGTGCGGCGCCGAGTACGTCGTCGAGTCCACCGGCGTCTTCACCACCACCGAGGCCGCTTCCGCCCACCTGAAAGGCGGCGCGAAGAAAGTCGTCATCTCCGCTCCGGCGAAGGACAAAGAGACCCCCACGTTCGTCATGGGCGTCAACCAGGAGAAGTACACCAAGGACATGGTCGTCGTCTCCAACGCCTCCTGCACCACGAACTGCCTGGCTCCGCTCGCGAAAGTCATCAACGACGAGTTCGGCATTGTCTCGGGTCTCATGACCACCGTTCACTCCACCACCGCCACCCAGAAGACCGTCGACGGCCCCTCCAAGAAAGACTGGAGAGGCGGCCGCGCCGCTGCGGGCAACATCATCCCGTCCTCGACCGGCGCCGCCAAGGCTGTGGGCCTTGTCATCCCCGAGCTCAAGGGCAAGCTGACCGGTATGGCGTTCCGCGTTCCGACGCTGGATGTCTCGGTTGTTGACCTCACCGTCAACCTCGCCAAAGAGACCACCTACGACGAGATCTGCGCCAAGATCAAAGAGTACTCTGAGGGCAAGATGAAGGGCATTCTCGGCTACACCGAGGACATGGTTGTCTCCTCCGACTTCATCACCGATCCCAGAACCTCCATCTTCGACGCCAAGGCCGGCATCATGCTCGACAGCAAGTTTGTCAAGCTGGTCAGCTGGTATGACAACGAGTGGGGCTATTCCAACAAGGTTGTCGACCTCATCGGCCATATGTACGAAGTCGACCACAAGTAAGAACATCTGCCAGAGGGCGCGGAACATTCCGCGCCCTCATTTTTTTGCAAAAAAGTCTGTTTTTGCCACGCTCTTTTGCAAATAGTTTGCCCGCGCGCCGGGAAAATTATCAGGGTACCGCCAAATTGAAAAACAATAAGGAGAGTGTACCATGAAACGCTTTATGAGCATTGCGCTCGTTCTGGCGATGGTGCTGTCCCTCGCGCTGCTCGGCTGCGCCAGAGACAACACCGACGACCCGAACGCGGGCAACCAGAATCCAAACGCGGACAATCCCCAGGTGCCCGACGACCCGGGCGCGAGCACCCCGAACCCCGACAGCAACGTCACCCCCGGCAACAGCGCCGATCTCAACGTACTCAAGCCCGTGAAGATCGTCAAGTGGATCACCCCGGGCAAGGAGTTCACCGGCTCCTACGAGCAAAACGGCGTGGAGAAGACCATCACGGTCGCCATCGACGATGTGACCGAGCTCTTTGACGCCATGAACGCGAAGATCGACCAGTGGTCGGACGACCTGTTTATGGAGAACTCCTCGGTCGAGGTCCACTACGGCCTCTCGGACGGCGTGACCCTGCCCGACCGCATCACAGCGGCGCGGCTCGTCATGGTCGGCGAGAAGTAATTGACCCCGAAAGGCCCGCCGTCCGGCGGGCCTTTTCTTGAAAAAAAGCAAAAAACATGGTAGTTTTATACTATTGCTTTTTATGAGGGAGAGAACATGGCGGACATCAGCGTACAGCATTTACATAAGGCCTACGGCGAGACGGTCATTCTCGACGATCTGAGCTTTGAGGTCTACGAGGGCGAGAAGATCGGCCTGCTCGGCAAAAACGGCGCGGGCAAGTCGACTCTCTTCAAGATTCTCACGGGCGAGCTCGAGGCGGACGGCGGCTCGGCCGTCATCGCCCGCGGCCGGCGGCTCGGCATGGTCGAGCAGCTGCCGGACTACCCGGCCCACTACACGGTGGAGGATGTGCTCGAGAGCGCCTTTGCCGAGAACCACCGTCTGCGCCGGGAGCTCGACGAGCTCACCGCCGCGATGGCGCACGACCAGTCCCCCGGCGTGATGAACCGCTACGCCGAGGCGGCCGCCCGCCTCGAGGCCGCCGGCGGCTATGAGTTCGGCTTTGAGATCGACAAAGTCGCAAACGGCCTCGGCATCACCCCCGCGCAGCGGCGGATGCTCTTTGGCGACCTGTCGGGCGGCGAGAAGACGCGCATTCTGCTCGCGCGGCTCATCTTGCAGAAGACCGACATTCTGCTGCTCGACGAGCCCACAAACCACCTCGACATGAGCGCGGTGGAGTGGCTGGAAAACTACGTTCGCGCCTACCGCGGCACGGTTTTGATCACGTCGCACGACCGGTATTTTCTCGACCGCACCATCACGCGCGTCGTCGAGATTCTCGACGGCAGCGCCGAGGAGTACACCGGCAACTACAGCTTCTATGTCACCGAGAAGCGCGCGCGCTACGAGGAGCGCCTCAAGCTCTACCGCGCCCAGCAGAAGAAGATCGCCCAGCTCGAAGCGACGGCCGAGAAAATCCGCATCTGGGCCCACGGCCACGATCTCGACAACCGCGCCTCGGCCATTGAAAAGCGCATCGAGCGCATGGAGAAAATCGAGCGCCCCACCGAGGAGAAGCGCCTGCGCGCGGCCTTTGTCGCGCGGGAGTTCTCGTCGGACTATGTGCTGCGCGTGCGCGAGCTTTATAAGAGCTACGGCGGGCGGGAGCTGCTCGGCGGGCTGACGTTCTCCATGAAAGGGGGCGAGGCCATCGGCATCATCGGCGACAACGGCTGCGGCAAGAGCACGCTCTTGAAGATTCTGACGGGCGAGCTCGCGCCCGACGCGGGCAGCGTCGCCAAAAGCCCCTCGGTGCGGGCGGCCTATCTGCCCCAGCAGGTCGTCTTTGAGCGGCCCGAGCGCACGCTTCTCGAGCTCTTCGCCGAGGAGCGCAAAACCACCAACACCACGGCGCGAAACCGCCTGGCCGTGTTCAAATTTGTCGGCGACGACGTGTTCAAGCGGGTCAGCGATCTCTCGGGCGGCGAGCGAAGCCGCCTGAAGCTCTGTCTTCTCATGCAGGACGACGTGAATCTTCTCATTCTCGACGAGCCGACCAACCACCTTGACATCGACTCGCGCGAGTGGATGGAGGAGGCCATCGAGCAGTTCGACGGCAATCTGCTGTTCGTCTCGCACGACCGCTACTTCCTAAACCGCTTCGCCAGGCGCATTCTCGATCTCTCTGCCGTCCCCGCGACGGACTTTGAGGGGACGTTCGCCCACTACCGCGCGGCGCTCGAGAAGACCGCCCAGAGCGCGCCCGCGCCGAAGAAACCCGCGCCCAGACAGGCTCCCCGCCGCGACACGGGCGCCGCCGCCCGGCGCGCGCGCGCCGTCGAGCGCGAGATCGAGGCGCTCGAGGAGCAGGCCGCGGCCCTCGCGCAGGCCATGGAGCAGGCGGCGAGCGACTACGACAGGCTTCAGACCCTGCTCGACGAGCAGCAGCAGCTCAGAGAGCGCACCGACGCTCTCTACGCCGAGTGGGAAGCTCTTCAGCAGGACAGCTGACGCCCGGCCGCGCAGCGCCGCCGGACATGCCGGCTGTGACGCCGCGCCGGCGTCACAGCATATACAGAGAGGGGCCGCCCCGATGTGGGGCGGCCCCTCTCTGCGTCAGCGTCTCATTTCGTCGTAGAATTTTTGGGGCGAGACATTCTTATTCAGGTAGCTCTCCCAGAGGGCCCGCCGCTCTCCGGCGCCGTCCCCCGCGGCCGGCAGAGACTCGAGATACCCCAGCACCAGTTTGTGGTAGTGGCTGTTGTAGACGTGTTTCGCCTTGGCCGGAGTCAGGTTCAGCTCCCCCGCGATCTTCTGAAACGACGTGCCGCCCTCGCGCAGGCTCACAATGCGCGCGACGGTCTTTTCCCCCAGCGGCGGCAGCAGGGGCGGCAGACTCTCGGCGAAAGACTTCGGCATTCCCGGCTCGCCGCACCGGTATCTGTCGAGAAGCTCCTGCCAGCTCTTTTCCAGATACGCGCAGGCGCAGCGGCGGTCCTGATAGCACTCGTAGATGCTGTAGTAGAACTTTGTGACCTCGGCGGCGGTCTCATGGCCGAGCCAGCACGCGATGTGGTTGAGGTAGAGGCGAATCTGCTTCACTTTCACCCTGTTGTAGAGCTGCGCGGCGCCCCCCGCCGATCTGCCGGTGCGCCGCGCGATCTCGGCGAACGCGGCGTTCTCCTGGTCACGCAGCAGCATGATCTCATAGGCGCTGTCCTGCGCGAGTGTACTGTATGGAATATCGGTCAACATGGCAATTCCCCCGTTTAATATCAGACAGGTTACTATGGTTATGCTATCAGATACGAAATGTAAAAGATACGCCCACCGTGAAACAACGGTCATGTAACCGTGACATCTTTTGGCAGCTTTTTTTCCAAATGACCATCTGCTTTTCGATTTTCCTTTCTCGGCAGAGCTTTTTGTTTGCATTCATCGTAACGCAGCAGAATCGTTTTTTCCAACACTGATTCGCTGTTATCATTGACACATAAAATGCTTGAGTGTTCGCGCGCGGCAAACGGGCTGATCGTGCCAAAGCCCTGTCGCGGAGCCGCGACCGCAGCAGGCGTCCATGCTTGTACCGCCGCCGTTTCCACTGCCCGCAATTTGTTAATTAATTGACAGACCGCGCCCTTTTATCGTATAATAGCAGTATCTTTACACGAACATTCAGGGGGCGCGAGATGAAAGACAAGATCTCACTGGCAGTCATCCGCAGACTGCCCCGCTACTACCGCTATCTCGGCGAGCTGCTCGCAAACGATATTGACAAGATCTCCTCAAAGGAGCTCTCGGCGCGCATGGGCATCACCGCCTCGCAGATCCGGCAGGACCTCAACTGCTTCGGCGGCTTCGGCCAGCAGGGCTACGGCTACAATGTGCGCTATCTTCACGATGAAATCAGCAACATCCTCGGGCTTCAGAACTTCTACCCCGCCATCGTCATCGGCGTGGGCAACCTCGGCACCGCGCTGATTCAGCATCTCAACTTTGAAAAGCGCGGCTTCAAGCTCGTGGGCATCTTCGACGTCAAGCCGAGCCTCGTGGGGCTCAACATCACCGGCGTCACCGTGCAGCACATCGACGAGCTCGAACACTTCTTTGAGACCCACAGGCCCAAGATCGCGGTGCTCGCCGTGCCGCGCAGCGAGGCCGGCCCCATCGCCGACCGTCTCGAGGCGCTCGGCATCGAGGGGCTCTGGAACTTCAGCAACGGCGACATCCATCTCAAGACCGAAATCCCGGTGGAAAACGTCCACCTCGGCGACAGCCTCATGACCCTCTGCTACCGCATCAACGAGCGGGGCAAGTAATACAAACTGTTATGAATATCGCAATAAATACAACCTGTATCGGCTCGTATGCCGATTTTGACCTCGCGCAGACGCTGCACTCCGGCCAGTGCTTCCGCTTTGAGGAGCGCGGCGGGGCCTTTCGCGTCTGCGCGGGCGCGCGGTGCTATCTGCTCTCCCAGCGGGGGAGCAGTCTTTTTTTACACGGCGAGGCGGCGGCGCAGGACATCGACTTTCTCACCCGCTACTTCGATCTCGCGCGCGACTACGGCGCCATCAAGCGCGCGCTCTCGGCGGGCGACCCGGTCATGGCCGAGGCCTGCCGCTGCGCGGGCGGCGTGCGGGTGCTGCGCCAGGACCTCTTCGAGGCGCTTGTCACTTTCATTCTCTCGCAGAACAACAACATCCCCCGCATCAAAAAGATCGTCGAGGCCCTGTGCGAACACTTCGGCCCCCGCCTTGAGGGCCCGTGCGGGCCCTATCACGCCTTTCCGACGCCCGGCGCGCTTGCGGGCGTCACGGCGCAGGAGCTCGAGCCTCTCCGCGCGGGTTTTCGCGCGCGCTATGTCGCCGATGCCGTTGAAAAGCTCGCGCGCGGCGAGGTGTCGCTCGAGCTCGTGCGCGAGGCCCCCTATGAGCAGGCCAAAGCGGAGCTGATGAAGATTCGCGGCGTCGGTGAAAAGGTGGCAAACTGCGTGCTGCTCTTCGGCGCGAACCGGCTCGACGCCTTTCCCGTCGACGTGTGGATCGCCCGCGCCATCGACCGCCTCTACGGCGGCGAGATCGACGCGGGCCGCTTCTCTCCCCACGGCGGCATCGCGCAGCAGTACCTGTTCTTCTACGCCCGGGAGCAGGGTCTGAAATAATTGCGGAATTTTGTGCTCTTTCGCAACAAACCGGTGGGCGTCTCTCGTCTAAGAAGTATCATCTGTCAGGAGGGATTTTTATGAAACGACGTCTCTTTTCGCTCTGTCTTGCCCTGTGCCTTGTCGCGGGTCTTCTGCCGCCGCTCGGCGCGCTCGCCGTGGATACGGACGAGCCCCCCGTCGCCGAGTCGAGCTACCGGGATGTGCCCGCCGGAAACTGGGCGGTCGACGTCATCGAGCGCGCAACCGCTCTCGGGATTGTCAACGGCGTCGACAGCGAGGCGCAGCTGTTCGGCTTCGGCCAGAACGTCAAGCGCAGCGAATTCGTCGCCATGCTCACGCGCCTGTTCGGCTGGGAGCGCGAGATCGTCGTCACCCCCTCCTTTGCCGACTGCCGCCCGACGAGCTGGTACTACGACGACGTCGAGACCGCGGTCGCCCACGGCGCCGTGCTCAGAGATTCGACCTCGTTTCGCCCCGAGGAGTACATCACCCGCGAGGAGATGGCCGTCATGCTCGTGCGCGCGCTCGGCTATGAGACCCTTGCCGGCAACGCCGTCTCGTTCGGCCACCCGTTCACCGACGTGACAAATTACCCGGGCCACATCACCCTCGCCTACGACTTCGGCATCATCAACGGCGTCACCCCCACCACGTTCCAGCCCGCCGGGTACGCGCGGCGCGAGGAGGCCGCGGCCATGGCGGTGCGCCTGTATGACCGCACCCACTCCAACACCGAGTGGCTGCATGCGTTCTACGCGCTGTCCTCCTACTCCCAGCGGGAGCTGATCGCCGATCTTGACGCCGTCTCGTTCGGGTGGAGCCGCCTCGAGTTCAGCGCGGCCGACGGCGTCAGCCTCAACACCACCACCAAAAACAGCAACGAGTTCGCCGTTCCCGCCGCGGCCGACACAGCGGTCGATCTCGCGGCCGGGGCCGGGGCGCTCGCCAATCTGAGCGTCTACATGAGCGCCGGCACCAAGGTCACCCTCGAGGACGGCAGCGCGTCGAACCCCTGCGCCGCGATTCTGCTCAGCGCCGAGCGCCGCACCGAGGCGGTAGACGCCATTCTCTCGGAGCTCGGCCGCAGGACGGCGGCGGGCGCGCCCTACTACGGCGGCGTCACCATCGACTTTGAGCTGATGAAAGGCTCGGCCCTCAAAGAGGGCTTCACCCTCTTTTTGCAGGAGCTTCACGCGGCGCTCGAGCCGGGTGATCTGCAGCTCACCGTCGCCGTCCACCCGGTCTGGAAGAACAATCTCGCCTACTACGACGCCTACGACTACCCCGCCATCGGCGCGGTGGCCGACCGCATCATTCTCATGGCGCACGACTACGCCGCCGACACCCTGTCCAGCTCGCTGATGGCGGCCGGCTACACCACGACGCCGGTCACCCCGTTTGACGACGTCTACTACGCCCTCAAGGCCATCACCGACCCCCAAACCGGCGTCGGGGCGGACAACATCTCCAAGGTGGCGCTCGCCGTGAGCATCGACTCCACCGGCTGGATGCTGCAAAACGGCAAGGTGATCCGCAACACGGCCATGCACCCCACCGCGGCCAATCTCTACGCGCGCCTGATCAGCTCCAACACGCAGATGAACTACTCCGAGCGCTACCGCAACCCCTATATCACCTACTACGATTCAACCGACAGCACCGACAACCTCGTCTGGTACGAGGACAGCCGCAGCGTCTCGGATAAGCTCGCGCTCGCGCGCATGTTCGGCGTGACGGGCGTCTCGGTCTGGCGGCTGGGACTTGTGCCCCAGTACGAGGACCCCGCCTCCCGCCCGATCTACTACAACATCTGGCAGACCATTCTCGAGACAAAATAGCGCAAAAGGGCCGGCCCCGAGGGGCCGGCCCTTTTTCTTTTACCAGTCAGACGGCGATCTCATCCCCCGCCGCGAGGTAGTGCAGCCGCTCTCCCATGCGCTCGCGCAGCCGGTCATACTGCGCGAGCCCCGTGCAGTGGCAGGTGTAGTAGACCGTGGGAAACTCCAGCAGAAGCCGCGCCGCCTCGTCCAGCCGCTGTACCCCCTGCGCCGGGTCGATCTCCATGAAGTGAAAGCCCCCGACAAACACGTCGGGCTGAAACCAGCGCAGTATGTTGAAGACCCCCTTGTGGGAGCAGCCGCTGAACACCAGGCGGCGGCCGTCCTGCTCCACGACGAGGTACTGCTCGTGACAGAAGTCGTCGGTCACCACCGCGCCCGCGCGCACCGCACAGAGCCCAAAGGCGTCGGTCTCAAATTCGCGCGGCAGCCGGTTGCCGGTGTGAAGCGAAAAGCCATACCCGAGCTCCCGGTCGTCGCCCACGGGGACCACCCTGTGCGCCTGCCGGGGCCGCGGCACGCCGATGTCGCGGCCGCTGCCCGAGCGGTACTGCTCAAAGGCGTGTTCGTTTGCGTAGACCGGCGCTGCGGCATTCTCCTGAAAGAAGCGCGCAAGCCCGCCGCCGTGGTCGTAGTGCCCATGGGAGAGCACGGCGAAATCCACCCTGTCGAGCGGTACGCCGAGCCGGCGCGCATTGTCGGCAAAGCCGCCCGACGCCCCCATGTCAAAGAGCACGCGCCGCCCGTTCCCCTCGAGGAAGAGGCTCAGCCCGTGCTCGGTGAGAAAGCCCTCGCGGGCCGCTGTATTCTCCATGAGTACGCTGACTCTCATACGCCGCCCCCTAAACCCGTGTGAAGCCGAGGCCCTCGAGAACCTCGGCGCCGACGCCGGCGAAGTTTTCCTCGCTGCCCCAGTCGAATCGCAGCAGCGGCCCCTGGCCGCCGCCCGCGCCGACGAGCGTCGCGTCGATCACACCGCCCTGCTCGATGAGCAGCGCCGACAGGCTCAGGCGGTTGGAGGCGCGGTAGTAGAACTTTTCAAAGACCAGAAAGGCGATGCGCGCGTCGCCCACGGTCCGCTCGGTCTGTTCGACGAGCTCACAGCTCATGCCGTTTGCAAGCACACCCTCCAGCAGACCGTCTGCAATTCGCGACAGGTCGCCGCGGCCTCTGAGCACAATGGTCGCCATGCCGCTACCTCCTCGTCTGGCCGCGCCGCTTCTGGGCGCGCACATCCGTGCCCACGAAGTGGAGCATGCCGAATTCCCCGAAGATGCGCGAGATGATCTTCTCCCCATAGCGCACCGACAGGTCCTTGAGGGCGAGGTTGGTGCTGACGATCGTCTTCCTGCCGTGAATCATGCGCGAGTTTACCAGCGAGAAGAACACCGACTGCACAAAGGGCGACGAAAACTCCGTGCCGAGATCGTCCACAATCAGAAGATCGGTCTGCTCGTACTGGTCGAGATCCCCCGGCTGGTCGAGGCGGCCGAAGCGCTCGCGCTCGTACTTTGCAAAGATGTCGGGCGCGGTCTCATAGACCACCGAGTGGCCGCTGTCGATCAGCTCGCGCGCCACCGCGGTCGAGAGGTGGGTCTTGCCGAGCCCCGGCCCGCCGAAGAAGAGCAGCCCGAGCATGCGGTCGGTGTCAAAGCCCTCGGCAAACTTTTTGACCGTCTCGTAATTTTTGCTCATCAGCTCGCGCTCGGTGAGCTTGCCGTCGGTGACTTTGGCCTCATCCGAGTAGTAGTCGAGCTTGAAATTTTTAAAGCTCTGGTCCCTGAGCGCACCGCCGAGGTTCGACATCTCATAGGCCGCCTTTTTGAGCTCGCGCGCAAAGCAGCCGCACATCCTGCCCCCGACAAAGCCCTCGTCGCCGCACCGGCGGCAGTGGGGCTTTACATCAAGGTAGTCGTAGGGCAGCGACAGCTCCGCGAGCAGCTCGGTTCGCTCGGCGCGAAGCGCCATGTTGCTCTCTTTGATCTTTTTGACCGTCTCCTTGACGGGGCCGCCGCGCAGAATGGTGCGCGTCAGGGCAATCGACGTCTGCGCAATCTCCCGCTCAATCTCGCGCAGGCGGGGCAGCTTTGCGTAGACCTCGTCCTTTCTGCGCTGGCGCTCGCTCTCATTCTCGCGGCGGCGGGCGGCGAACTGCTCCTCGACCGCGCGGTACACCTCTCTCTGGTAGGCCATTACTTCTCACTCTCCGATCCGTAGGTCACCTGAAACGCCCACTGCTCAAGCTCATCCATGTCAAAGCTGTGCTCGGTCTCGGGCGGCCCCTTGCGCCTGGGGTTTTTCTCTTTTTTGCAGTCGTCGGGCGTGCGGTAGCCCTTTTCGTGCCAGCTGGCGAGAATCTTGTTGATGTAGGCAAAGGCCATTTTTCCCGTGCGGTCCACGCCGGTTTCAAAGGCCGCGAGGATCATCTCCTCCCCGAAGCCGAACTCGTCTTTCCACTGGCGGATGAAGTTCTTCTCTCTGGTCGTCAGATTGCGCCCGCTGATGCCGAACACGCGCTTGACCATGCCCTCGTAGGAGCGGCGGGCGTGCTGCTGCTCGATGTAGTCCTCGGCCGCCTCGAGCGTTCGGATGCCCCGGTCGTTCCAGTCGGCCGCCACCTTCTCCAGATACCGCACGCTGCGCCTGCCCTCGCCGACGACATAGTCCGCCAGCACATAGACAAGCTCCGGCGAAAAGCCGTAGTAGTCCATCACCGAGTAGAGCACCTCGCACTCGGTCGGCGAGAGGGGCTTGTCAAATTTCTTCTGAATCTCCTGAAACGCGCCGCGCAGATGGGGGTCGCGCTCCATGGCGGTCTCAATATCGCGCTGGGTGTAGCTGCGCCGCGCGGGCTTTCGCTCAGTTGGCGCGTCCTGGCAGGGCAGAAGCGGGTTTAAGGTCACCACGCCGTCTGTGAGGGTGAAAATCTCCCGCTCCACAAGCGCGCAGACCTGCTGGCCGATCTCTTCCCGGCTCATGGAGAGCGCCCGGCAAAGCTCATTTTCCTCCGTGCAGGCGGGATTGCGCAGCAGATACAAAAGCACCCGCAGCTCCCCGAGGGTGAGCTCGCCCAGATGCCGGTCGACCACGGCGTTCGGCACGAGAAAGAAGTTGTTTCTGTTTTCAAAGCGGAATCGGATTCCCATTGTCTACCCCTTGTTCTCTGTTTGCTCCGGTGTCCCATGGCGGCCACGGGGCTGTGCGGCTGTGAGCCGCTTTCCTGTTATGATCCCCTGCGGCCATGTTCTCGCCAGCCCGCAGGGGCTTGCCGTCCCGCAGGGGCCTGCCGTCCCGCAGGGGCTTGCCGTCCCGCAGGGGCCTGCCGTCCCGCAGGGATTTGCCGTCCCGCAGGGACTTGCCGTCCCGCAGGGGCTTGCCGTCCCGCAGGGACTTGCCGTCCCGCAGGGACTTGCCGTCCCGCAGGGACTTGCCGTCCCGCAGGGACTTGCCGTCCCGCAGGGACTTGCCCCGAAAGGGGCGAGAGCACGGCCTGAATTCCATATAATAGCCGCTCTGCGGTTATGATACCATGGGCGCGCAGCGATCATGGTATCATGTGGCCATGTTTTTCGGTTGCCCCGAAAGGGGCGAGAAAAACGGCCTGAATTCCATATAATAGCCGCTCTGCGGCTATTATAGCATGAATCCCGAACGGAGCGCCACAGGGCGTTGCCTTTTCCGGCCCCGCACGGGCGGCAGAGTCCCGCGGCATTGGCATATCTGCTATTATAGCATAAATGAAAAGTTCAGACCACCCGTTATACGGGTGGTCTGAACTAATCCATAAGGGGCTGATACTGGCTGAGCCTCAAGGCGCGGTGAAACAGTCTGCCAACCGCATACTCTTACGGGCGGCCCCGCTGAGTGGGGCTGCTTTTCTTGCGCAAGAAAAAAAGAGCGCGGCGTCTGCCGCGCTCTTTCGGGTTTCTCTTAGGCGAGGTTCTTCTCGAGGATGGCGAGCTCCTCCTCCATCTCCTTGGGGAGACGGTCGAATTTCGCATAGAACTCCTTGATGTTCTTGACGTCCTCTTTCCAGTGCTCCTTGTCGACCGACAGAAGCTCCTTGATGGTGTCGATGGTGACGCCGTCGAGGCCCTCGATGTTGATGTCCTCGGGCTTGGGCTCAAAGCCGATGGCGGTCTCATCCGCGCCGACCTTGCCCTCGCAGCGGTCGAGCATCCACATGAGAACTCTCATGTTGTCGCCGAAGCCCGGCCAGATGAAGTGACCCTCGTCGTCGAGGCGGAACCAGTTGACGTTGAAGATCTTCGGCGGATTCGGAATCTTCTTGCCCATCTCGAGCCAGTGGGCAAAGTAGTCGCCCATGTTGTAGCCGCAGAACGGAATCATGGCCATCGGGTCGCGGCGCACAACGCCGACGGCGCCCGCCGCCGCAGCGGTGGTCTCAGAGGCCATGATGGAGCCGACGAAGACGCCGTGCTGCCAGTTGCGGGATTCGTAGACCAGGGGAGCGGTCTTGGCTCTTCTGCCGCCGAAGACGATCGCAGAGATCGGCACACCCTGGGGGTTGTTGAACTCCTTGGAGATGCAGGGGCAGTTGATCGCCGGTGCGGTGAAGCGGCTGTTCGGATGGGCGCCCTTTTCGGTCGAGGTCTTGCCGTTCCAGGGATTGCCTTTCCAGTCGAGCGCGTTCTCGGGCGGATTCTTGTCCATGCCCTCCCACCAGACGGTGTTGTTGTCGAGATTGAGCACGACGTTGGTGAAGATGGAATTCTTCTTGGTCGACTGCAGAGCGTTGAAGTTGGTCTTCTCACTCGTGCCGGGCGCGACGCCGAAGAAGCCGTTCTCGGGGTTCATGGCCCACAGGCGGCCGTCCGGTCCGATTCTCAGCCAGGCGATGTCGTCGCCGACACACCAGACCTTGTAGCCGGCCTTGCGGTAGCCCTCCGGCGGAATCAGCATGGCGAGGTTGGTCTTGCCGCAGGCAGACGGGAACGCAGCGGCGATGTACTTGGTCTCACCCTGCGGGTTCTCAATGCCGAGGATGAGCATGTGCTCAGCCATCCAGCCCTCTCTGCGGCCCTGCGCGGAGGCGATGCGCAGCGCGAAGCACTTCTTGCCGAGCAGGACGTTGCCGCCGTAGCCGGAGTTGCACGACCAGATGGTGTTGTCCTCCGGGAAGTGGGCGATGTATCTCTTCTCCTCGTCGAGCTCGCACTTGGAGTGCAGGCCGCGGACCCAGTCGTCGCTGTCGCCGAGCGCGTCCCAGACCTCATTGCCCATACGGGTCATGATGGCCATGCTCACGACGACGTAGATGCTGTCGGTGATCTCAACGCCGTACTTGGCAAAGGGCGAGCCGACGATGCCCATCGAGTAGGGGATGACGTACATCGTGCGTCCGGCCATGCAGCCGTCGAAGATCTTGCGCAGCATGGAGTAGGCCTCGTCTTTCTCCATCCAGTTGTTGGTGGGGCCGGCCTCCTCTTTCCTGGTGGTGCAGATCAGCGTTCTGTTCTCAACTCTCGCGACGTCGTTGAGAGCGGATCTGTGGTAGTAGCAGCCCGGAAGCAGCTCCTCGTTGAGTTTGATGAGCTCGCCGGTCTTTGTGCCCTCTTTTCTGAGCTCTTCGAGCTGGGCTTCGGAACCGTCGATCCAGACAACTTTGGCGGGTTTCACGAGAGCGGTCATCTCGTCGACCCATTTGAGTACATGCTGATTTTTGGTCATGTTACTCGTCCTCCTTGCGTGAATTTGTAGAAAAAACGATCAAGAATCATTATAAACGATTGGTGCTGATTTTGCAATTTATTATTTGTGAAATTTCTCGCAATTGTGTAAATATTGTATTAACAAATCGCTGAGCGCCGCAAACTCCGAAAGGCTCAGCCGCTCGCCGCGGATGTCGGCGTCAAGCCCCATTTCCGTAAGGGCTTTGACGACATCCTGCTTGCCAATCTGCGCAAGGCCGTTTGCCAGCGCGTTTTGCAGCGTCTTTCTGCGCTGGCCGAAAGCGGCGCGCACCACCGACAGAAAAAATGCCTCATTTGCAACTTTTGCTCCCCGATCCTGCAAAATGTCCATTCGGATCACCGCGGAGTCGACCTTTGGCGCCGGGTGAAAATTCCCTCTTCCCACCCGCAGCAAAAGCCGCGGAGCGCTGTAGTACTGCACCGCGACGGAGATGGCGCCGTACTCCTTTTGTCCGGCGGGGGCGAGAAAGCGCTCGGCCACCTCGCGCTGCACCATGACTGTGAGGCTGTCGACCGAAAGGCCCTCCTCCAGAAATTTCATGATGACCGGCGTCGTGATGTAGTAGGGCAGATTGGCGCAGACCACGACCCGCATACCCGCGAATTCGCGCTCGATGAGTTCGCCGAGGTCGAGCTTCAGCACATCGGCGTTGACGACGCTCACGTTGTCAAACGCGGCGAGCGTCTCGCCGAGCACAGGCAGAAGCGAGCGGTCGAGCTCGACTGCCACCACTTTCTTCGCGCGCTGCGCAAGCTCGAATGTCAGGCAGCCGATTCCCGGCCCCACCTCGATGACGCCGGTGTCCGCGTCGATCCCCGCGCCCTCGGCGATCTGCCGGGGAATCTGGGGGTTGATCAGAAAATTCTGCCCGAGCGACTTTGTAAAGGCAAAGCCGTGTCGCGCGCGGATGTCCTGTATGGTCTTGAGACTGCACAGTGTGTTTTCCATAGTCCTCCCGGCCGGCGGCCTGTCAGTTTTGTTTCATCAGCGCGCGGCGAACCATGTCGAGCGCGTTTGACGAGGCGAGATAGCGGATGTTCTCCCGGTCGGGGTTCACGCGCGCGAGCATGAGCCGCTTCGCCTCGGTGCCCCCGGCGGTGCTCAGCGCCACATACACAAGCCCCACCGGCTTTTCGGTCGAGCCGCCGCCGGGCCCTGCGAGCCCCGTGATGCCCACGCCGATGTCGGCGCCCGCAAGGCGGCGCACCCCCTCGGCCATCTGACACGCCACGGGCTCGCTCACCGCGCCGAACTCGCGCAGCGTCTGCTCGGACACGCCGAGCAGCTCGTGCTTGATGCGGTTTGCGTAGCTCGTCACACCGCACTCAAAGACCTCCGACGCGCCCGGGATCTCCGTGATGCGCTTGGAGAGAAGCCCCGCCGTGCAGCTCTCGGCGGTCGCGAGCTTGAGTCCGCGCTCGCGAAGAAGCGCGACCACCGCCGCCTGCAGACTGCCGACGTCGATGCCGTAGACATGGTCGCCGAGCTCGGCGCGCACCGCTTCGATCGCCGGGGCGATCAGCGCCTCGGCGGCCTCGCGGGTGCCGGCTTTGGCGCTCACGCGCAGCTGCACCTCGCCCTGCTTGGCGTAGGGGGCGACCGTGGGATTCACACTGTCGCGCAGCAGATGGGAGAGTCTCTCCTCGACCTCGGCCTCGCCCACGCCGAAGATGTGCACCGTGTGGGACAGGAGCACCCCCTCGGAGAATTTGGCGAGCCAGGGCAAGACGCAGTGCTCAAACAGAGGCTCCATCTCGCGCGGCGGCCCGGGCAGCAGGATGACGACCTTTCCCCTCGCCTCCACCGCGCAGGCGGGCGCCGTGCCCCAGTCGTTGCGAAAGACCGTCGCACCCTCGGGCTGCATGGCCTGTTTGCGCTGAATGGGGGTCATCTCCCGCCCGAGGGAGGCCATGTACTGCTCGATGAGCCGCAGGCTCGGCTCGTGCAGCACGAGCCGCAGCCCCAGCGCCTCGGCGACCGTCTCCTTGGTCAGATCGTCGTAGGTCGGGCCGAGGCCGCCGGTCGTGATGACCATGTCGCTGCGCGAGAGGGCGAGCGAGAGGGTCTCTTTCAGGCGCTGCGGGTTGTCCCCGCAGACCGACTGGTAGTAGACGTTGATGCCCGCCTCGGGCAGGCGCTCGCTGAGATAGCGGGCGTTTGTGTTGAGGATGTTGCCGAGCAGCAGCTCGGTTCCCACTGCAAGAATTTCCGCGTTCATTGGTTCACCTGGTTTCCTGGTAGTCTATTTCAGAGAGATGTTGTGTATTTCGGCCCCGCGCACCGCCTCGTCGATGAGCTCCTCGAGCGGGAGTTTGCGCTCCTCGCGTTCAATGGCCTCGAGCAGCGGCTTTGTGTTCGGGTGCTTCGGCGAGAAGAGCGCGCAGCAGTCCTCATACGGCTCGATGGAGATGTCGAATGTGCCGATGCGCCGCGAGAGGGCGATGATCTCGTCCTTGTCCATGCCGATCAGCGGGCGCAGCACCGGCAGGCGCTCGGCCGCGGCGTTCGACACCGCGATGCCCTGCACGGTCTGGCTCGCAACCTGGCCGAGACTCTCGCCGGTGACAATCGCCTGGCAGCCCTCGCGCAGCGCGATGCGCTCGGTGATCTTCATCATGAGCCGGCGCATGACAATGGTGAAATTCTCGGTGTCACAGTGGGCCTTGATCTGCTCCTGGATCTTTGTAAAGGGCACCACGAAAACCGGGAATCCGCCGCAGTAGGGGGTCATGGCCTTTGCCAGGCGCAGCACCTTCTCCTTGGCCTTGTCGCTGGTGTAGGGGTAGGAGTGAAAGTGCACGCCCACAAGCTTCATGCCGCGCTTTGCCATCATGTGGCCCGCCACCGGGCTGTCGATGCCGCCCGAGAGCATCAGCGCCGCCATGCCGTTGCAGCCGACCGGCAGCCCCCCCGCGCCCCTGAGGTTCTTCGCGTGTACATAGGCCGCAAAGTCGCGGATCTCGACCACCACCGTCACCTCGGGGTTGTGCACATCCACCTTGAGATGGGGAAAGCGCTCGAGAATGTCGCCGCCGACCTCGCGCATGAGCTCCATCGAAGTCATGGGAAAGGTCTTGTCGCTGCGCTTGGCCTCCACCTTGAACGTGCGCGCCGCGCGCAGCACCTCGCCAAAGCGCTCGCAGGCGGCCTGCGAGATGGCTGCGAGCTGCTTTTCGGTGACGGCCGCCACCGAGACCGAGGCGATGCCGAAGATCTTCAAGAGCCGCTCGACGGCCTGATCGGTCACGCTCTCAGAAAAGCCGAACGGGTCGTCGGCCGCCTCGGGCGGCGTGATGTAGAGCGTCGACTGGGCGAATTTGTACTGGAACGCACCCAGACTTTTCAGCCGGTAGCGGATGTTTCGCTGTAATATGTTGTCAAAGTAGAGGCGGTTTTGCCCCTTGAGCACAATTTCGCCGTATTTGACCAGAATGACCTCTTTCACCAATATCCCCCTATACTGTTCCCGCGGCGAGCGAGGCCGCAGCGGCCCCCAGCGCATCGAGCAGCGCGTCGATGTCCTCGCGGGTGTTTTCAAAACAGAAGCTCACGCGAAGCGCGCTGTCGACCTGCTCGTCCGGCAGACCGAAAGCCGTGAGCGCGCGGCTTCTCACTTTCTTCTTTGCGTTGCAGGCCGAACCGCCCGAGACAAAGACGTCATACTGCTCGAGCGCGTGCACAAGCGTCTCCGACTTGTAGGGCGGCAGAGAGAAGTTGACGATGTGGGGCGCCGCCTGCGCCGGCAGATGTACAATCGCCTGCGGGAGCTGTTCGCCGAGGCGGCATATGAGCTCCTCGCGCAGAGCGCGAAGAGCCTGAAGCTTCCTGGGCAGGTCGTCAAACGTCGCCTCGCAGGCCGCCGCAAAGCCCGCGATGCCGGGCAGATTTTCGGTGCCCGAGCGCAGGTTTCCCTCCTGCCCGCCGCCGCACACAAGGCTCTCGATGTGTACGCCCCGGCGCACATAGAGGGCGCCCACGCCCTTTGGCCCGCCGATTTTGTGGGCGCTGACCGTCAGCAGATCGCACCCGAGCTTCTTCACCGAAAAGGGCAGCTTGCCGTAGCCCTGTACGGCGTCGATGTGAAACAGGGCGTTCGGGCTTCTCTGCTCAAGAAGTTCGCGCACCCGGTTTACCGGGTAGACGGCGCCGGTCTCGTTGTTGACCATCATCATGCTCACAAGCGCGGTGTCCGGCCGCAGGGCGGCCTCGAGCGCGGCGGGGTCAATCATGCCGCCGCGCGTCGACAGGCGGGTGACCGTAAAGCCCCGCTCCTCGAGCCGGCCCACGGCGTTTTCCACCGCCGGATGCTCCGAGTCGGTGGTGACGATATGGCGGCCCGCACGGCTGCGGGCCGCCGCGCCGCCGAGAATTGCGAGATTGTCCGCCTCGGTGCCGCCCGAGGTGAAAAAGAGCTCGTCCGCCTCGCAGGCGAGCGTCTTCGCCACCGTTTCGCGTGCCGCGCGCAGATGCGCCTCGCTCTCGACTCCCTTGCGGTGCGCCGACGAGGGGTTGCCGTAGTCGCGCGTGAGCACCTCGGTCATCGCCCACACCGCCTGCGGGTAGGGTTTGGTGGTCGCGCTGTTGTCGAGGTAGTGTTCCATGTTTTGCTCCCTTTCCCCTCACCGAAGCGCCGCGCAAATCGCGGCGCTCCACGGCGGGTATATCCATCTGTGATACCATGAGCGCGAAGCGGTCAGGGTATCACGCGGCCATATTTTGCCATCCTGCAAAGGGCGGAAAAACGGTCTGAAATTCAATATAATAGCCGCTCTGCGGCTGTGATACCATGAGCGCGAAGCGGTCAGGGTATCGCGTGGCCATGTTTTGCCGTCCTGCGGGGGCGGAAAAACGGCCTGAAATTCAATATAATAGCCGCTCTGCGGCTGTGATACCATGAGCGCGAAGCGGTCAGGGTATCACGTGGCCATGTTTTGCCGCCCTGCGAGGGCGGCAAAACGGCCTGAAATTTAATATAATAGCCGCTCTGCGGCTATTATACAACAAACCGCGGCACAAGACAACGCGCGTCGCGGCGGAAAAACGGTCCCGTCGCCCATTTCATCTGTACAGACCCGACAAAAGCGTGTAAAATGGAAACATATCCCCGGTATGCGGCCGCCTGCGGGCGGGCTCCTCCATTCATCGGGGACGACATGAGGGGGTTGCTGTATGACCACATCCGTTGCGAGCATGGGGCTCTTCGGGCTCGACGCCTATCCCGTCACGGTGGAGACCGACGTGTCGACGGGACTGCCCGCCTTTGATATTGTGGGTCTGCCCGGCACCGCCGTCAAGGAGTCGCGCGACCGGGTGCGCGCGGCGCTGAAAAACTGCGGGTTTCAGTACCCGGTGTCGCGCATCACTGTCAACCTCGCCCCCGCTGACACCCACAAGGAGGGGCCGGTCTACGACCTGCCCATTCTCATCGGCATCCTCTCGGCGACAAAGCAGATTCCCGCGCCGCCGCAGGACGCGGCCTTTCTCGGCGAGCTCTCGCTCGGCGGGCAGCTGCGCCCCGCGCGCGGGGCGCTCGCCATGGCCATCGGCGCGCGCGACCGGGGTTTTAAGGTGATCTATCTCCCGGCTGAGAACGCCGAGTCGGCCGCCGCGGTCGGCGGCATTGAGATTGTGGCGGTGCGCTCGGTGCCCGAGCTCTGCGAGATGCTGCGCGGCGAGCGGGAGCGGCGCGTCGTGCCCTTTTGCCCCGCCCGCGAAAGCGAAGTCCTCACGGGGCTTCCCGACTTTGCCGATGTGCGCGGGCAGCAGAATGTCAAGCGCGCGCTTGAAATCGCCGCAGCCGGCGGGCACAACATCCTGATGATCGGCCCGCCGGGTGCGGGCAAGAGCATGCTCGCAAAGCGTCTGCCCGGCATTCTGCCGCCGATGAGCTTTGACGAAGCGCTTGAGGCCACCAAGGTCTACTCGGTGGCAAACGCGCTGCCCGACGGCGTGAGTCTGCTCACGGCGCGGCCTTTCCGCTCGCCCCACCATACCATCTCCTCCGTGGGGCTGACCGGCGGCGGGTCGATGCCGCGGCCGGGCGAGATCTCGCTTGCCCACAACGGGGTGCTCTTTCTCGACGAGCTGCCCGAGTTTTCAAAGGCCGCGCTCGAGGCGCTGCGTCAGCCGCTCGAGGACCACACGGTCAGCATCACCCGGTCGAATTTCACGCTGCGCTTCCCCTGCCGGATCACGCTGGTCTGCGCAATGAATCCCTGCCGGTGCGGCTATCTCGGCCACCCGACCCGGCACTGTACCTGCACGCCCGCCCAGGTCGCGCAGTACCGCTCGCGCATCTCGGGGCCGCTTCTCGACCGCATCGACCTTCACGTCGACGTGCAGCCCGTGGGATACGACGAGATGGAGTCCCGGGCTCCGGGCGAGTCCTCGGCCGCCGTGCGCGCGCGGGTGGTCGCCGCCCGCGAGATCGCGCAGCGCCGCATGGCCGGTGAGGCGCTCACCTGCAACGCGGCGATGGGCCGCGCCGAAATCGCGCGCTACTGCACACCCTCTGCCGAGGCGGCGGCGCTGCTGAAATCCTCCTACGAGACGCTCGGTTTCACCGCGCGAAGCTACGACCGCATTCTCAAGGTAGCGCGCACCATCGCCGACCTCGCGGGCAGCGAGCGCATCGAGGCCGAGCACGTCGCCGAGGCCGTCACCTACCGCAGCCTCGACCGGAAGTACTTCGGCGAGCTGTAGAGAGGCGGCCCGCTCCCTGCACACCCCGCCGCCTGAGAGGGCACCCCGCACGGCAAGGTTGTTTTTATGCATTTTACTCTTTTTTTACAGGAGTTTACATAACATTTGTTGATAACGCTGTTGAAAATGTGGAAAACCTGCTGATTTTTTGAAAAAAAGCCCGTCAGATGAGCCTTTTTCTTTATGCATCGGCGGTCTGATCGCCACCTTATGTCAACACGGGAGGACCTATGACACAGTACTATTTCTACCAGACGCCGGGCCGCGCGAGTTACGCCGCGGTGGAGCGGCAGGTCAAGCGCGACGCGGCGGCGTTTCTGCGCGCCTGCTGCCGGCGGCCGCCTCTCGCGGTGCGGCTTGTCAAAAACGCCCTCGGCGCGCCGGGGGTGGAGGGGGCGCCGGAGATCTGCGTGAGCTACTCTCACAGCGGCCCCTACTTTGCCATGGCTCTGTCCACCGCGCCGGTCGGCATCGACATCGAGCAGCGCCGGCCCGTCAATCTCGCGGTCGCGCGCCGCTTTGCCCCTGCCGAACAGGATTATGTCACCTGCGAGGGGGAGCGGGGCTTCTTCGCGCTCTGGACGCTCAAGGAGGCCTATCTGAAACTGCTCGGCCGCGGCATCGCGGGGGGGCTAGCAAGTTTCTCGGTGGTCGACGCCGGCCGGATAAAAAAATGCTGCCGGGATCACTATCTCGGCAGCATGTGGATCAGTCCGTCGCTCTGTCTGGGCATCGCCTCGGACGAAGGGCCGGTCAGACCGGTACAAAGTCAATTTGTCTTGCTGTGATGTCGCTTCGCACCAGACGCACGCGAATCGGGTCGCCCAGCGCAAAAACTCTGCCGCCGCGCTCGCCGGTCAGGCGGAGTTTTTCTTCGTCAAAGACATAGTAGTCGTCGTCGAGGTCGCTGATGTGCACCAGCCCCTCAACGGTGTTCGGCAGCTCCACAAAGAGGCCGAAGCCCGTCACCGACGAAACGAAGCCGTCAAATTCCTCCCCGACGAATTTCGCCATGTAGAGCGCCTTGTAGAGATCCTCGATGTCGCGCTCGGCCTCGAGCGCGCGGATCTCGCACTCGGTCGACTGTTCGGCCGCCGCCTCGGCAAAGCGCTCAAAGGCGGCCTTTCGCCCGTCGAGCCCGCCCGTCTCCATCGCGGTGAGAATGCGGTGCACTGCAAGGTCGGGGTAACGGCGAATCGGCGAGGTAAAGTGACAGTAGTACTTCGCCGCAATGCCGAAGTGGCCGAGATTCTCGGCGCTGTACTTCGCTTTCATCATCGAGCGGATGAGGAGATTCGAGATCACCCGCTCAAAGGGCTTGCCCGCGGCCTGCTCGAGCATGGACTGCATGCCCTTCGGGCACAGCTCGCCGCCCACCAGCCGCGCGTGGAGCCCCAGAGCGCCCGCCACCCGCAGAAAACTCTGCACTTTCTCGGGGTCGGGCTTCTCATGCACGCGGTAAACGCAGGGCAGACGGCGGCGGCAGAGGTGCTCTGCAACCGTTTCGTTGGCCAGCAGCATGAACTCCTCGATGATCCGCTCGCTCTCGCCGCGCTCGCGCGGCACGATGTCGACGGGTTCGGCGTTTTCATCGACGACGATCTGGCTCTCGACCGTCTCAAAGTTCAGCGCGCCGCGCCGGCGGCGGCGCGCGGTGAGAAGCCCCGCGAGCTCCCGCATGAGCAGAAGCTCGCCGCGGATGCTCTCATAGCTGCCGGCGGTCGGCTCATCGGCCGTGCCACCGAGCACGGCGTTGACTTCGCCGTACACACAGCGCTTCACCGAGCGGATGACGCTCTTTCGTATAGTGTGGCCTACGACCTTGCCCGCCGCGTCGAGCTGCATGATGCAGGAGAGCGTGAGCCGGTCGACGCCGGGCTTGAGCGAGCACAGCTCGTTTGACAGCTCAAAGGGCAGCATGGGTACCACCTGGTCGGTGAAGTAGATCGAGGTGCCGCGGGCAAAGGCCTCGGCATCGATGGCGCTGTTCTTTGTGACATAGTGGCTCACATCCGCGATGTGCACGCCGAGGGTATAGCCCTCGGCGGTTTTTTCGATGGATATGGCGTCGTCAAAGTCCTTGGCGTCCGCGCCGTCGATGGTGAAGACGGTCTCGCCGCGCAGATCGAGCCGGCCCTCAAGCTCCGACTCGGGCACGCCGCGCGAGAACAGCCGCGCGGCCTCCGCTTTGACCTCATCGGGAAATTCCATTCGCACGCTGTGGTCGTGGAGCACCGAGCGGTAGTTCGCGCCGAGGGTGTCGGCGGGGCCGAAATTCGCTGTGACGCGCCCGCGCTGGTAGCGGTTGTCGCGGCTGTTGTAGCCGTCAAGTGCCACGAGCACCTTGTCGCGGCGCTTCGCGCCCATGAGCTCGCCCTTTTTGATCTCGATCTCCTCGCCGTAGCGCGGATCGTCCGGCACGGCATAGAAGCGGCGGCCCCGGTCGGACTCAAGAGTGCCGGTGACGGACGTGACGTTGCGCTGCAAAACGCGCGTGATCTCGCCCTCGGCGCTGCGCTCCTCGGTTTTGGGCTTCACCACGCGCGCCTCGACGCGGTCGGTGTGCATGGCGCCGTGGGTGCCCGCGCCGGGCACAAAGAGGCGCTCCCCGTCCGGCTCGTCGGGCACAACGAAGCCAAAGCCGCGTGGCGTCGCCTCAAAGGTCCCCTCGATCAGCCGGTCACGCCGCTCGGGCTGCCTTTGTTTTCTCTTTTTTATTTTCGCCATTTACTGCTTCCTCTCTCAAAAAAAGCTGACAACCATAGTATTGTCAGCCCAATGGATTTTATAGACAGTCCGTTTCCTCTTTTCATCGCGAGGCGCGAAGCGCCGACGCGATTCCTCTTCCCGGGGGTAGCTCGAAGGGGGCTTGCCCCCTTCGTAATCCAATCCCGTCGCGTAGGCGGATTCATTCCGCCGCAGCGACTCCTCTCAAAAGCCCCCGCGGTGTGAGCGGGGGCTTTTGCCGGGGGTGTTAGAGGGGGGACCGGGTCCCCCCTCTACCTCACTTCCCGCAGCACTTCTTATACTTCAGACCGCTGCCGCAGGGGCAGGGGTCGTTGCGCCCGACCTTGGCGCCCTCGCGGCGCACGGGCTTTTGCTTTCCGTCCTCGCCGAGATTTTCCTCGGTCGCCTTTGCCACCTGCTGGCGCTTCGGCTCGTCGCCGCTTTTGATCTCGGCGCGGAACAGCAGGCGCACCGTCTCCTCCCGGATGTCGATGGTCATCTGCTCAAACATGTCAAAGCCCTCGTTCTGGTAGGCGATGACCGGATCCTGCTGGCCGTAGCCGCGCAGCGACACGCCGCGGCGCAGCTCATCCATGGCGTCGATGTGATCCATCCAGTGGCGGTCGACCACCTGCAGCAGCACCACGCGCTCAAGCTCGCGCATGAGCTCGCCGTAGCGCTGCTCCTTGGCCTCATAGACGCTCATCGCCCGCTCAAAGAGCAGCTCCCGGAGCTTCTCTCTGGTCATATCCTCGCGCTCGTCTTTCGTAAAGGCCATGTCGTCCGGCGTGAGGAAGTAGCCGAGAAATTCCGCCTTGAGGCCGTCGAAGTCCCAGTCGTCGGTGAAATTGTTGTCGTCGGTATGCTCCTCGACGGCCTTGCCGATGGTCTCGCGGATCATCTTGACGATGCTCTCGCGCAGGTTTTCGCCGTTGAGAACCCGCAGCCGCTCGGCGTAGATGGTTTCGCGCTGCTTGTTCATCACATCGTCGTATCTGAGCACGTGCTTGCGGGTGTCAAAGTTTCGGCCCTCGACACGCCGCTGGGCCGACTCAATGGTGTTCGAGAGGATCTTCGCCTCGATGGGCGTGTTCTCGTCCATGCCGAGCGAGTCGACGAGCCCCGCCATGCGGTCGCTGCCGAACAGGCGCATCAGGTCGTCCTCAAGCGACAGGTAGAAACGCGATTCGCCGGGGTCTCCCTGACGGCCCGCGCGCCCGCGCAGCTGGTTGTCGACGCGGCGGCTCTCGTGGCGCTCGGTGCCCACGATGAAGAGGCCGCCCGCCGCGATGACGTCTTTCGCCTCGACGTCGACCTCTTTTTTGTACTCGGCCTCAAGCTGCGAGAAGAGTGCCCGCGCGTCGAGAATCTCCTGGTTGTCGGTCTCACCGAAAGCGGTCGACTCGGCGATGAGCGCCTCCTCCACGCCGCGGCGCCTCATCTCGTCCTTGGCCATGTACTCGGCGTTGCCGCCGAGGATGATGTCGGTGCCGCGCCCGGCCATGTTGGTCGCGATGGTCACAGCGCCCCGCTTGCCGGCCTGGGCGATGATCTGGGCCTCTTTCTCGTGGTACTTGGCGTTTAGCACCTCGTGGGGGATTCCCTGCTTTTTCAAAAGGGCTGACAGGTGCTCCGACTTCTCAATGGAGACCGTGCCCACAAGCACCGGCTGCCCCTTTTTGTGGCACTCGACGATCTGGTCGATGACGGCGCCGAACTTGCCCCGCTCCGTGCGGTAGACGACGTCCGGATAGTCCCGGCGGATCATGGGCTTGTTCGTCGGAATCTCGACGACGTCGAGACTGTAGATCTCGCGGAACTCGTTCTCCTCGGTCAGGGCGGTTCCCGTCATGCCCGAGAGCTTGCCGTAGAGGCGAAAGTAGTTCTGAAAGGTGATGGTCGCGAGGGTGCGCGACTCGTTTTGCACGTTGACTTTCTCCTTGGCCTCGATGGCCTGGTGCAGACCCTGGTTGTAGCGGCGGCCGAACATGAGGCGGCCGGTGAACTCGTCGACGATGATGACCTGCCCCTCTTTGACCACATAGTCCACATCGCGCTTCATCACGCCGTGGGCCTTGAGAGCCTGGTTGATGTGGTGCACAATGGTGGTGTTCTCGGGGTCTGAGAGGTTCTCGAGCTTGAAGAACGCCTCGGCCTTGCGAATGCCCTCTTTCGTGAGGGTGGCGCTCTTCTCCTTCTCGTCGACGACGTAGTCGCCCTCGGCCTCCTCGGCGAGCTCTTTCGAGTCGAGCTCGAGCACTTTCGTCAGGCGCAGCCCCCGCACAAAGCGGTCGGCCTCGCGGTAGAGATCGGTCGACTTGTCGCCCTGGCCCGAGATGATCAGCGGCGTTCTCGCCTCGTCGATGAGAATGGAGTCGACCTCGTCGACGATGGCGAACACATGCCCGCGCTGCACCATGTCCTGCTTGTAGATGACCATGTTGTCGCGCAGGTAGTCGAAGCCCAGCTCGTTGTTGGTGCCGTAGGTGATGTCTGCGGCGTAGGCCTCGCGCCGCTCGGCGTTGGTCAGCCCGTGTACCACAAGGCCCACCTTAAGCCCCAGAAAGCGGTAGATCTTGCCCATCCACTCGCTGTCGCGGCGCGCGAGGTAGTCGTTGACCGTGACGATGTGCACGCCCTTTCCGGTGAGGGCGTTGAGGTAGGCGGGCAGCGTGGCGACGAGCGTCTTGCCCTCGCCGGTTCTCATCTCGGCAATGCGCCCCTGGTGGAGCACCACGCCGCCGATGAGCTGCACATGGTAGTGGCGCAGGCCGATGACCCGGTCGGACGCCTCGCGCACCGCGGCGAACGCCTCGGGCAGCAGATCGTCGAGCGTCTCGCCCCCAGCGAGGCGCTGCCGGAAAGCCGGCGTCTTCGCCTTGAGCTCGGCGTCAGAGAGGCCGCGGTACTCCTGCTCCAGTGCCTCGACGCGCGCCACGATGGGCTCGATCTTTTTGAGCTCGCGCTCGCTGTAGGTGCCGAACAATTTATCAAACAGTCCCAAGATTCTTTCCTCCGTCCTGTGTCGTTACGCAGTAAATCATTTTGAATTATAGCACAAAACAAACCATATTTATGAATATTTTAAAAACTTTCTGTGTTTTGCCGCGCCCGGCGGTTGCCATCTGACGGGCAAGTGGGTAAAATAGAGGAAGTTCGCCGCTGACGCGGCGCCAGAGGGGGAAAACGCATGGGAGAGCTCAACATCGTGCTCGTCGAGCCGGAAATTCCGCAGAACACCGGAAACATCGCGCGCACTTGCGCCGCCACCGGAGCGTCGCTGCACCTTGTGCGCCCGCTCGGCTTTGAGATCACCGACCGCAAGCTCCGGCGCGCCGGGCTCGACTACTGGCATCTGCTCGACGTCACCCTCTACGACAGCCTCGACGACTTTCTCGAGAAGACAGCCGGCGGCGTCTACTACCCGACCTCCACCAAGGCCGCCCGCATCCACACCGACATGCGCTACGAGAGGGGCGGGTATCTGCTCTTCGGGCGCGAGACGCGCGGGCTGCCCGAGGCGCTCATCGAGGCCAATCTCGAGCGGGCCGTGCGCCTGCCGATGATTCCGGACGCCCGGTCGCTGAACCTGTCGAACACCGTGGCGGTCATGGCCTATGAGGTTCTTCGCCAGTGGCGGTACCCCGGGCTTCTCACCCACGGCAAGTTCGGCTGACACAGGTGCGAATATTGTATTGATCCCGCCAATATGTTACAATGAGGGGACATCCAGGCGTTGACGCCAGGCCCCATTTTTTTGTGGGAGGTGCGCTCTTTGGATCTTCGCCCGATCGGCATTTTCGACTCGGGGCTCGGGGGACTGACCGCAGTTCGCGAGATCATGCGGGTGCTCCCCGGCGAGAACCTGGTCTACTTCGGCGACACCGGCCGCGTGCCCTACGGCACGCGCAGCCGCGAGACCATCATCAAATACACCCGGTGCGACCTGAATTTTCTGATGACCTACAACATCAAGGCCGCGGTCGTCGCCTGCGGCACGGCGAGCTCCATCGCCCTGCCCGTGGTGCGCGGGGAGTTTCCCGTGCCCATGGTAGGCGTGATCGACTGCGCGGCACGCGCCGCGCGCGACGCGACGCGAAACGGCCGCATCGGCGTCATCGGCACCCCCGCGACCATTAAGAGCGACGCCTACCGCCGCGCGCTGCACGCGCTCGACCCCGCGCTTCAGGTCGTCTCAAACCCCTGTGCGCTGCTCGTCCCCCTGGTGGAGGACGGGCGCTTTGCCCGCGGCGACACCGTGGCGCAGCTTCTCGTGCGCGAGTATCTCGCGCCGCTGCTCGAGCGCGGCATCGACACACTGATTCTCGGCTGCACCCACTACCCGCTGCTCACCGACGTCTTCCGGGACGTCTGCGGGCCGGACGTCGCCCTCATCAGCCCCGGCGCGACCGCCGCGGCCGACACAAAGGCGCTGCTGCTCGAGCAGGGGCTTTTGAACACCTCGGGCCGGCGGCGCCAGTCAAGCTATTTTGTCAGCGACAACACGGTCGGCTTTGCCCGTTCGGCCGAGATGTTTCTCGGCTGCCCGCTCGAGGGGGAGCTGACGCGCATTGAGATTGAGAAATACGAAAACAGAGAGACGGAGTAAACCGCATGAACGCCATCATCACCATCAAGAGCAACCAGCTCTATGACGACAACAACGAAACCATCGAGCTTGTGACCGAGGGCACCTTTGAGCCGCTCGGAGACGGCTTTCGCATCACCTATGAGGAGAGCGAGATGACCGAGATGGAGGGTGTCACCACCAGCATCCTGGTCGAGCCCTCCAAAATCGTGGTCGACCGCACCGGCGGCGTCCACTACCAGATGGTCTTCGAAAAGGGCAACCGCAACATGTGCCACTACGACACCGGCTACGGCACCTTTCTGCTGAGCATCTGCACCGACACCATCGAAAACGCGATCACACCGGACGGCGGGTCGCTCAACATCGAGTATTCGCTCGAGGTCGACAACGCCCAGGTCAGCGACAACATCTTTTACATCGAGGTCAAGGCGGCGGGCCTGCTCGCCCCGGGCCTTGCAAACTAACAGGTAAGGAGCACAGGCCATGAATCCGATTCAACTTGTCAAAGACTCCATCGCAAAAGCGCTCATCGAGGCCTCCGAGCGGGCGGTACGCCAGGGCCGGCTGCGCGAGCCCCTCGCCCCCGGCTTTGAGATCACCCCCTGCCGCGAAAAGGCCCACGGCGACTTTGCGTCAAACTTCGCCATGCAGTGCGCCAAAGCGCAGGGACAAGCCCCCCGCGCCGTGGCGCAGGCGGTGCTCGACGAGCTCGACCTCACCGGCACGGCGGTCGAGAGCGCCGAGATTGCGGGCCCCGGCTTTGTCAACTTCCGCGTCGGCCACGCCTACTACGAGAACGTGGTGCGCCTGATCGACGAGCTCGGCGAGCGGTACGGCCGCACCGAGGGCGGCCGCGGCCAGAAGGTCATGGTCGAATTCATCTCCGCCAATCCCACCGGCCCCATGCACATGGGCAACGCCCGCGGCGGCGCGATCGGCGACTCGCTCGCCTCGATTCTCGACGCCTGCGGCTACGACGTGACCCGTGAATTCTATGTCAACGACGCGGGCAACCAGGTCGACAACCTTGCGAAGTCCCTCGAGGCGCGCTATCTGCAGCTCTACCTCGGTGAGGACGCCGTAGCGTTCCCCGAGGAGGGATACCACGGCGACGACGTGCGCGAGCGCGCAAAGGAGTACGCCGCGCTTCACGGCGACAGCCTGGTCGACGCCCCCTCGCAGGAGCGCCGCGAAAAGCTCGTCGAGTACGGTCTTCAGAAGAACATCGAGAACATGCAGCGCGACCTCGGCCGCTACAAGATTGTCTTCGACCGGTGGTTCTTTGAGAGCGAGCTTCACAAATCCGGCTACGTCAAAGACACCATCGATCTTCTCGAGCGCCGCGGCCACATCTATGAGAAAGACGGCGCGCTCTGGTTTCGCGCCACCGACTTCGGCCTGGAAAAGGACGAGGTCATGAAAAAGAGCAACGGCTTTTACACCTACTACGCCGTCGACATCGCCTACCACCGCAACAAGTTCGAGGCGCGCGGCTTTGACCGGGTCATCGACGTCTTCGGCGCGGATCACCACGGCCACACCCTGCGCTTTCGCGCGGGGCTCGAGGCTCTCGGCATCGACCCGGGCCGCCTCGACTTTGTGCTCATGCAGCTCGTGCGCCTGATTCAGGACGGCGAGGTAGTGCGCATGTCCAAGCGCACCGGCAAGGCCATTTCCCTCAATGACCTGCTCGACGACATCCCCATCGACGCGGCGCGCTTCTTCTTCAACATGCGCCAGGCCGACAGCCAGATGGACTTTGATCTCGATCTCGCCGTGAAGCAGTCGAGCGACAACCCCGTCTACTATGTGCAGTACGCCCACGCGCGCATCTGCAGCATCCTCAAGAATCTCGCCGCCGAGGGAATCCGCGAGAAGCCTGCGGCCGAGGTCGACCTCTCTCTTCTGACAACCGCGGAGGAGCTCGATCTCATCCGGCTGCTCGGCTCCTACCCGGAGGAGATCGTCATCGCGGCGCGCGCCTACGACCCGTCTCGCATGACCCACTACGCCATGGAGCTCTCGAGCGCGTTCCACCGCTTCTACAACGCCTGCCGCGTCAAGTGCGACGACAGCGGGCTGTGCGCTGCGCGGCTCGCGCTCTGCGGCGCAACCCGGCAGGTGCTGCGAAACGTCCTGTCCCTCTTGAAGATTTCAGCCCCCGAGCTGATGTGACACCCCGCGGCATGCCCGCCCAACCGGCGCTTCGAGGCGCCAGGAGGTTTGAAAATGAAACAGATGAAAAAAACGGCCCTCAGTCTTCTGCTCGTGCTCTGCCTTGTCATGAGTCTGCTCGTACCGGCTCTGGCCGCCGACGAGCAGGAAACGCAGCCCAACGAGGGCTACGATCTCTTCCTCGAGGTTCTGGAGCTCTACCGAGAGAAATTCTACAAGGACAAGACCACCGAGCAGATTCTCACCGACGCCATCCGGCAATTTCTCACCGACCACCCCGAGCAGGCAAAAGACCTCTTAAACGCCATGCTCAGCGCCGATGACGCCTACGGCCGCTATCTCGACGCCGAGGGCGTCAACAATGCCTTTCACTACAAGGAGTATGCCGGCGTGGGCCTGACCATCACCCTCGACGGGGAGTCGGTGCTCATCAGCGAAGTTACCGCCGGCGGCCCCGCCGCCATCGCGGGCATCGAGGCGGGCGACTATCTGCTCGCCATCGACGGCCAGACGGTCAGCGGCCTCGCGCTCACGACCATCTCGGATCTCGCGCGCGGCGAGGAGGGGTCGTCCGTCACCTACTCCATCCACCGGCCGTCGACCGGCGAGAATCTCTCGTTCACCATGACGCGTGAGGCCCTCTCCGAGCAGACCATCACCTACGAGCTCATCCCCGCGTGCAACTACGAGGCCGCGATGATCACCATCAAGGACTTCTCGGGCATGCTGACCTACTATGAGTGGATTACCGTTAAAAACGAGCTTCTGGACCTCGGCGTGAAAAACGTCATCTTCGACGTGCGCAACAACCCCGGCGGCGATCTGACCATTGTGCTTGAGATTCTCAACTTCCTCATTCCCGGCGAGGGCAGAGAGATTCTCTCCATCAAGGGCCGCGGCGGGCAGTACGATGAGACCTACCGCACCACCGACCGCGCGCTCGACTACGACAACATCTTTGTGCTGTGCAACCGGAACTCGGCCTCGGGCGCCGAGATCTTCGCGGGTGTGCTCAAGGAGTACGATCTCGCCACCGTCATCGGTGAGAAGACCTACGGCAAGGGCGTCGGCCAGGGCTACTTTGAGCTCTCCGACGAGACCATGGCCGCCTTTACGGTCTTTGAGGTGCTGCTGCCCGGCGGCGTGCACTACGACGGCGAGGGCATCACCCCCGATCTCGTGGTTGAAAACCCGAGAAAGAAGCTGGAACTTCCCGCCCTCGGCGCTTTCAACCACCAGAATTACCACAGCGCCGTGCTCGGGGCCAAAAACGAGACGGTGCTCGCACTTGAGCAGCGCCTGAAGTTTCTCGGCTACATGACCCAGGCGGACGAGACCTTTGACACTGCGACAAAGCTCGCCCTCGAGACGCTGCAGCGAAACAGCGGTCTCACCGTCACGGGCACGCTCGACCGCGAGACGCTCGAGTACATCACCGACTACATCAACCACCTCAAGAACATCACCTACGAGGAGGACATTCAGACCGACTACGCCATCGACCTGATGCGTGAAAAAATGGGATTCAAAGCCGCCTGAATATTTGTTCTAAAGAAAAAGACAGCGTGTACCACAGTGGTGCACGCTGTCTTTTTCAGGTGTCAAGGGGTATGTCATTCCAGTCGTCCCATTCGCCCACGAGCCATTCGAGGCCTCGTCTTCTCTCAACCACCACCTCGGGATTCAAGCTGCCAATGCTTGTCTGAGGTCTCAGGCGCTTTTCCTCACAGGCCCAGTGATAGCGGTAGAACAGGTCCAGCATATCGAGTATTTTCTCTTTGTTTCGCAGACGGCACCCCTGTTTAAAATCATCAAAGCTGTCACAGTCGACAACGGTGTCAATGGCGCGCTCACAGTCGCACAGCTGATCCGGCGGGTCGAGCCGCTCAATCCTACCCAGCGCCCACAGCAGGCTCCACACCGTCTCATAGGTCCAGGCGACGTCGACCACATCCTGCTCGGTGTAGGTCCCCGCAAAGAGCCTTTTCTCTTTCTCCAGCAGGCAAGCCGTGACGCCATATTTCCCCATCATCTCGTAAAACAGCTCACGAGACTCGTCGTAGTCGTTCTGCTGCGCGATGTCGCAGGCAAGCTGAATCGAGAGCAGTCCGGCAATTGTTCTCCTGCAGATATCATCCAAGCTCCGCACGCTCACCTGTTCGCCCGACTCTCTGACCGGCAGCTCATCGAAACAGGCTATGCCCATCCCCTTGAGGATGCGGTTGTTTTCTGCCCGACGCTCCTGAGGCGGCCGGGCGTGCGCTCTGATGGAATCCCATATTCCCACTCGTTTCCCCTCCCATCGTTTTTTTCTGTCAGGCTATCTTCTATTTCTTTATATCACACTATTCATCGTTTTAAAAGAGATATTTTTTCTTTTTTGCAGTGCAAAACCCGACCAGTTTCTCCGCTTCCATGCGTTCAACGCAAGAGCGGCCGCCGGATGCCCGGCGGCCGCTGCACGCTTTGAAACATCAGACGTTTGCCTTCTCCTCGGCGGGCTTCTTTTTCCCATGGGTGTAGACCTTGAGAGCCACGACGTTGATCAGGTAGATCGCACCGCCGATGATGATGGCGCAGAGGATGGCGCCGAACCACTTCAGGCGCATGATCATGGAGATGACCCACGCGAACCAGTTGCCCGCCGACATGGCGGTGACGCCCGTCGCCCCCTCGGGGAACGCGTAGCCGGTGGCGCGCGCGACCTCGGTGATCATCGGGCCGAAGTAGCTCGAGATGGACAGCACGATGGTGAAGATCACCGTGCCGGAGATGACGGTCTTGACTAGACTGTTCTTGTGAATCGGGGTCGCCATGGAGACGAAGAACGCCGTCGCCGCGAGATCTGCAACAGGCAGAGTGGTGTTCCACGGCAGCACCATCGCGAGCACCAGCACGATCGGAATGAGGATGATGGACGCGATGAGAGTGGTCGGATGGCCGAGCAGAACCGCCGAGTCGAGGCCGATGTAGAATTCCCGGTCGCCGTAGCGCTTGCTCATGAACGCGCGCGCCGCGTCGGACACGGGCAGCAGACCCTCGACAATGATCTTGATCATGCGCGGCAGCAGGAGCATCAGCGCCGCGAGCTGAACGGCGAGCTCCGCCGTCTGCTGGAAGCTGTAGCCCACGGCGACGCCCAGCACAATGCCGAGCAGCGCGCCGATGATGATCGGCTCGCCGAACAGAGACGCCACCGCCGACGGCCGTTTGACGGCCTTTTTCTCCCCCTCGACCGCCTTTTTGGGGGGCTTGATCAGGTTGTAGAGCTTGTCGAGCAGCAGCACAATCGGCACTGTTGTGATCGCAAAGCCCTGCGAGATGGACACGCCGGGCATCCGAAATTCCTCCTGGATGCGCTTGGCGGTCAGGTCTGCGATGAGCAGCGCCAGAATCGAGTGGGTCGCCGCGCCGATCAGACCGTAGACAATGGCCTCGGTCGGGCTTGCGCCGCTCTTCTCGGCGACGAGCGTGATGACCGAACCGGTAAATGCCAGATGCCAGAAGTTCCAGATGTCAATGTTGATGGTCTTTGTGGTTCTGGTGACGAGCATGAGGATGTTGATCACCAGAATAAACGGGATGATGATGGTGCCGACGGTCGTGCCGAATGCGATGACGCCCGCCGCGCCGCCGCCCGCGTCCACATAGGGGCGGTTGAGTCCGAATCTCTCAAGCAGAATGTCTGAGACCGGAATCATGAAATCCCACAGGATGTTGAGAATCAGGTTCATGCCGATGAAGCCGACGCCGACGGTCAGGCCCGCTTTGATGGCCTTGACCCAGTTGAGCCGGAAGATGAGCGCAATGATCATGATGGTCAGCGGCACCATGACGTTGGAGCCGAGGCCCTTGATCATCTCAAAGAAGTTAACAATATACTGCATGGTCACTCCTTTCCCCTTGCGGCGGACTTCCCGCCTCCGGCCGCCCGCCGCCGCGGCCGGATTCCGTGACTGCCTACTGCCTGAGAATGTCGAGCACCTGCTCCTTGAGCTCCTCCATCCCGATGCCGGAGATGAACGGCACGCCGCTGAGCACCGGAATCGGGAAGTCGCCCTCCATCGGAGACGAGGTGAGAATCACATCCGCACTGTCGAGATACCCCGGCACCTCGTTGAGCGTACACTGGATCAGACGGATCTCATCCTCCATGCCCTCCTGCTCGAAGAGACCTTTAAGCCGCTCGCCCATGATGGTGGAGGAGGCAAAGCCGACCCCGCAGGCGACCACTACTGTCTTCAAGACGATTCCTCCTTTCTTGTTTAATGAAAAAAATTTATTTCTGTTTTCCAAAGGCGGTCTGCTCAGTGAGCCCCGCGGTGAAGCCCGCGAGAAGCGAGACCATCCCCTCGAGGTCGCGCAGATCCACCGTCTCAATGGGACTGTGGCTGTAGCGGCAGGGGTAGCTGACGTTTGCCACCGCGACGCCCGCGTTCTCAAAGCCGATGAAGGCGTTTTCGGTGATCAGCCCGATGACGACCTCACGCTGGAACGGAATCTTCTCCCGCCGGCAGGTGTCGAGCAGCGCCCGCTGGAGCTTCTCGTCGGGCAGAACGCCCGCGAGCGTGCCCCGGCCGTGGAAGTTGACAAAGGTGACCGCCGGCCCGCCTCCGAGGCGGATGGGCGCCTTGCCCTCGAGCTCGGGCGTGTCGTGGGCCACGCAGATGTCGATGCCGATGGAGGCGTCGGGACGGATCTCACGCACCCGCGGCAAAATGCCGCGCACGTTGAACTCCTCCTGGACGCAGGCGACCACGTAGACGTCCCAGTGCAGCTGCCCCGCCTGTCTGAGCGCGGCGATCCGCTCGGCGTAGTGCAGCAGAATGGCGCACCCCGCACGGTCGTCGAGCGCCTTGCCGGAGACAAGATGCTCCGACAGCTCGGTGAAGTTCTTCTCATAGGTCACAAAGCAGCCTACGTCGACGCCGCGCTCGTAGACCTCCTCGGCGCTCGCCGCGCCGATGTCGATGTAGAGCTTCGACACATCGGGAATGACGCCCTTGAGCTCCGGCGGCATCACATGGTGGCTGCAGACGCCGAGGTTCCCCGTCACGTCGCCCCTCTCGCCGAGAATGGTCACGCGGATGCCCGCGAGTACGCTCGTGTTGACGCCGCCCATGCGCTGAATGCGCAAAAAGCCGTTTTGCTCCACTTTGGTGACGACAAAGCCAATCTCATCGGTGTGGGCAAAAACCAGCAGTCTGCGGGCGTTTTCCCTGCCGCAGGAAAACGCGCAGGTGACATTGCCGAGCGTATCGACCGAGACCTCGCCGCCGAGCGGGGCGAAGTGCTCGCTCATATAGTCGATCACACGATCCTCCCGCGAGCAGATGCCGTAGAGATCCGACAGCTCGTGGGTCAGCGTTTTCATGTCTTTCAATTTGATTCCTCCTGTGTTTGGATGAGTCCTGCGGCCTGCGCGAGTTCGCGGTCGATGACCACCTCTGCGTCGGGGCAGGCTTTCAAAATGGTGCAGGGCAGCCGGGGGTCGATGTTGTCGTCCGCAAAGAGCCGGCGCACGGCGTCGGCCTTTGCCGCGCCCGAGGCAATCAGACAGACCCGGCGCGCCTTTGCAATGTCGCCGATGCCCATGGTCATAGCGTGGCGCGGCACCTCGCTCTCGTCCTGAAAGAAGCGGCTGTTCGCGCGGATGGTGTCCTCGGCGAGAGCGACCACATGGGCCCCGGCGGTGAAGACCGGCGCCGGCTCATTGAAGCCGACATGCCCGTTTGTGCCGATGCCGAGCATCAGAATGTCCATGCGGTTGCCCCCGAGAAAGGCGCGAAAGCGCGCCGTCTCCCCGGCGGGGTCTCCCGCTCCGTCGACCAGGTAGCAGTTCTCGGGCGCGAGATTCACGCGGGTGAAGAAGTGCTCTGCCATGAAGTGGGCAAAGGACTGCCCGTGGCCCGGCCCGATGCCCATGTACTCATCGACATTGACCGTGCGCACTTTCGCAAAGTCGAGTGTTCCCGCCTCATACTGTGCCGCCAGATGCCGGTAGATGCCGACGGTGGAGCTGCCGGTCGCACAGCCGATCAAAGCGTCCGGCTTCTCACGGATCACCTCGGCAAAGCGCGCGGCCACATGGCGGCTGCTCTCGTCAAAGCTCCCGGTGACAATGAGTTTCACGTCGCGCCTCCCATCTATTTGCCGCGCAGCATCTCGCCGACGCCGCCCGACGGGTGCACCTGTTTGAAGTACTCGGTGGTGATGTCGTTTTGCAGCATCACGCCGATGGATACCGCATCAAACAGCGCAAAGACCGCCGTGACCGAGGTGGTCGACAGGCACTGGTAGGGACAGGCCTCGAGCCCCGTACTCAGAATGATGGCAAGGTCGCTCTCCCGCGCGACGGCGGAGTCAGGATTCTCGGTCACAGCGACCACCTTTGCCCCGCGCATTTTGGCAACCGGAATCAGGTCGATCATCTCCTTGGACTTGCCGGACTTGGTGATGATGATGACAATGTCCTCCGGGCGGATGACGCCGTAGTCCCCGTGGGGAGCGTCGGCGGGATTCAGGTACATCGACGCGCGGTCGACGCAGTTGAAGACCTGCGAGATTTTCCGGCTCGCCGCGCCCGAAGTGCCGCAGCCGGTCATGATGATGTGCCCCTTGCAGGCGGCGATCATCTCGACGAGATCGACCAGTTTCTCCCGGTCGACCGTGTTTGCGAGCTCCGCCACCGCGTGGGCCTCGTTTGCAAAGGTGTTCAGGCAGCTCTGGTACAGTTCCTCGCGTGTACGCATGACAATTCTCCTCTCCGTCACTTGTTATGTATATTGACTTTGCAGTCTGTCCTATACGAGAATCAGTTCCACGCCCGATGAGAGCAGCTCCCGGCGCTTCTCCTCATCGAGACCGGTGTCGGTGATGATGGTGTCGATCTCACCGATGTCGCAGATCTTCGCCAGCGCCGTCCCGGTGAATTTGCTGCTGTCGCAGGTGAGAATGGTCTGCCGGCCGCAGCGCACAAGCAACTTTTTCATGCCGATCTCGACAAAGTTGCTGTTGTACACGCCGAGCGCCGCGTCCACCGCGTCGGCTCCGAGAATCACCCGGTCGACCGACAGATCGCGCACAAAGTCCTCCGCAATGGCCCCCGCGAGCACACTGTACTCGTCGCGGCGGATGCCGCCGGTGACAATCACCGAAGAGGTCCGGTCGATTTCAATGTTCGCGGCGATCTGCAGATTGTGGGTGACAATGGTCAGATTTCGGTGGTGTTTGAGATTGGCGCCCACAAAAAACGAGGTCGTGCCAGAGTCGAGAAAGACGCTCTCGCCGTCTTTGATGCGGTGGGCCGCGCGCCGGGCAATGCGGCGCTTCTCATCGAGCATCAGCTTCATCTTCTCGCTGTGTATCTGCTCAAACGAGGTGCTCAGCCCCTGCGTCACTGCGCCGCCGTGCTTGCGTTCGATGAGCCCGGCCCGGTCGAGCGCGTCAAGGTCGCGGCGGATGGTCGCCTCGCTAACGCCGGTGTAGGCGGCAAGCTCGCGAATCTGGCCGCTGCCGGTGTCTTTGATGTATTCCAAAATCTGCTTCTGGCGCTGGGCCGGTATGGCAGGATGTGACATATGGTTTCCCTCTCTTTCCAAATTCATTGTAAGCTAATGTGAAATATTTTGCAATTATTTTTATTTTAATCTTTCAAAAAACGTCATTTTAGATAAATATATTTCACAGATTTGGTTCTTATGACAGAGAAAAAGGGCCGGCGAATTGCTTCGCCGGCCCCGGAAGAGACGTTTATTTTTTCAGCTCCTCAATGCACTGGGAGCAGATGTTTTTGCCTTTGTAGCTGATGATTCCTTTGGTACTTCCGCAAAAGGTGCAGGCTGGTTCGTACTTTTTGAGAATAATCGTATCTTCATCGACATAAATTTCTACTGCGTCCCGTTCTGTGAGATCAAGCGTTCTGCGAAGCTCGATCGGCAACACGAATCTACCTAATTCATCAATTCTTCTGACGATTCCTGTTGATTTCACGTTCCATCCTCCTTACATTACCAAAAATTGTCGAATTTACTTCTTTTTCACTATAACATTAATACAAAATTAAGTCAATAAATATTGGTAATTTCTACTAGATTTAGCAAATTGTTCATAGACTCGAAACAATTTGTCTTTTTATTCCAGAAGAGAAGAAAAGAGGATCGCCATGTTGAACTATCTCTGGGCCGGCATGATCGTTGTGGCCCTGCTCTTCGGCGTGCTCACCGGCCGCACAGCCGAGCTCTCGGCCGCCGCCCTGTCGGGCGGAACGCGGGCGGTGCAGCTCGTGCTGTCCATCGGCGGGGTGATGTGCCTTTGGAGCGGCGTGATGAAAATCGCCGAGCGCAGCGGCCTGATCGAGCTCTTTGCAAAACTCCTGCGCCCGGTCATCCGGCTGCTCTTCGGCGACGTCAAAAAAAAGAGCGCCGCCGAGCGCTACATATCCATGAACATGACGGCCAATCTCTTCGGTCTCGGCAACGCCGCGACCCCCATGGGGCTCGCCGCCATGCGGGAACTCTCGGCTCTCTCCCCCGAGAAGGGCGTGGCCTCGAAGAGCATGATTCGCTTTGTGCTCATCAACACGGCGTCGCTCCAGCTGGTGCCGACTACCATCGCGGCCATGCGCCTTGCGCGCGGGTCGTCAGCGCCCTTTGATCTGCTGCCCGCCATCTGGCTGACCTCGGCCTGTTCGCTTGCAATCGGCCTTGCGGTCTGCTTTCTCTGTGAGAGCGCCTCGCCGGCGCGGCGCAGGTAGTGGCTGCCCTGTCGGCCGTCATCACGCCCGCCATCATCGCGGGCGTGGTGCTCTTCGGCCTTGTCCGGGGTGTCGCGGTGTTCGACTGCTTCATCGAGGGGGCGGTCGAGGGGCTCAAAGTGGTCTACCGTATCCTGCCCACGCTCATCGCGCTGCTCACGGCGGTCAGCCTCTTTGAGGCCTCGGGCGCACTCGAGATCATCGGCGCGGCTGTCCGCCCGCTGACGGACCTGCTGCACATCCCGAGCGAGCTCGTACCCCTCGCCATCCTGCGCCCGGTGTCGGGCAGCGGTTCCATCTCGCTTCTCGACACGCTGCTCGCGAGCGTCGGACCCGACAGCTTTGCCGGGCGGGTGGCCTGCGTCATGCTCGCCTCGACCGAGACCACATTCTACACGTTCACACTCTACTACGCGTCGGCAGGCGTCAAGCGCACCCGTCACACCCTGGCGGCCGCCCTCGTCGCGGACGTGTCTGTGATTCTGCTCGCGTGTGTGTTCGTGCGGCTCTTCTTCCCAGCCTGAGACACAAACCGGCAAAAGACAGGGGACTGCTTTGAAAATGCAGTCCCCTGTTTCTTCGTCAGGGCTCACAGGAACACTCGAGCTGGCAGTCAAAGGGCTCCCGCTCAACATGCTCTCTGCTGTACTCCCGGGCCTCTACGCACCCCCTGGCCCGGTAAAAGGCCTGAGTCTCCACCGCGGAGTGTGCCGAGAGATAGAGCTTTGACGCCCCCTCGCGCCGCGCCCACTGTCTTGCGGCTCGAAAGAGCACCGTGCCAATCCCCCTGCCGCGCATGTCCTCGCTGACATGGAGATTGGTCAAATCCAGATACTCCCGCCGCGCGCCAAAGCGCTCCGGCTCGACCGACACAAAGCCCTTGAGCGCCCCGTCACAGAAGCAGGCGTACACAAGACCACTCCGCGCCGCCGTGCTTTTGAGTGAGGTGATGAGCTCTCGATAGTCCTCTTCTGCCCAGTCGTCGACAAAGCCGTCCTCCCGTATGACCCAGCGGCCCTCCTCCCGGCGCCAACAGTCGGTCACTACCTGGCGTCTGACAAAGCCGTAAAACAGCTCGCGGCAAATCTCATCCGCGCCGAGCCCCCTGTAACAGAGCTTCACGCCCCGCGTCACTCGTAGTATTTGCAGATCGCCTGCGTGCCGAGCTCGCCGAGTCCGCGCGCCTCGAGGCTGCGGTACATCTCGAGCACCTGCGCGAGCACTTCGAGCGACAGCCCGGCGTCAGACGCCTCCCGCTCGGCGATGCCCATATCCTTGACAAAGTGCTTGATGAAGAAGCCGGGCGCCATGTCGCCCGAGACCATCTTCGCGCCGTTGCTCTCGAGCTGAAAGCTGCGCGCCGCGCCCGCAGAAAGAGTCTGAATCGTCCGCTCGAGATCGAGCCCCATGCGCCGCGCGTAGCTCAGCGCTTCACCGACGCCCGCGACGGCGCCGGCAATGGCGATCTGATTCGCCATCTTGGTGTGCTGGCCGCTGCCCGCCGGCCCCTCGTAGACCACGAGGCTGCCCATGCACGCGAGAACAGGCTGCGCGGCCTCAAAGTCCTCCTCATCGCCGCCCGCCATGATGGAGAGCGTGCCCTCGCGCGCGCCGACGTCGCCGCCCGAGACCGGCGCGTCGATCGCCCGCAGACCGCGGCTCACCGCCGCCGCATGGATGCGCACGGAAAGCGACGGCTCGGTCGTCGTCATGTCGACGAGAAGCGTGCCCCTGTCGGCGTTCTCAAGAATGCCGTCCGGCGCAAAGTAGACCTGCTCCACATCGGCCGGCATGCCGACAATGGTGATGACCATATCCCGCCCGGCGGCGCAGGCGGCGACCGTCTCACAGAGCTCGGCCCCCTCTTCGACCAGAGGCAGGGCCTTGCTCTTTGTGCGGTTGTAGACCGCGAGCGTGTGGCCGGCGCGCATGAGATTTCGCGCCATGGCGGCGCCCATGACGCCCGTTCCGATAAAACCGATTTTCATCTTCGTCCTCCCTTTCAAAAAAGGAGCTCCGCCGCTGGCGGAGCTCCTCTGTATTGCGGTAATCAGGCCTTTCCTGCGGAGCCCATGACCGTGTTGATCTTGTGTGCGACCATGTCCTTGATCGCGGTGCGCGCCGGGGCGAGATACTGGCGCGGATCAAAGTGGGACGGGTTCTCGGCGAGGTACTTGCGGATGGTGGCCGTCATGGCAAGTCTCAGGTCGCTGTCGACGTTGATCTTGCACACCGCCATTTTGGCCGCCTGGCGGAGCATGTCCTCCGGGATGCCAATCGCGTCGGGCATCTGGCCGCCGAATTTGTTGATCATCTCCACAAACTCCGGCACAACCGAGGACGCGCCGTGCAGCACGATCGGGAAGCCGGGCAGGCGCCGGGCGACCTCCTCGAGGATGTCAAAGCGCAGCTGGGGCTTCTGGCCGGGCTTGAACTTGTAGGCGCCGTGGCTGGTGCCGATGGCAATGGCGAGCGAGTCGACGCCCGTGCGCTCGACAAACTCCTGCACCTCGGCAGGGTTCGTGTAGGACGCATCCTCTGCGCTGACGTTGACAGCGTCCTCAATACCGGCGAGGCGGCCGAGCTCGGCCTCAACGGTGACATTGAACTGGTGGGCATAGTCGGCGACCTGCTTGGCGAGAGCCACATTCTCCTCAAAGGACAGGTGGCTGCCGTCGATCATGACCGAGGTAAAGCCTCCGTCGATGCAGCTCTTGCACAGCTCAAAGGAATTGCCGTGGTCGAGGTGCAGCGCGATCGGCACATCGGTCTCGATGACCGCCGCCTCAACGAGCTTGGTAAGGTAGGTGTGGTTCGCGTACTTGCGCGCGCCGCCCGACACCTGAAGAATGACCGGGCTCTTGAGCTCCTGGCAGGCCTCGGTGATGCCCTGCACAATCTCCATATTGTTGACGTTGAACGCGCCGATGGCGTAGCCGCCCTCGTAGGCCTTTTTGAACATTTCGACTGTATTGACTAAAGGCACTGGTATCTCTCCCATCTTCATTGAATTCTCCGCACTGGCGAAGCTTTCTTTTATTTTACCGCAAATTGGGACAAAGGGGAAGAGCCAAACGGCAAATTGTCGCGATTTTCACAATTAGACGACCATCCCGCCGTTGACACCGAGCACCTGCCCCGTGACAAAGGCGGCGCCCTCCCCCGCGAGAAAGGCGATGGCTTCGGCGACCTCGTCGGGCGTGCCCAGGCGGCCGACGGGCGTCTCCTCACACAGCGCCGCGAGCGCCGCCGCGTCGAGCGAGGCGTTCATCGCCGTGTCGATCACGCCGGGCGAGACGGCATTCACCGTGATGCCGCTCGGGCCGAGCTCCTTGGCAAGCGCCCTCGTCAGCCCGATGAGCGCCGCCTTTGACGCCGAGTAGAGCGCCTCGCAGGAGGCGCCCACCTCGCCCCACATGGAACAGACGTTGACAATGCGCCCCCACTTCTCGTGCACCATGTGCGAAAGCGCCGCGCGGATGCAGAGGAAAGCCGCTCTCACATTGACGCCGAAGAGCTCGTCAAAATCCCCCTCGCTCGCGTCGCAGAGCATCTGGATGCGCGCGACACCCGCGTTGTTGACGAGAATGTCGACCGGCCCGAGCTCCCGTTCGACCTGCGCAAAGAGAGCGGCGATCTGCGCGCCGTCGCGAAGATCCGCTCCCGCCGCGCACACCCGCAGCCCCTCGCGCGAGAGCTCGTCCGCGAGCGCCTCGGCGCGTTCCCGCCCTCTGTGGTAGTGCAGCGCCACCGCGCACCCGTCCCGGGCGAGGCGGCGCGCTGCCGCCGCGCCGATGCCGCCGGACGCTCCGGTGACAAGCGCCACTTTCTGCATATCGGTTCCCCCAGTCAAAGGGCGGGGCATCGGCCCCGCCCTCAAAATCAAAATTCCTCCTGCAGTGAGTCGTCGTTGAAAATCCAGTCGCGCACGTCGATGGCCGAGTAGGTCGTTTTGGTGCGGCGGATGACCACCTTGGTGATGCCCGCGTTGATGATGAGCCGCTTGCACATGGAGCAGGAATCGGAGTCCGGGTTGATCTCCCCGGTCTTGGCGTCACGCCCGACGAGGTAGAGCGTCGCGCCGATCATGTTGTGGCGCGGGGCTGAAATGATGGCGTTCGCCTCGGCGTGCACCGAGCGGCAGAGCTCGTAGCGCTGCCCGGACGGGATATTGAGCTTGTCGCGCATGCAGAATTTCAGCGACGTGCAGTTCTTTCGCCCGCGCGGCGCGCCGGAGTAGCCGGTCGAGATGATCTCGTCGTTTTTGACAATGATGGCGCCGTAGTTGCGCCGCAGGCAGGTGCCCCGCTCCAAAACGGTCTCGGCAATGTCGAGGTAGTAGTTCTCCTTGTCGATTCTCAAAGTCCCATTCTCCTCCCCGGTCTTGTCTTTGTATGTCTATCTTACAGGATTTGCGCGGCTTTCGCAATAGAAAAGCGGCGCGCCGAACAGCGCGCCGCCGGAAAATCAGAATGTGAGCTTTGCGTCGATGTAGTCCGCCACCTCGGCGATCGGAATGCGCACCTGCTGCATGGTGTCGCGGTCGCGCACGGTCACGCAGCCGTCGGTCTCGCTGTCAAAGTCGTAGGTGATGCACAGAGGCGTGCCGATCTCATCCTCGCGGCGGTAGCGCTTGCCGATGGAGCCGGCGTCGTCGTAGTCGACCGGAAATCTCTTCGCGAGGCTCTCGTGGAGCTCGCCGGCCGGGCCCGCGAGCTTTTTCGACAGCGGCAGGACCGCCGCCTTGAAAGGTGCGAGACAGGGGTGTAGGCGCAGCACCACGCGGGTGTCGCCCTCGCCGACCTCCTCCTCGTCGTAGGCGTCGACCAGGAACGCGAGCGCCACACGGTCCGCGCCGAGAGACGGCTCGACGCAGTAGGGGATGTATTTCTCATTGGTCTCGGCGTCAAAGTACTCCATCGACTCGCCGGAGGTGTTCTGGTGCTGCTTGAGATCAAAGTCCGTGCGGTCGGCGATGCCCCACAGCTCGCCCCAGCCGAACGGGAAGAGATACTCGATGTCGGTCGTCGCGTTCGAGTAGTGCGACAGCTCCTCTTTCTCGTGGTCGCGCAGGCGCAGATTCTCCTTCTTCATGCCGAGCGAGTACAAAAAGTTCTCGCAGGCGTCTTTCCAGTAGCGAAACCACTCGAGATCGGTGCCGGGCTTGCAGAAGAACTCCAGCTCCATCTGCTCAAACTCGCGGGTGCGGAACGTGAAGTTGCCGGGCGTGATCTCGTTTCGGAAGGACTTGCCCACCTGACCGATGCCGAAGGGGATCTTCTTGCGCGTGGTGCGCGCGACGTTTTTGAAGTTGACGAAGATGCCCTGCGCGGTCTCTGGGCGCAGGTAGATCTCATTTTTGCTGTCCTCGGTGACACCCTGAAAAGTCTTGAACATCAGATTGAACTTGCGGATGTCGGTGAAGTTCGCCGAGCCGCAGTTCGGGCACTTGATGCCGTTGTCGCGGATGTAGTCGAGCATCTGCTCGTTCGACCAGCCGGCGGTGCTCACGCCGGGCACGGCGTCCTCGATGAGCTGGTCGGCGCGGTGGCGGGTCTTGCAGTCCCTGCAGTCCATCAGCGGGTCGGAAAAGCCGCCTACATGGCCGCTCGCCACCCAGACCTGCGGGTTCATCAAAATGGCGCTGTCAAGTCCGACGTTGTACTTCGACTCCTGCACAAACTTCTTCCACCAGGCGCGCTTGACGTTGTTTTTGAACTCCACCCCGAGCGGGCCGTAGTCCCAGGTGTTGGCAAGGCCGCCGTAGATCTCCGAGCCGCTGTATACAAAGCCTCTGTTCTTGCAGAGGCCTACGATTTTTTCCATCGTCTTGTTCGTGTTGTCCATGTCCTGCTCCTATCCGTCCCGCACGGGGACCTGCTTTCATTGGGGTGTCTATTGTTCTATTCTAGTGAAAGCGGCCGCCGATGTCAAGCGCCTGTGCCCCGCCCGGTCAGGGAATCAGCGCCTTGCGGCGCACGGTGAGTTTGCCCTCGCGCATCTCGAGCACGCCGCGCTCGCCCGGTGTGAGCTCGCCGCGCAGAATCATCGTCGCAAGCTCGTCGGCGATCTCCGACTGGGTCAGCCGCCGCAGCGCCCGCGCACCGTAGCGCGCCGAGTAGCCACGGCTTGCGATGTGCTGCGCGAGGCTCTCATCCATCTCGAGGTGAACCTGCTGGCGGGCGAGCCGGTCTTTGAGCTCGCCGAGCAGCCGCCGCGCGATCACCGCGCAGTCGCGCTCACAGAGCGGCGAGAAGACCACAATCTCGTCGATGCGGTTGAGAAACTCCGGGCTGCACACCCGCTTGAGCTCCTCGAGCGCCCGCTCGCGGCGGCCCGTATCCGCGCCGTCCGCCGCCGCGAAGCCGAGCGGCTGGCTTCCCGCCGCCATGCTGCGCGCGCCGATGTTCGAGGTCATGATGATCACGGTGTTGCAGAAGTCCACCGTGCGACCCGACGAGTCGGTGAGCCTGCCGTCCTCGAGAACGGCCAGCAGCATGGAGAAGACCTCGGGGTGGGCCTTTTCAATCTCGTCGAGCAGAATGATGGAGTAGGGGTGCCGGCGCACTTTCTCGGTCAGCTGGCCGCCCTCCTCGTAGCCGACATAGCCCGGCGGCGAACCGATGAGCTTGGAGACGCTGTTCTTCTCCATGTACTCGGCCATATCGAGGCGGATAACCGCCTCCTCACTCTGAAAGAGCGCCCGCGCAAGAGCTCGCGCAAGTTCCGTCTTGCCGACGCCCGTCGGCCCGAGAAAGAGAAACGAGCCCGTCGGCCGGCGCTCGTCGGCGAGCCCCGCCCTGCTGCGGCGGATGACGCCCGCCACTTTCTTCACCGCCTCGCTCTGGCCGATGACCGACTGCTCGAGAATCTGCTCAAGCTCTACAAATTCCCGCCCGGCCCCGCCGCCCGGTTCGCTGATCGGAATGCCCGTGATCTCCCCGAGCAGGGCGCGCACGCGCTCCTCGCTCACACGGGGCGGCTCGGCGGGCAGCGCGGGCGGCCGGTCGGCGGCTGCAATGCGCAGCTTGGCCGCCGCCTCGTCGATCAGGTCAATGGCCTTGTCGGGCAGCCGCCGCTCGGGCAGGTAGCGCTTGGAGAGCCGCACCGCGGCCTCAATGGCCTCGTCGTCGATCTTCACCCGGTGAAACTGCTCATAGCGCGGTCGCACGCCCTTGAGAATCTCGATGCTGCGCTCACAGTCCGGCTCCTCAACCATGATCGGCTGAAAGCGCCGCGAGAGCGCCGAGTCCTTTTCAATGTAACGGCGGTACTCCTCGGTGGTGGTCGCGCCGATCACCTGAAACTCGCCGCGCGCGAGCGAGGGCTTTAAGATGTTGGCCGCGTCCACCGCCCCCTCGGCCGCGCCCGCGCCGACAATGATGTGGATCTCGTCAATGAACAAAATGAGATTGCCGATCTTCTTGACCTCGGCGAGCGTGTTCTTGAGCCGCTCCTCAAACTCGCCGCGGTACTTGGCACCCGCGATCATGCCCGCGAGATCGAGCATCACCACCCGCTTGCCGCGAAGTCCCTCGGGCACGCGGTTTTTCGCGATGAGAAGCGCCAGTCCCTCGGCGATGGCTGTCTTGCCGACGCCCGGCTCGCCGATGAGAACGGGGTTGTTCTTCTGCCGCCGGCAGAGAATCTGGGTGAGCCGGCGAATCTCCCCGTCGCGGCCGATGAGCGGGTCAATGCGCCCGAAGCGGGCCTGGGCCGTCAGATCCACGCCGAAGTTCTTGAGCGTCTGGGTCTTCAAAAGCGGCGACTCGTCCCCGCCGAATTCGAGCGGCAGGCCGTCGCCGGTCCAGTGGGTCAGCTCCCCGCAGATCAGATCCACATCCGCGCCGAGCCGCGTGAGAATGCTGCGCGCCCGGCAGCCGGGCTGCTTGAGCAGGGCGAGCAGCAGATGCTCGCTGCCGATCACACTCTGGCCCTGACTGCGCGACTCCAGAAGCGACAGCTCGATGATCTGCTTGAGACTGGGGGTCATATCCGACGGCAGCAGCCGCGAGGGCGTGCCCTGCCCGACAAGCAGCTCGATCTGAAGCTGAATTTTCTTGTCGTCCAGCCCGGCACGGCGCAGTGCGTCTGCCGCGCTCGAGCCTTTCTCGCGCGCGAGCGACAAGAGCAGATGCTCGCTGCCGACATAGCTGTGTCCCGCCCGCTGCGCCGAGGCGAGCGCCTCGTTGAGCGCGTGCTGCGCCCTGGGAGAAAATCGATTCACGCTTTCATTCCACCTTCAAACTGTTCTCACTTTTGAGTATGGACGGGAAAGCGTCGGTTCATGCGCAAAAAAAGCCGGCGAGTGTCACTCGCCGGCCATGCCGTTCTCACAGCGGCCCGTCGGGATCGTCGGCCGCGTTGAAGTTTCGTATCACGGGGTTTGGCTCATAGGGCTCGGCCCGCTTTGGATAGCTCACTCTCTGCAGGGGATTCTCCTCGGGCCCGCCCGGGTCGTCCTCAATGCTCAGCTCAAACGGGTCGTCAAAAATTGCGTCATAGACTTTCTCGTCGTTCAGAGGATGCTCAATCGGGTTTTTCATACCATCGACTCTCCTTTCCACGGACTGTCAACAATATCTTATACCACTGCGGCGCCCTTTATACCGGCGCCCCTCTTCAAGCTTCCGTTTCCCCTTTTAGTATAGCGCAAGTTTCGCCCTTTGAAAAGACCTCACGCCAGCTCCCGGCGGTACTCCTCGCGCGGCCTTGTTCTGCCGACCACGCCGAGAGAGAACTTGTCCGGCTCAAAGAGCGCGCCCGCCCGCTCGCTGACGGCGGCGGTGTCCACCGCGTCGATCAGCGCGGTGATCTCCTTTGCCTTGACAAAGCGGCCGCGGAAGATCTCGTCGCGGGCGTTTCGGTTCATGCGGTTGAAGCTGCTCTCGTAGCCCATGACGATGTTGGTCTTCAAAAGCTCTTTTGCGCGGCGCACCTCCTCGTCGGTCACGCCGTCGCGCGCAACGCTCTCAAGCTCCCCTCTGATCAGCTCGATCGCCTGGCTCTCGGCCTCGGCCGTCTGGGCCGAGTAGATGCCGAAAAAGCCCGCCTTTTCGTGGTTTGCCAAAAAGGTGTAGACCGTGTACACAAGCCCCATCTCCTCGCGCAGTCTCTGAAAGAGACGGCTCGACATGCCCTCACCGAGGATGTTGCTGAGCACCGCCAACTCAAAGCGCTTCGGGTGGCCGAGCGGCAGTCCCGGCACGCCAAGGCAGAGGTGATTCTGCTCAATGTCCTTTTTGCGCACCACGAGCGAGGGCTCGTAGTGCACCTCATACTCCTCGCGAACGGGCGGCGGCGGGCAGTCGAAGCCGAGCGCCCCGCGCAGCGCCGCGAGCACCTCGTCGCGCTCAAAGCTCCCCGCGATGGAGACCACCATGTTCGACGGCGTGTAGTTGCGGCGCATATAGCCGAGCGCCATCTCGCGGTTGAAGCTGCGGATGGAGCCCGCCGTGCCGAGGATATTGTAGGCGAGCTTCGAGCCGCTCCAGACTTTTTCGAGCAGGCTGTCGCACACCAGGTCCTCCGGCGAGTCCTCGTACATCGAGAGCTCCTCGCGTACGACGTTTCGCTCGGTTTTGATGTTTGCGGGGTCAAATTTCGAGTGGGTGAGCATATCCGAGAGAATCAAAATGGCCTTGGGCAGCGAGTAGCCGAGCACCTTTGCGTAGAAACAGGTGAGCTCTTTCGAGGTAAAGGCGTTTACCTGGCCGCCGATGTCGTCAAACTCCTCGGCAATTTGGCGCGCCGAGCGGGTCTCGGTGCCCTTGAAGAGCATGTGCTCGATGAAGTGGGCGATGCCGAGTTCCTCTTTGGTCTCGTGCAGCGAGCCGCTCTTGACGAAGATGCCGACCGAGGCGCTGCCCACGTTCTGCATACGCTCGAGTACGACCGTCAGTCCATTGTCCAGTGTGATTTTCTCTATCATATGCCCCTCTTTAGAAAAGCGGGTTCAGTTGCCCAAACCCGCTTTTGTGATCTGTTCGGTTTTCTCAGTTCTTCGGCAGGGCGTCCTTGCGCGAGAGGTTGATGCGGCCCTTGTCGTCGATCTCGGTGACTTTGACCATGATCTCGTCGCCCACAGACACCACGTCCTCGACTTTCTCCACACGGTGGTTGTCGAGCTTGCTGATGTGCACGAGGCCCTCCTTGCCGGGGGCGATCTCCACAAACGCACCGAAAGTCATCAGCCGCGTGACCTTGCCCATGTAGACGGCGCCCACCTCGGGATCGTCCACGATGGAGCGGATGATGCGCTCGGCCATCTTGCCGCTCTCCTGATCCACGGCGGCGATCATGACGCGGCCGGAATCCTCGATGTCGATCTTCGCGCCGGTGTCGGCCACGATCTTCTGAATGACCTTGCCGCCCGAGCCGATGACGTCGCGGATCTTTTCGGGGTCGATGTAGAGCGTGGTCATCTTGGGCGCATACTTCGAGAGCTCCTCGCGGGGCTTGTCGATGGCCTTGAGCATGACTTCGTCGAGAATGTACATTCTCGCCTTGTGGGTGCGCTCAAAGGCGCTCTGGATGATCTCGGGCGTCAGGCCGTCGATCTTGAGGTCCATCTGGATGGCCGTGATGCCGTCTTTCGTACCGGCGACCTTGAAGTCCATGTCGCCGAAGAAGTCCTCAATGCCCTGAATGTCGGTGAAAGTCAGCCAGCGCTCGCCCTCGGTGACAAGGCCGCAGGAGATGCCCGCGACCGGCTTTTTGATCGGCACACCGGCGTCCATCAGCGCGAGCGTCGAGCCGCAGATGGAGCCCTGCGACGTCGAGCCGTTCGACGAGAGCACCTCGCTGACCAGGCGGATGGTGTAGGGGAACTCCTCGTCCGACGGAATCACCGGCACGAGCGCGCGCTCGGCGAGGGCGCCGTGGCCGATCTCGCGGCGGCCGGGGCCGCGCGAGGGCTTGGTCTCACCGACCGAGTAGCTCGGGAAGTTGTAGTGGTGCATGTAGCGCTTCTCGGTCTCGTCGTCGATGCCGTCGATTCTCTGTTTCTCCGACAGGGGCGCGAGCGTCGCAATGGTCAGCACCTGGGTCTGGCCTCTGGTAAACAGGCCCGAGCCGTGAACGCGGGGCAGCAGCCCCACTTCGGCCGCGAGCGGACGAATCTGATCCATGTCGCGGCCGTCGACGCGCTTCTGCTCGTCGAGCAGCCAGCGGCGCACCACATATTTCTGCAGCTTGTAGAGGCACTCGTTGACCACCGCGGCGTCGGTGTACTTCTCGCCAAAGGCTTCAAAGACCTTGTCGTAGACCTCTTTGAGACCGTTCTCGCGGGTCTCCTTGTCGTCGGTGTCGAGCGCCTTTTTCAGATCGTCGAGTACAAAGTCCTTGAGCTCCTCATACATGTCGGCCGGCACTTCCATCGACTGGTAGTCGAATTTCGGCTTGCCGATCTGGGCCTTGATGTCCTCGATGAATTTGACGATTTCAATGTTGGCCCTGTGGCCCTCCATAATGGCCTCGTAGACCTTGTCCTCGGGCACTTCGTTCGCGCCCGCCTCGATCATGACCACCTTTTGGGCGGAGCTCGCGACTGTCATCTGCAGATCGTTTTTCCCTTTCTGCTCCGCCGTCGGGTTGATGACGATCTGACCGTCGACCAGACCCACCGACACGCCGGAAATCGGGCCGTTCCACGGGATGTCCGAGATGGAGATGGCAATTGACGCGCCGATCATGGCCGTGATTTCGGGCGAGCAGTCGGGGTCGACCGACATGACGGTCGTCACGATGGTGACGTCGTTTCTCATGTCTTTCGGGAAGAGCGGGCGAATCGGGCGGTCGATGACGCGGCTGGTCAGAATCGCCTTCTCGCTGGGCTTTCCCTCACGCTTCATAAACGAGCCGGGGATTTTGCCCGCGGCGTAGAGCTTCTCCTCATAGTCGACCGACATGGGGAAGAAGTCGATGCCGTCGCGCGGCTTTGCCGAGGCGGTCGCCGTCGCGAGCACGACGGTCTCGCCGTAGCGCACAAGGCAGGAGCCGTTTGCGAGCTGCGCGAGCTTGCCGGTTTCCACCACAAAGGGCCGCCCGGCGATGGTTGTCTCAAATTTTCTTGCGTTTTCAAATAACATGAATTTCCCTCCATTGCGCGGGACCGACGCAGTTAGCATTTACACAAATTCCCGCCGTGCGGGGGCTTGTGTAATTGCTAAATGTGCCGTCATCCCGTCTTTTTTGTGAGTGACCCGCGGGCGGCCGGCGCCCGCGGGGGCATATGCGAAAGGGACTTTTTATACAAAAAGTCCCTCTTTCACCTATTACTTTCTGATGCCGAGCTTCTCGATGATGGCGCGATAGCGGTTGATGTCCTTCTTCATGAGGTAGTTGAGAAGGCTTCTTCTCTTACCGACCATTTTGAGCAGACCTCTTCTGGAATGATGGTCTTTCTTGTTGATTTTGAGGTGCTCGTTTAAGTGGTTGATCTTCTCGGTGAGAATGGCGATCTGAACCTCGGGCGAGCCGGTGTCGGTCTCGTGGATGCGGTTTTGCTCGATGATCTGGGTCTTCTGCTCTTTTAACATGTTCGTTCCTCCGTTTTCATTCGCTCGCGACATAGTCTGCGGCGGGAGACCCTGTAATGACAGGACATATCCCGCAGACCGCGCCGTGAGTATTCTATGGGCACAGATGTGCTTATAAATTATATCAGGCCTGTCGCTGTTTGTAAAGCCCCTGGCGCGCTTTCTACAGAGCGTTTTTCGCAAAGTACTGCCGGGCCGTCTCGATGTCGCGCATGAGCTGTTCGCGAAGCGCCTCGATCGACGCAAAGCGCCGCTCCGGCCGGATGGCCTCGAGAAAGCGCACGGTGACGCTCTCGCCGTAGATCTCCCGCTCAAAGTCCATGACGTAGGTCTCGGCGTTGAGTTGCTGCGTGTCCTCCACCGTCGGGCGGATGCCGACGTTGGTGACCCCGCGGTAGAGCGCGCCGCCGATCTCGGCCGTCGTCACGTAGACGCCGTAGGCCGGGGTGATCGACCCCTCGTGAAAGCGCTGGTTGATGGTCGGCGCGCCGAGCGTGCGCCCGAGCTTCTTTCCGTGGAGCACAGGCCCCGTCAGCGTAAAAGGGTAGCCCAGAAGCTCGTTTGCCCCCGCCACATCCCCCGCGAGAATCAGCGTGCGGATGTGCGAGGAGCTGATGACAATGCCGTCGCGGGTGAGTCCGTCGACGATCTCGCAGTCCATCCCGTGCGCCGCGCAGAGCTGCCGCAGAGCCGCCGCGTCGCCGCTGCCCCGGCTGCCGAAGTGGTAGTTGAAGCCGACTACGGCGCAGGCCGCTCCGAGCGCGTCCACCAGAACCGATTCGACAAATTCCGCGGGGCTCATATCGGCAAACGCGCGGGTGAAGTGCTCAAAGCAGACCTCGTCCACCCCGAATTCGCGCAGGCGCGCGATCTTCTGCTCGCGCGTCATCAGGTAGGGCGTCACCGTGCGCCCGGTGAGCACATTCTCGGGGTGCCGGTCAAAGGTGTACACCACGCTTCGCCCGCCCCGTCGGCGCGCCTCGCCCACGGCTCTTTCAATCAGCTCTCTGTGGCCGAGGTGCAGCCCGTCAAAATTTCCGAGGGCCACGACCACGGGGCCGCTCACCCGGTTGTCAGTCAGTTTGATTCGCTCCATAATCACACCCGTTTTTCGAGATAGAGGCAGAGCTCGCCCCCGCGCACGACGCCCTTTGCAAGGCCGTAATAGCGCCCCGCGCGGTCGTAGAGGTTGCACAGCTCCCCCTCGGGGACGGCGGTGCCCATTTTGCGCTGCGCAACCGAGAGGCCATTTTGCAGAAGCCTTGCGAAAAAATCGTCCGGCGCGAAGCGGGGCAGTTCGGAGAAATAGCTCTCAATGCTCACAATGTGCCGCCCGAGACCGCCGTCTTTGACCAGCGCCTCAAGCTCGTCAAAGCCGACGGCGTCCTCAAGAGAAAATGCGCCGTTTCGCTCGCGGGTCAGCCGCCCCATCGCGGCGCCGCAGCCGAGCGCACGCCCGAGATCGTCGATCAGCGTGCGCACATAGGTGCCCTTGCCGCAGGCGATGCGCAGCTCTCCGCTGCCCGAGGCCGCGTCGTAGCTGAGAAGCGTGAGCTCCTCCACCTCGACTTCTCGCGCCTCGCGCTCCACTTCAACTCCCTGCCGCGCCAGATCGTAGAGCCGCCGCCCGTCGACCTGAACGGCCGAGTACATCGGCGGCGTCTGGGTGATAGTCCCCCGAAAGCGCGGCAGCAGCGCCTCGATGTCCCCCGCCGTGAGGTGGGCGAACGCCCCGCGGGCCGTCACCTCGCCCGTCAAATCGAGCGTATCGGTCGCAACGCCGAGCTGAAAGGCCGCGCGGTAGGTCTTGCGCGCCGCCATGATGTATTCGGAAAATTTGGTCGCCCGCCCGAGCAGCACGACGAGCACGCCGTCCGCCGCCGGATCGAGTGTGCCCGTGTGACCGCACTTCCGGGCTCCCACGATTCTCGCCGCCTTGCGCGCGGCAAAAAAGGAGGAGATGCCGGCGGGCTTGTTGAGATTTAAAAGTCCGCAGAGTTCCGCCACCGCGCCACCTACTCCCCGCAGGCGGCAAGCTCCCCGCCCGCCGCCTCGACAAACAGGCGCAGCGCCTCGTCGAGCGGCGCGTGCAGTGTGCAGCCCGCGGCGCGCAGATGCCCGCCGCCGCCGAAGCGCATGCAGAGCCGTGCGGCGTCTACCGGGGCATTTGTGCGCACCGAGACCTTGTACTCGTCCGGGCCGCACTCTCTGAGCGAAAAGCCGATCACAACGCCCTCGACCGCCCGCGGAATGGCCACAAGATTGTCCACGTCGTCCTCGTTCGCTCCGAGCGCCGCCATCTGCTGCGCTGTGATATGGGTGCCTGCGACGCGCCCGCCGTGGTAAAAGCGAAGCGTCTTATATGCGGCGGCCTCCACCTGAATGCGGGTGCGGCTCTTCACCATGAAGAGCTCGTAGTTGAGCTCGCCCGGGTCAAAGCCGGTCTCCATGAGAGCGGCCGCCACCGCATGGGTGTTCGCCGTGGTGTTCGCAAAGCGAAAACAGCCGGTGTCGGTCGAAATCGCGGTGTAGAGAGCGCGTGCCATCTCAGTCGTCAGCGTCGCGCCGAGCTCGCCGATGAGCTCATAGACGAGCTCGCCCGTCGCGGCATAGCCCGGTTCAATCAGATTGCAGCGCCTGCCGTAGCCGGCATTTGAGCCGTGGTGGTCGATCACAAGGTCCACCTGCCCCGCAAAGCGGGCAAGCTCCCCGCCGAACATGCTCTCGTCGGCCACATCGACCGCCACCACAAAGCGCGGGGCAATGCTCTGGCGCAGAGCGCTCTCACCGCCGGTGAGAAAGCGGTACTTCGGTGTCACCTCATCCGAGCAGACTACCTGGACGAGCTTTCCCCTCTGACGCAGAGCGTCGGCGAGCGCGACGGCGGAGCCGAGCGTGTCGCCGTCCGGCCTGCGGTGCGTGATGAGCAGAATGTCGTCGGCCGCTTTCAAAAGCTCGGCCGCGAGCTGCCTATTCCTCCAGAATGCTGCTGTCCTCTCCACTCTGGTCACCTCCGTCTGTGTCAATCTCCCGCAGGAGCTTTGCGATGTGTGCGCCGTGCGCGATGGAATCGTCCGCCACAAAGGTAAACTGCGGCGTGTAGCGCAGAGCGAGCCGCGCGCCGATCTCGCGGCGCACAAAGCCCGCCGCGCTCTGAAGTCCTTTCACAGCCTCGCGGACGGCTTCGTCGTCGCCCATGATGCTGACATAGGCCTTGGCAAATTTCAGGTCGGGCGTCACATGGACCTTGACCACGCTCGTCATCAGCGGAATGCGCGGATCCTTGAGCTCGCGGATGACAGCCGCAAGCTCCCGTTTGACCTCCTCGTCAATCCTGCCGCTGCGGTATTTTGCCATAGGGCGCACCTCCTTATCAAATTTCTCTATTAAGATGCCCCAAACCCGCCCGAAGTTCTCCGGGCGGGTTTGAAAAGTTTTCGTTACTCGCGGTACTCCTCCATCACGTAGGCCTCGATCACGTCGCCCTCCTTGATGTCGTTGTAGCGCACAAGGCCCATACCGCACTCGTAACCCTGGGCCACTTCCTTGGCGTCGTCCTTGAAGCGCTTGAGCGAGTCGAGCTCGGTCTCGGCGATGACCACGCTGTCGCGCAGCACGCGCACCTTGGCGTTTCGCACGATCTTGCCGTCGGTGACGTAGCAGCCCGCGATGGTGCCGATGCCCGACACCTTGAACGTCTGGCGCACCTCGGCGTGGCCGAGGACATTCTCGCGGTACTTCGGCGCGAGCATGCCCTTCATGGCAGTCTCGATCTCCTCGATGCACTCGTAGATGACGCGGTAGGTGCGGATGTCGACGTTCTGCGCGTGGGCGTTTTCACGCGTCTGCGCGTCGGGGCGCACGTTGAAGCCCACGATGATGGCGTTCGAGGCGTTGGCGAGCATCAGGTCGGAATCGGTGATGGCGCCCACGCCGCCGTGGATGACCCGCACGCGCACCTCGTCGTTCGACAGGCGCTCAAGCGAGGTCTTCACGGCCTCCACCGAGCCCTGTACGTCAGCCTTGACGATGATGTTGAGATCCTTGATCTCGCCCTGCTGAATCTGGCTGAACAGATCGTCGAGCGACACTTTCTGCGTCGACTTGAACTGTTTCTCCTTCTCCTCCTGGCGGCGCTGCTCAGCGAGCTCGCGCGCCATCTTCTCGTCCGCCACCGCGTGGAAGATGTCGCCCGCCGCCGGCACGTCGGACAGACCGATGATCTCCACCGGCGTGGAGGGCGGCGCGTCGGTGATCTTGCGGCCCTTGTCGTCGGTCATGGCGCGCACACGGCCCACGACCGTGCCCGCGATGATGACGTCGCCCGCATGGAGCGTGCCGTTTTGCACCAGCAGAGTCGCGACCGGGCCGCGGCCCTTGTCGAGCTTGGCTTCGACGACCGTTCCCTTGGCCGCGCGGTTCGGGTTCGCCTTGAGGTCGAGCATGTCGGCGGTGAGCAGCACCATCTCGAGCAGCTCTTCAATGCCCTCGTGCTTGAGCGCCGAGACCGGCACGCAGATCACGTCGCCGCCCCACTCCTCCGGCACCAGACCGTGCTCGGTGAGTGCCTGCTTGACGCGCTCGGGGTTCGCCTCGGGCTTATCCATCTTGTTGATGGCCACGATGATTGACACGCCGGCGGCCTTTGCGTGGTTGATGGCCTCGACGGTCTGCGGCATGATGCCGTCGTCCGCCGCGACGACCAGAATCGCAATGTCGGTGATGTTCGCGCCGCGCGCGCGCATGGCGGTGAAAGCGGCGTGGCCGGGGGTGTCGAGGAATGTGATGTCGCGGCCGTTTTTGTTGACCTTGTATGCGCCGATGTGCTGGGTGATGCCGCCCGCCTCGGTGGCGGTGACATGCGCGTCACGGATGGCATCGAGCAGCGAGGTCTTGCCGTGGTCGACGTGGCCCATGACCACCACGACCGGGCTTCTCGGCTCGAGATTCTCATCGGCGTCGTCACTGTCGTCGATCAGTCTCTCCTCGATGGTGACAACAATCTCTCTCTCGTATTTAACCTTGAACTCCTCGCAGACGAGCGCCGCCGTGTCAAAGTCGACGACCTGGTTGGCATTCGCCATCACGCCGAGCAGCATGAGCTTTTTGACGACGTCGGCATTGGTCTTCTTGAGCCTGGTCGCGAGCTCGCTGACGACGATCTCGTCGGGAATGGTGATCTTGAGCGTGGCCTTTCTCGCCTTCTCAAGCTCCAGACGCTTGAGCTTTTCCGCCTCGGTCTCCACTTTCGGGCGCACGCCCGCCGGGCGGCGGTTGTTGTTCTTTTTAAACTTCTGCTTGCCCGGGCCCACATTCTTGACGCGGTCCGGTACCAGCGCGTCGATTCTCTCATCGTAGCGCGACAGATCGACGTTGCTGCCGCGGGTGTCGACAATCTGGCTGCCCTCGCGGCGGGTCTGAACTCTCGGCTGCTGCGGACGCTGGGGCTGTGCCGGGCGCGGCGGCTGGCCGCCCATCGGACGCTGCCCCTGTGCGGGAGCCTGACCCGGGCGCATCGGCGGGCGGTTCTGGCCCTGCATGGGCTGACCCGGGCGCTGTCCCTGCTGACCCGGACGCGGGCCGCCGGGTCTCTGACCCTGCTGCATCGGGCGGCCCTGACCCTGCTGCGCCGGGCGCGGCGCCCCCTGCATGGGAGGACGCTGCGGCCCCGCCTGCGGGCGGGGCGCTGCCGGTGCCTGCGGCACGGCTTGCGCTTGTGGCGAGGCAGGAGCCTGCGGCGCCGCCTGTGTCTGAGGCTGCGCGGCTGCCGGCGCCTGCGGCGCGGCTTGTGCCGCCGGCGCGGGCTTCTTCTCCTCCGGCGGCTTCTCGGTGTCGGCAAAGTACTTCTCGAAGCTCTCCACCGCGTTGTCCTGCGTGAACTTCTCAAAGACGATGTCGAGTTCGGCATCCTCCAGAGACGTCATGTGATTTTTGTTCCCCGGGTAATACGGGGCGATGGTCTCAATGATTTCCTTGCTGGTCCGCTCAAAGTCCTTGCCGACCTCGTGGACCCTGTATTTGATGATGTTACTCATATGTCCCCTCCTCCAGTGCCTGTTTCCAACAGTTTGCGCAGCGCCTCGGAAAATCCCCGATCGGTGACAGCGGCCGCCATGACCGGCGGCTTTCCGAGCGCGGCGCCGACTTCAGCCGCCGTGTTGGGGCAGCGAATGACAGCCCCCCGCGGCTCTTCCACGCTTCGCAGCATGTTGTGCAGCTTCAGATTGTTCTTCTCGGTGATATCGGCCGCGGCCACGACCAGCCAGGCCTCGTTCTGGCCCAGGGCGCTGCGCGCTGCCTCCATGCCGACCTTGACCCGTCCCGCCTTGTAGGCGAGCCCGAGCAGCGACAAAAACCGGTTATTCATACTGCTGCAATTCCTCCTCCAGCTTCTCATAGACCTCGGGTGGAATCGCGCCCGCGAGCTTGGACTCAAGCCGCCTCGACTTTCGCATTTTGGCGAAGCACTCGCTCTTTTTGCAGACGTAGGCGCCGCGGCCGGGCTTCTTGCCGGTGACGTCGAGTGAGATCTCCCCCTCGCTGGACTTCACCACGCGGATGAGCTCTCTCTTCGGGAGCATCTCGCCGCAGCCGAGACACATTCTCAGCGGTATTTTTTTTGTCTTCAATCCGATGGCCTCACTTTCCCGCTCGGCGGTTTAAAACTCGGCGTTCGACAGCGGGCGGATGTCGATTTTGTACCCGGTCAGCTTGGCGGCGAGGCGGGCGTTCTGCCCCTCCTTGCCGATCGCGAGCGACAGCTGGTCGTCCGGCACGATGACGCGGCAGTTCTTCTCGCCCTCGAGCGGGATCACCTGGATGACCTCCGCCGGGGAGAGCGCCTGGGCGATGAACTCGGTCGGGTCGTCGCTGTATTTGAGAATGTCGATCTTCTCGCCGCCGAGCTCGCTGACGATGCTCGACACGCGTGCGCCCTTCGGCCCGATGCAGGCGCCGATGGGATCGACGTTTTCGTCGCTGGAGTAGACGGCGATCTTGGTGCGCGAGCCCGCCTCGCGCGAGATGGAGCGAATCTCCACCACGCCGTCGTAGATCTCGGGCACCTCGAGCTCAAAGAGGCGCTTGACAAAGCCCGGGTGGGTGCGCGAGATGATGATCTGCGGCCCCTTGGTGGTGGACTTGACCTCCACCACATACACGCGCACACGCTGCCCCTCGCGGAAGCTCTCGCCGGGAATCTGCTCGCCGCTCATCAAAAACAGCTCGGTCTTGCCGACCTCGATGACCACGCTGCGCGGGTCGACGCGCTGCACGACGCCGGTGAGAATCTCCTGCTCCTTGCTGACAAACTCCTGGTACACAAGCCCGCGCTCCGCCTCGCGGATGCCCTGAATGATGACCTGCTTTGCGGTCTGAGCCGAGATGCGCCCGAAGTTTTTGGTCTTGAGCTCGGTCTCGACCTCGTCGCCGATCTGCGTGCGCTTGGAGATCTTGCGCGCCTCGTCGATCTGGATCTCCGTGATGGGGTCGGTGACCTCTTCCACGGCCGTGCGGCGCTGCATGAGCTTGATCTCGTTTTTCTCGGGATTCATCGTCACCGAGACGTTCTCCTGCGCGCCGTAGTCGCGCCGGTAGGCCGAGAGCAGCGCCGCCTCGATCTTCGACATCAGGTAGTCCTTGGGGATCCCCGTCTCCTTGGCCAGCAGCTCCAGAGCCTCAAAAAGCTCGCTGTTAATCATGGTTGTCTCCTCCGTTACTATTCTGTCAAAAAAGTTGTTTTAAAAGATCACCGCGAGTTTGACGATCGCGACGTCCCTGCGCTCAAAGCGGACCTCGCGCGGGGGCTTTTCGTCCAGGCGGATGGTGATGCTGTCTGCGTCAAAGGCCGCAAGCTCCCCCTGAACCTGCTTGCTGTTCTCCCACTTGCGGTAGAGCCCTACGTCGACCACGGCCCCGAGAAAGCGCTCGAAGTCGCGCTCGCGTTTGAGAGTGCGGTCGAGCCCGGCCGACGACACCTCGAGGTAGTAGCCCTGCTCGATGGGGTCGACCTCGTCGAGCAGGTCGCTGATGCGCCGGCTGAACGCCTCGCAGGTGTCGATGTCGATGCCGCCCTCGCGGTCGAGGTAGATTCTCAGAAAGTAGTCCGAGCCCTCTTTTTTGAATTCCACGTCCCACAGCTCCACGCCGAGCTCCTGCGCGATGGGCTCGCACAGCCCCGTGACAAGCTCGGGGATGTTCGCATGCTTTGGCAAGGCCACCCCTCCTAAAACGTCCTATCAGCAATGAAAGAGTGGGAAACCCCACTCTTTCATCCTAAACTATTGTTATCATAATAGCACAGCGCTGCCGAAAATGCAAGTGTCCCGGCGCAAAAAGCTACTCCTCGAGCTGCTTGCCCAGAAACAGCGCCGCCGCCTGGGCCATTTTGATCTCCACCTCGCCCGCTCGCGCGGCCTGCTCGCCGCTGAGAATGGTCACGCAGCCGATCACGTCGCCCTCGGCGAGCACCGGCGCCGCGACGAGCACGGTCTCGCGCTCCTGCCCGTCCACGACGTGGATGGGGGTGAGATCCTCCTTTTTGTAGGAGTAGAGCGCGCGGCGCTCCATGACGTTGTCGAGCGCGGTGGTCACCGGCTTCTCGGCGTAGTCGCGCTTGGGCACGCCGGCCGTCGCAATGGTGGCGTCGCGGTCGGTGATGACCACCGGCAGCCCCAGCGTCTTGTTGATGGCCTCGGCATACTGTGCCGAGAAGCCCGAGAGCTCGCCCACGGGCGAGTATTTTTTGAAGATCACCTCGCCGTCGCGGTCGGTGTAGATCTCAAGGGGCGCTCCCTCACGGATCCGCATGGTGCGCCGGATCTCCTTGGGAATGACGACGCGCCCCAGATCGTCAATTCTCCTGACAATTCCTGTCGCTTTCATAACCCTGTCGTTCCTCCAATACAAATAATGGCTTATTTCGTCTCAACAACCCTGAGGGCCACGCCCCGCCGGTCTTGTTCGTCCTGCCATATTATTTGTAAAGTCTGGAACAATTATGCAGTGGCAAATGGAAAAAAGTCGGCTCAGCCGAGAGCCTCGTCGAGCACGGCTTTGAGCTTTTCTCTGGTCAGCGCGCCCTCATGGCGCTTGACGCCGTCGACATAGAACGTCGGCACATAGTAGTAGTCGTACTGCTCGGCGAGCGCGGGTTCGCGCTCCTCAAACACCACCTGCATCGGGATGTCCCGGTAGGCGGGGTTTTCACCCTTGAGTTCCTCGAGAAAGCGGTCGGCCTCGCGGCAGTAGGGACAGCTCGCCATTTTGAAATAGAGAATCGGTTTCATGGTCACACACTCCTTCTTTTCGCTGCCACGCGTGGACAGGGGGCAGTCCGTCTGCAGGAAATCCGCCTCGGCGCCAGCGCCAATTTCTCACATTTGCAGATCCGCCAAAATTTTTCCTGAGCGAAATCAGCGTCTGGCAGGGCAGACGGGACAGCCGGGCTCTGACTTTGCCCAGAAAAACCGTATCGCTCCCTGTTACGCGGGTAATGTCATTGTATACGCCGGGCGTCAAATTATGTGAAAAAGCCGCGTCGAAACGCGGCTTGATCGCTTATGAATTTGCCTTTGCCAGCTCGCTGGGCAGCTTCGATGCCTCCTCGAGGGCGGCCTCGTCGACCACCGGCTGGTTGTCGACGACAAGCTGACCGACCAGCTCGTCGATGCGCTTGCCTTTCATCATGGTGAGCACATAGTCGCGGTTGTCCTCAAAGTACTTCTCGTCGTCGAGCGGATACTTCTTGATGATCGAGTAGCCCCACGAGGTCTGTGCCATACCCACGTAGCCCTCTTTCAGGCCAAACGCAAGCTCCATGAACTGCTCGTCGTATTCGGCGTTGATGTCAAAGATGTAGCCGTCCGGGTCGTCTTTCATCTCGGTGTCTTCGCTGACCTCGCTCATGACGGTCTCAAAGTCCTCGCCGTTTTTCTGAATGCGGTCGATGGTGTCGTAGCACAGCTGCTCCTGCGCTTTCATGGTCTCCTCGTCGAGCGCGCCGCCCGCGTCGTTGACCGTCTTGATGGCAATCTGCTTGACGCGCACAAACTGGTCGTTGAAATACTCGCGCATCTCATCCTCGCTGATCTCCTGCGGGCCGTCCACATCGTAGAGATAGTTCGCGATGCGCTGGCTCTTGACTGAAGCCATCAGCACGTTGCGAAACGCCTGCTCGGTGAGATTGTTGGTCTTGAGCATTTTTTTGAAATTGGACTCGCTGCCATAGTAGCTCTTGAGGCTGGCAATCTGGGTCTCAACGGTGTTGTTGTCCTCATCGGTGAGCTTGAGGCCGAGATCGTCAAACTTCCAGTCGAGCACACGGTTGACCGCGCAGAGGTTCAGCGCCGTCTGGCGCGAGAACTCCTCGACAGTGGTTCCCTCTTCGTCCATGGCGACATTCCCGATCTGGTCGTAGGTAAGGCCCGTGGCCTCAATGTAGCTGCTGCGCTGCAAATTCAGGTAGTAGCGGTATTCCGAGGCGGTGATGTCGAGCCCGAGCACGGTCGCGACCACCGGGTCTTTCGAGGAACATCCCGCGAAGAGCCCGAGCAGCAGACCGGCAGAGAGTAGTACGGCAAGCGCCTTTTTGATGCGTTTCAAGGTCTTTCCTCCTAACGTTTGGCGGGCAGCCGGCCGCGCAGCAAAAAACCGCAGACTTGCGAACCGGTCCGCCTGCCGGCGGAATCACCCGTAAGAGCCGGGTAACGGCTCTTATTATACCGCCGCGCGGCGGCCTTGTCCACAGAATTTGCGGTTTTTCACGGATTATTCACATTTCCCGAGAGCACAAGCTCCGCCCCCGGCAGCAGGTCCCGGTCCCCCCCGTCGTGGGTGACGATCACCATGCTGCGCGCGCGTCTCTCCTGCGCCGTGTATGAGACGACCCGGCGGCGGGTCTCGGCGTCAAGCCCCTTGAAAGGCTCGTCGAAAAAGAGCACCTCGGCGTCCGAGAGAAGCGCGCGCACAATAGCAACGCGCCGCTTCTGGCCGCCCGAGAGCTGCGAGACCGGCTTTTTGCAGTCGGCCTCGGTGAGACCGACTCGCGCGAAGTGTCCGAGCAGCTCCCTGCGCGGGCGGTCTCCCCCCGGTACGAGCGCCACATTCTCCGGCGCGTCGAGCTGCTCACACAGGCGGTTCTCCTGAAACACGGCGCCGAGGCGTCTGCCCGAAAGGCCCGTGAGCGTTCCCCCGTCGGGGCGCACAAGGCCCATCATCAGGTGCAGCAGCGTCGTCTTTCCGCCGCCGGACGCGCCCATCACGTAGAGCACGCCCCCCTGCGGCAGACAAAAGCTCACCGGGCGCAGCGCCACGCGCCCGCCATAGCTCTTGGTGAGATCTCTCACCTCAATGTCCACGCGCGCCACCTCCTGTCACAATGCGCCGCCCCGCTGCGCGAAGCGCGTACAAAAAGAGCTTTTCAAAGGCCACGCTCACCGCGATGATGGCCACGGTCCACGCAAAGAGCTCGCCCGTGCTCAGATAGATCTTCGCCTGATAGAGCCGCTCGCCGATGGAGCCCGTGGGCAGACCGATGACCTCGGCGGCGATGCCCGACTTCCAGCACAGCCCAAGCCCCACCGAGCAGGCCGACGTGAAATAGGGCAGCACCGCCGGCAGATAGATGCAGCGCATGCGCTTGCCGGGGCGCACCCGGAATACACGGGCCATCTGCAGCAGCTTGCCGTCGACCTGCACGATGCCCTCGAGCACATTGCGGTAAACGACCGGAAAGACCATCAGAAAGGCGATGAAGACCGCGAGATTCCTCGAGCTGATCCAGAGCAGCGCCAGAATGATAAACGAGGCGACCGGCGTCGACTGAATCACCGCCGTCAGCGGCTCAATGAGTGCGCGCGCCACGCGCGACGCCGCCGCGAGCACTGCGGCGAGGCAGCCCACCGCAACCGCGAGGGCAAAGCCCCCCACAATGCGCGCCGAGGAAAAGGCGACCGCCGACCAGAACGCGCTCTCGCCCATCATGCGCACGAGAGACTGCGCCACCGCGACGGGCGACGCGAGCAGCAAATCGCTTCCGAGCGCCATGCTCGCCAGCTGCCAGACGGCGACCCAGAAGAGGGCCGCCGCCGTCTTTATGAGCTTTTCTCTGCCAGCGCCGTGAGCGCTCATATCCTCACCTCATACGGCGCGCCGAGCGCGCCGCCACTCTTCTATTTCACATAGTAGAAGCCGTCGTCCGGCAGGGTTCCGCCCACCGATTCGGCGTTCTGCTCATAGAGCACGTTCAGGTAGCCCGAGACCTTGTCTTTCATCTCGCTGCCTGTGATGCTCACGATGTTGCACAGCGGCAGCGCCGTCTTTGCAATCGCCTCGGGCACAATGTCGTATCCGCCCACGAGCGCGGCGCCCGCATCGACGTCGCCGTTGACGAACGAAACCGACGCCGCATAGTCCTCGAGGAACTCGTCAAAGGCCGCCCCGTTCTGCTCGATGAATTCCCGGCGCGCCACGATGACGCCGGTGATGAGGCTGCTGCCGTCGGTGACGACTTTGTCCCACTCCTCGGTCATGTCAAGGGCGATGCGCAGATTCTCATTTTTGGCCATGGCCGTTGCGACAAAGGGCTGCGGCAGCATGGCGATGACCTGCTGGCCCTGCGCGATCATGGCGGCGACCTCCGTCGCCTCGGACTTGAACTCCACCGTGACATCCTTGCCCGGCTCGAGACCGTTCTGGCTCAGAATGTAGTTGAGCGAAAATTCGGGCGTCGTGCCCTTGCCGACGGTGTAGATGGTCTTGCCCTTGAGATCGGCCACCGAATGCACCTCGTCGCCGGTATCGACGGTGTAGAGCACGCCGAGCGAGTTGATGCCCGCGATCTGAATGCCCTTCTCTGTCTTCTGGTAGAGGACGGCCGCGAGGTTGCACGGCACAAACGCCACATCGATCTCACCCTTGGCGAGCAGAGGGACAATCTCGTCGGCGGTGCCGTGCATGGTCACCTGGTAGTCGTGGCGCGCCTGTCCCTTGTCGGAGTCGTCCATGAGCTTGACAAGTCCCATGGTCGTCGGGCCCTTGAGAGATGCAATGCGAAACGTCGTCTTCGGCGCCGCCTCGCCGTCAGGCTCCTGCGTACCGGGATCCGCTGCCCCGGGGTCGGTCGTACCGGGGTCAGTCGTATCGGGGTCGGTGGTCTCCTTGGGGGCGCACCCCGCGAACATCGCGAGGCACAACACTGCCGCAAGCAGCAGCGAAAGCAATTTTTTCATTTCTCTTCTCCTTTTTGTGCTGTTATACAAGATGCGTCGGCGAGCCGTCCGGCTCAAGGGCGCCTCTGTTCAAAATGGTGATCTCCGCTCCGCGCACCGCAATGGCTCCCTGCCGCTCGAGAGCAGCCAGTTCGCGAAACAGGCTTGCCCGGCTCACGCCGAGCCGGCTTGCGAGCTGCTGCTTGCTCCCCGTCAGGCGGACCGTGTCCCCCTGCGCGGCCTGCAGCAGGTAGCAGGCGAGTCTCCCCCGGCAGGTCGAGGCCGCGCCGAGCTCGAGCTTGAGGCTTAGAAACTGGATCTTCTCATTGAGCAGCGCCGCATATTCGAGAAAGAGCTCGGGGCTGCCCGTGAGCTGCCGCGCGAATTCGTCCTTGGCGATGTAGAGCACCTCGCACCTTGCCCCCGCGCGCAGAGCAGTCGGCAGCGGCGAACGCGCAAAGATGTTGCAGATGCCGAACATGTCGCCGCGCACGAGTGTTTTGACGTTGAGTTCGCCGCCGTCACCGGCGACTGAGTACACCTCGACGCTCCCCTCGCTGACCACGCCGACGCAGGGCAGCCCATTGAGGCTGTCCGGCACGCTCTCCCCGCGGCGAAAGCGGCACGCGGTGTAGTGGAGCGTGCGCGGGTCGCAGCGGCGAAAGAGCTCATTTTCCGCAAGCGCTCCGTTTTGGCGCTCGCGGCGCTTGGTGAGTGCTGCCGGCATATTCTCGCCTCCTGTCGCCTGCCCATTGTAGCACAGCGCTGCGGCCATTTCAATAGAAAATCCCCAAAAATCGTATCATTTGATACATTTTTCTTTCATTTTAGGTAGTTTTCACTAACTTTTATACAAAAAGGCGCCCGCAGTTTTCTGCGGGCGCCTGTCTGAATCAACCGAGAATCTCTCTGATTTTGGCGGCCACGGCCTCACCGAGGGGCCTGTGGTCCTCCAGGCGGATGTGGATGCAGTCCTCATCCGACGGGCGGGCGTACTGCGCCGCATCGAGGAAGTGGCAGTGGTACTTGTCGGCCACGGTCTTAAAGTGCCGCGCGAAGTCGAGGCTCAGCTTGCCGCGCTCCCAGCCGCCGAACATGCCGTCGAGCCAGGTCTCGCCGATGTTCTCACCGACGAGAATCGGCGACATGATCAGAATCGGCGGCGTGGTACCGCCCTCGCCGCAGCCGGATTTGAGAACCGTGTTGATGAGCACCTCCACGCCGAGCGCCACATCCCAGGCATTCACCGCGAAGCGGGGCTTGAGGTCATTGGTGCCGAGCATGATGACGACCAGGTCGAGCGGCATCTGAGCCCAGAGGCAGGGCTTGAGATAGAGGTTGCCGTTCTTGTCGCCCTCGATCGGGTCCTCCCAGACGGTGGTGCGCCCGCAGTTTCCGTCGACGAGCAGCTTGTATTCATCGCCGAGCAGATTCTGCGCGATACCGGTCCAGCGCTCGTCCTCGGGGACGCGGCGCAAAAAGTTGTAAAAGCCGTTTCGGTCCGGGGTCACTCCCCAGGTGTTCGAGTCGCCGTAGCAGAGCACATACTTCTTCTTTCCCATTTCAAGTCCCCCTTAGAAAAATGTATCCGGATCGGGGCCGACGCGCTCCATGACGTTGAGCGCCCGGAGCTTTGCGGTCTCGTCGTCCGTCAGCGAGAAGTCAAAGATCGCCAGATTTTCTCTGATGTACTGCGGGGTCTTGGACTTCGGCAGAACCCGAAGCCCCATCTCGAGCAGAAAGCGTATGACCACCTGGGCGTTGGTCTTGCCGTGGGCGGCCGCAATCTCGCCGATCACGGGGTCGGTGAAGACTTTCGCGCCGTGGGCCAGCGGGCTCCACGCCTCCACGAGAATGCCGTGCTCCTTGCAGAACGCGATGGTCTCCTCGTCGACCATGTAGGGGTTGGTCTCGATCTGATTGACCATGGGGACGATCTTCGCCGTCTTGAGCAGCGTCTCGAGGTGGTGCTTTTTGAAGTTGCAAACGCCGATGGCCTTGAGCTTTCCGTCCTCATAGAGCTTTTCAAAGGCGCGCCAGGTGTCCGCAAAGCGCGCGGCGTCCGGGCCGGGCCAGTGGATGAGCAGCATGTCGATCTTGCCGAGCCATTTGAGGCTGCGCTCGTAGGAGGCCATGGTCTTGTCGTAACCCTGGTCCTCGTTCCAGACCTTGGTGGTGATGGTGATCTCATCGAGGTTTTGTCCGCGCTGCGCGAGAATCTTGCCGATCTGCTCTTCGTTCTCGTAGACAAAAGCGGTGTCGATGCTCGTGTAGCCGCTGTCAAGCGCGGTGTTGACGCCGGTACTCAGCTCGTCGCCGAATACCTGCCAGGTGCCGTAGGCGAGTGCGGGCAGGGTAAAACCGTTTTTGAGCGTGTAGTTTTCCATAGTGACCTCCTTATTTTTTCTCCGTCTACCTCTATCATAGCGGCCGCCGGGCGCGGGCGCAAGCGAAACCGGGCGCCCCGGCGCCGAAAAATCCCATCAAAAACTGGTGAGAACCGACAAAGGCAGAGCGGAGCAATGTTTTCCTCTCACCCGTATCATAGCAAATTTTTTGTCTTGAAACTATATGTTTTTACCCTTATAGTATAAGAATAGAGACAAAATAGAGAATTTTTTAGCATTATTTTCCGAAAGGGAGTGCGGGGATGAATCTCTCCTTTATTCAGGACGAAAACGGGGTCGAGCTCATAGATGGCATCACCTACGAGTTCCCCTACACCATGCACGAGCGGGATCTGAGCGATTTCATCGTTCCGTGGCACTGGCACGAGGAGCTGGAGTTTGACTATGCCCACCGCGGCTCTCTGGTTATCGAGACCATGGCGAAGACCTACCCCATCCGCCAGGGCGAGGCCTATTTCATCAACACCAACGTGATGAAGACCAAGCGCAAGGCCGAGGGCGAACCGGTCGCCATCGAGCACGCGCACCTGTTCCACCCCACGCTGCTCGCGGGCTCCTACCGGAGTATCTTTGAGACAAAGTACCTGAGCCCCATTCTGAAAAACCAGTCCATCGAGGTTGTCGTGATCGGCGAGGGCACAGCGTCCGGCCGGGAGTTTCTGAGGATTCTGCACACGCTCACCCGGCTGCACGCCGAGACAGATCAGGAGTTTCAAATTCGGAATCTGCTCTCCGAGGCGTGGCTCGTTCTGATGCGTGAAATTCGCGCGCAGAAGCAGGGCGCCCTGACCCAGTCGCCTCACACGCACGAGCCCGTCAAGAACATTTTGAACTTTCTGCACAAGCACTACGCCGAGAAGATCACGCTGCGCGACGTGGCGCGTCATGTCGGCGTCAGCGAAAAGGAGTGTATCCGCTGCTTTAAGACCACATTCCACCAGACCCCCATCGAGTACCTTGTCGGCTACCGAATCGAGCAGGCAAAGCACCTGCTCGCACAGACATCGGAGCCGGTCACCGACATCGCCTTTCAGACGGGGTTCAACAACAGCGCCTACTTTGGCAAGACGTTCAAGCGCCACACCCAGCTCACCCCAAGGCAGTACCGCGGCGCTTCCAAAACCCCATGAGCTTACAAAAAGAGAGCAGCGGCGAGCGGCCGCTGCTCTCTTTTGTATGTTGTCTATTCCACGGTGACCGACTTTGCAAGGTTTCTCGGCTTGTCGACGTCGCACCCGCGCAGAACCGCGATGTAGTAGCTCAGAAGCTGAAGCGGAATCACATCCAGCGACGGCACGAACAGGTCCTCTCCGTCGGGGATGGTGAAGATGTCGTCGGCGACGTCGCCGTCGAGCGCCCCCTCGCGGCAGACCGCGAGCACCTTTGCGTGGCGCGCCTTGACCTCCTTGATGTTGCTGACCGTCTTCTCGATGAGATGGCTCTGGGTCGCAATGGCGATGACCGGCGTGTCGTCCACCACCAGCGAGATGGTGCCGTGCTTGAGCTCGCCGGCGGCGTAGACCTCGCTGTGGATGTAGGAGATCTCCTTGAGCTTGAGCGAGCCCTCCATCGCAATGGCGTAGTCGAGCCCGCGGCCGATGAAGAAGAGGTCCTTTGCGTTCTGGTACCGCGCGGCGAGGCGCTTGCACTCCTCCTCGCGGGCGAGAAGCGCCTTTGCCTGCTCGGGCAGCGCGGCGATGGCCGCGGTCAGCTCCCGTGCATGGGCCTCGTCAATCGCGCCGCGCACGAGCGCCAGGCGCACCGCGAACAGGTCGATCACCGCAAGCTGGGCCGAGAACGCCTTGGTGGTCGCAACGGCGATCTCCGGGCCCGCCCAGGTGTAGAGCACATAGTCCGACTCGCGCGCGATGGACGAGCCGACGACGTTGACGATGCAGGCGACCTTAGCGCCTCTGGACTTCGCCAGGCGCAGCGCCGCGAGGGTGTCGGCCGTCTCGCCTGACTGGGAGATCACGAGCACCAGATCGCCCGGCTCGACAATCGGGTCGCGGTAGCGGTACTCCGAGGCGATGTCGACCTCGGTGGGAACCCGCGCGAGCCGCTCGATGACGTACTTCGCCGCGTAGCCGACGTGGCTTGCGCTGCCGCAGGCCACGATCATGACCTTTTTCACCGAGCGGAACAGCTCGTCGAGCTCCGCCTCGTGCTCGAGGTGAATTTCGCCGTTTTCCACGCGGGGGTTTATGGTGTCCGCGAGCACTTTCGGCGTCTCCATGATCTCCTTAAGCATGAAGTGGGCATAGCCGCCCTTCTCCGCCGCTGCGACGTCCCAGGTCGCGGTGAGCTTCTCTTTCTGTACGATCTCGCGCTCCATGTTGTAGACCGTCACGCCGCCCGGCTCGAGTACGGCGATGTCGCCCTCGTCGAGCAGGTAGTAGTCCTTGGTGTGCTCGAGAATGGCGGGGATGTCGCTGGCGATGAAGTTGCCGTCTTTGCCGAGGCCGACGATCAGCGGGCTGTCCTTGCGCAGCGCCACGATGCGCGTCGGGTCGTCCCGGCAGAGGATGCCGAGCGCATAGGAGCCCCTGAGCTTGCCGGCGGCGGTGATGACCGCGTCGAGCAGGTCGCCCTTGTAGTAGTAGTCGATCAGGTGGGCGACGACTTCGGTGTCGGTCTCGCTCTTGAACTCGTAGCCCTTGCCGGTGAGAAATTCTTTCAGGCGCATGTAGTTCTCAATGATGCCGTTGTGCACGACGGTGATCCTGTGGCTGTCGTGCGGGTGGCTGTTCACATCGCTCGGCTCGCCGTGGGTGGCCCAGCGGGTGTGACCGATGCCGCAGGTCGATGTGAGCGTGCTGTCGCCCTTGATCTTCTCCTCGAGATTCGCAAGGCGCCCCTTGGCCTTGACGATGCGGATGTCCCCGTCGTGAAAGACCGCGATGCCGGCCGAGTCATAGCCGCGGTACTCCAGTTTTTTCAGGCCTCTGATCAGAATATCGGTCGCGCTGCCCGCGCCGGTAAATCCAACAATTCCACACATATGTAAGATTCCTCTCTGCTCTCAAATTTTCAGTAAGTTTCTGTTTTTGGGCATAAAAATAGCGCTGCATGATTGCTCCTTTGTTTCACGGTTGCCCGTGGGTTTTGGGAGAAATCTGACGGCCGTCACGCTAACAGCCGGAGGGTACCCGCCGAATCTTTCGAATGTCCCTCTCCTCGTCAACCGGCCATGCCGGTCCTGGCGCTTTCGAGCTATTCACCTTTTTTTCACCGGTCGGTCTCTCACCTCCCCCTTTCGTCTCATCCCATCGGCCGATTTGGATGGTTATTGCTATTATATTCGATAATTGTCAATTTGTCATCAAATTTTTGTGAATATTGGCCGTATCTGCCAAACAAATGGTCAATTGACCTTTTATTTCCCCAACAGTATAATGATAACGTACATCATTACAGTCAAAGCAGGTGGTATCCATGATCGATAGAAAACGCGCTGAGGCCGCGGTGCGCGAGCTTCTCCTCGCCGTCGGCGAGAACCCCGACCGCGAGGGGCTTCGCGAGACGCCGCAGCGGGTCGCGCGCATGTATGAGGAAATATTTGCCGGTCTTCACCGCGACCCGGCGGACGACGTCAAAATCTTTGTCGAAGACGAGAACGACGACATGATCCTGATTAAGGACATCCCGTTCTACTCGGTCTGCGAACACCATCTGCTGCCCTTTTTCGGCGTGGCGCATGTGTGTTACATCCCGAAAGGCGGGCGGGTGCTGGGGCTCTCGAAAGTGGCGCGCATCGTCGACGGCTTCGCCAAGCGCCCCCAGCTGCAGGAGCGCCTGACCTCCCAAATTGCAAACTTCATCATGGAGCAGGCAGACCCCCTCGGTGTCGCCGTCGTGGTCGAGGCCGAGCATCTGTGCATGACCATGCGCGGCATCCGCAAGCCCGGCGCGCGCACCCAGACCTCCGCGCTGCGCGGGGCGTTCAAAACCAACGCCAAGACCCGCGCCGAGGCGCTCGCGCTGATCACAAAGGGGGCGCTGCGCTGATGGTCTGGAAGTGCCGCGGCTACACGCTCGACTGCTCCGGCGAGCCGCTTGTCATGGGTATTTTAAACGTCACCCCCGACTCCTTCTCGGACGGTGGCATGCTCACCGGCGTGGAGGAGGCGGCCGAAAAGGGTCTGCGCCTTGTCAGCGAGGGAGCGGACATTCTCGATCTCGGCGGCGAGTCCACCCGGCCGGGCCACGAGCCTGTGCCCGCCTACATTGAGATTGTGCGGGTGATGCCGGTTATCAAGCGGCTCATGCCCGAGCTCAAGGTCCCCCTCTCCATCGACACGCTCAAGGCCGAGGTCGCCCACAAGGCGCTCGAGGCAGGCGCCGCAATCGTCAACTCCGTCGCGCCCAGGGAGGAAAACGGAGATCTCTACCGCGTGGCCGCCGAGGCGCAGGCGGGCTTTGTACTCACCCACAACGAGCCGGACTTTCTCGCCGTCGCGCCCGAGCGGGCGGTGGAGCGCATGGCGGAATATTTCAAAGCAGCCCTTGAGGACGCTTCGGCCGCCGGGCTCTCGCCCGAGCAGATTGTACTCGACCCCGGCATCGGCTTTGCCAAGACCCACGAGCAGAACATCGCCATCATCCGCGGCCTGCGGCAGCTGTGCCAGTTCGGTCTGCCCGTACTGATGGGACTGTCGCGCAAGACCTTTCTCGGGAACCTGACCGGCCTTGTCCCCGCCGAGCGCGACGACGCCACCGTGGCAGCCGATACGGTCTCCATCCTCAACGGCGCGTCGATCATCCGGGTACACAATGTGCGCGCGGGCCGCGCGGGCGCGCAGGTGGCCGCCGCGCTGCGGGAGGTGTGACGTGGACAGAATCAATCTGACCGGCATCACCGTGCGCGCCTGCCACGGAGTGCACGACTATGAGAAGAGCGAGGCGCACCCCTTTGTCTTCGATGTGGAGCTCGGCGTCGACCTTGCAGCCGCCGGGCGCAGCGACGATCTGCGCGATACCGTGAGCTATTCGGACGTGTTTCGCACTGTGGTCAAAACGGCGCGCGAGGAGTGCTGCAATCTCATTGAGCGGCTCGCGGGTCTGCTCTGTGAGCGGATTCTCGCGCTCGACACCCGCATCATGCTCGTGAGCGTGACCGTCCACAAGCCCGAGGCCCCTCTGCAGGGGGAGTTTTCGGATGTGAGCGTCACGCTGTCACAGCGCAGAAAGGACGGCTGACCATGGCAACCTGCTATCTCTCGCTCGGCTCCAACCTCGGCGACCGGGCAAACTACCTGCACACCGCCGTGCAGTCGCTGCGCGAGCTGCCCGGCACCCGCGTCGAGGCGGTCTCGGGCATCTATGAGACCGCGCCCTACGGCTATCTTGAGCAGGGGGCGTTCTACAACATTGCCGTACGCCTCGAGACCGGGCTTGAGCCCCACGAGCTGCTGCGGGAGACCCAGCGCATCGAGCTTGAAAACGGGCGCGAGCGCACCATCCACTGGGGTCCGCGCACGCTCGACATCGATCTGATTCTCTACGGCACTGTCACACTGTGCGACGAGCGGCTCACCCTGCCCCACCCGGAGTATCTCAAGCGCGCCTTTGTGCTCGTCCCGCTCGCGGAGGTCCTGCGCCCCAACGACCCTCACGCGGCGCGCATCCGCGCGGCTCTCGACGGAATGCCGACTGACGGCGTTACGCCCGTGATGGCCTGGTGAGTCCGCCTTGACAAGGTTTTTGATCTATACTATACTGATTAGCGCGCCAAAAGGCGCCCATTTCCGGGTGTAGCGCAGCTGGTAGCGCGCGTGGTTTGGGACCACGATGCCGCAGGTTCAAATCCTGTCACTCGGACCACGTCGGAGCAAAGTCCGCTTTGCTCCGACGTCTTTTTATGCCCGAGGCAAAAAAGACGTCATCCGCCCGCTCCCTTGCTCCTCCTTTCCAACCGCGACCCGCTGCGCTGGGCTCGCAGTTGGGGCCGCCGCTGCGCGGCGGTTTTTCTCATCACGAGAAAATATCGGTTTTAACCGCCCCTTCCATGTCGGAGCAAAGTCCGCTCCACTCGAAAGTGCCGCCCATTCGGGCGGCACTTTCCCATTGTTCTCCCTTGTTCCTGCTTTTCCCCGGCGAAACTGCGGTTTCACCGGGGCTCCGAATTGCACTCCACGTCCCTTACCGCCGGGGATCCTGACGGCCTGAGTTCGCCGCTGGAAAAATGGTTGACACTACAACTATTCTATGGTATACTACAACTCGCTGATTTACCTGAAGACAGACATGCTGATGTAGCTCAACTGGCAGAGCAGCTGATTTGTAATCAGCAGGTTGATGGTTCGATTCCGTTCATCAGCTCCATTTATGGGGAGATTCCCGAGTGGCCAAAGGGGGCAGACTGTAAATCTGTTGCGTTTCGCTTCGATGGTTCGAATCCATCTCTCCCCACCATAAAACCGCAGCGCTTGGCCTGCGGTTTTTCTTTCAGTAAAAAAGCTCGTAAGGAGGCACTCCGGCATGGCGGAAATCAAATATGAAATCACCGAGGAAATCGGCATTCTCTCTGAGCGCTCCGGTTGGACCAAGGAGCTCAACATGGTCAGCTGGAACGACCGCGACCCCAAGTTCGACATTCGCGACTGGTCGCCGGATCACTCCAAAATGGGCAAGGGCATCACACTGTCCATCGACGAGATGAAGACCATGAAAGAGCTGCTCGCGCGCATCGACTTCGACTGAGTTGCACCGACAAAGGTGACGGCAGACGCCGTCACCTTTTTTCGTGAATTTTTTGTGAACGGTGAAACATGAGCGGCTCCTCGAGCGTCTAAACATCAAATATTGCGCGCCAAAATGCGCAAGCTATAGGAAAAGCCATGGGCAATCATAAGGTGGACGGATATGGAACAGAAGAAACCGGCGAAGCCGGCAAGCAGAAAGCGTAAACTCAAAAAGCGCCAGATTGCGCTGCGTGTTGCAATCGCCGTTGTGGCGCTGCTCGCAGCGGCGGTTGCGGGCATCTATTTTGGCATGATCAAGCCGACCTTTGACAAGATGAACGATATCCCGCCGCCGGATAATATCTCCAAGGTGGAGCCGACCTACCAGAAGGGCAGCTACAATGTGCTTCTGCTCGGAGTGGACAAGGACGGCACACGCACCGACGTGATGATGCTCGTCAACGTCAACAAGGAGAACAAGACCATCAATCTGACCTCTCTGCCGCGCGATACCCGCATCAAGGTGAACGGCAAGTGGCGCAAACTCAACTCCGTCTACGCCGGCAAGAATATGGACAAACTCATCGACGTCATCAAAGAGCTGACTGGTTCGCCGGTACACTACTACGCACTGGTCAACTTTGAGGGCTTCAAAAACATCATTGACATTCTCGGCGGCGTGGAATTCGACGTGCCCCAGCGCATGAAGTACTCCGACCCGGCGCAGGATCTCTACATCGACTTGCAGCCGGGGCTTCAGCTGCTCGACGGCGACAAGGCCGAACAGCTCGTGCGCTTTCGGCGCTACCCGCTCGGCGACATCACCCGCACGAAAGTACAGCGCGACTTTATGGCCGCCCTCTTCCAGCAGAAGCTCGATGCGAAGTACGCGCTCAAAGCCCCCGATATCTTCCGTGAGCTCAGTGAGTACGTCAAGACCAACTTCACCCTCACGGACGTGATGAACAACCTCGACATTCTCACCTCTTTCTCGGCGGAGGGCATCGCAACCCACACATTCCCCGGGGTTGGCGACTACGTCGGCAGCGTGTCCTATTTCCTGCCCGATTACGACGAGTCTTACGATCTGTTTGAGACATATTTCATGGGAACTGGCGCACCCGCGGAAAAGGTCTACACCGACACCACCGGGTCGCCTCCCATCGGAAAGACCACAAAGCCCAAGGATGAGGACACCGACGATCAGGAGGAGGAAAAAACCGAGTCGGTCGAGCCCTCCAAAGAGGAGAACCCCGGCGGCAGCACGGCTACCGGCACCGATACAAAACCCGACGATTCGGATCCCGGCACAGTGACAGAACCCGGCACGGTGACAGAACCCGGTACGGTGACAGAGCCTGGCACAGTGACAGAGCCTGGCACAGTGACGGAACCCGCTGATCCTGGCACCACTCAGTCCGGCGGCGATGCCGGTATCCAGGGCGGCGGCAACAGTGGTTCCGCCGAGCCGTCCGAGCCGGCGCCCATTCTCCCCGAGGTCCCGCAGCAGGGTGAAAGTTCCGTTACCCCCGCTACATAGGCAGAGCGCCGCATATGCGGCGCTCTTTTTCTCCCTTGAATCCGCCGGCCCCATTCTATATAATAGGGGGTAACAGAAATCCATGAGAGGGGCGTTGTCATGAGTACATTCGATCTGATCTGCGCGCGGCGCACCATACGCAAATTCCGCCAGGAGCCCGTGCCCCATGATCTGCTGATGCGGACCATTGAAGCGGCCTGTATGGCGCCGAGCGCCATGAACCGCCAGCCGCTCAAATACGCTCTCATCGAGGAGCCTGAGCTGTGCAAAAAGGTCTTTTCCCTGATTCGCTTCGCCGGGTCTCTGCCGGCCGCGCGGCCCACGCAGCAGGAGGCTCCCACGGCCTACATTGCCGTGCTCGCCGACCGGAATCTCGACACCCCCTGGCTCAATGCGGACGTCGGCGCGAGTGTACAGAACATTCTGCTGACCGCGCTCGAACAGGGCGTCGGCGGCTGCCAGCTCGGGGCGATTGACTACGAGGCTCTGAGCGCCCTGTTCGGCCTGCCGGAGCATTTGAAGCTCAACTCCATTGTGGCGCTCGGCTACCCCGCCATGACGGCTCAGGCCGTGCCCTTTGCGGGCGACACAAAGTACTACTACGACGAAGACGGCGCGTTCAAAGTCCCCAAGCGCACGCCGCAGCAGGTTCTCATCTCCATCAAATAACCGTTGAAAGGATTTGTTCCATGAAACGCATGCTGTCCATTCTGGCGGCGTCGGTTGCCATTGCCGTCTTTCGCACCTATGTCATTCTCACCTCGGTCGAGCAGCAGACCGGTTTTTATATCACGGGGGCGAAAGCGCCGCTCTGGTTCAATGCCGCGCTGATCGTCATGCTCGCCGCGGTGGCACTGGTCTGCTTTGTCTGGGTGCGGGACAGAAAGGTCCGCACCGTCGTTCGCCCGCCGAAAACGGCCGCCATCGTCACCTATGCCGTCGTGGCGGCGGGCTTTTTTGTCGCGGCGGTGGCTCCGCTCTTCCATGCGCGCACGGGGCCTCTCGGCGTCACCTCCTGGGTGACGGCAGTGCTCGCGCTGCTCTCAGCGTTCTGCTTTGTGCTCTACATCCCCTCGTTTGCAACCGGCAAAAATCCGGGCGGGCTGTGCTACTTCACCATTGCCCCCACCGCCTGGGCGGCTTTTACGCTCTTTGTCACATTCCTGAATTTTACGACGGTCGCCACCATCTCCGAGTATCTGCTCGATACGGCAGCGCTGTCGTTTCTGGTGCTCTTCTTCTACTATGACGGCGTGGCGAAAGCCGATCTGCCAAACAGCAACCCGCTTCTCGCCACCGCGTTCGGCGCGACTTTTTTCATCTGCGCCTCTTCGGTGCCGAAGCTCATCTGCCAGCTCTTCTTCCAGGAGCGGCCCATTTTTGTCGAGCCGTTTGGACTCCAGCATTTGGTACTTGTGGCACTGCTGCCCTATCTGCTGACGACCGTCGCGTCGGTGCGCCGCGTACCGGTTGAGCAGCCGGACGAAGCCGAACCGGAGGCTCCTGCCGGAGAGTAACAACATGGAAAAAGAGGTTCCCCCAGGGGAACCTCTTTTTTGCTTCTTTACTACTACGCGCGGGCCTGGCCGGTCATGACCGCGGCCTCGGCCACCGCCTCGGCGACGGCCTTGGCGACCCGCTTGTCAAGCGGCGTCGGGATGATGTTCTCGTCGCTCAGCTCCTCATCGGGAATCAGGCCGGCAATGGCCTTTGCGGCCGCGATCTTCATCGCATCGTTGATCTCTCTCGCACGCACATCGAGCGCGCCGCGGAAAATCCCCGGGAAGCAGCAGACGTTGTTGATCTGATTCGGGAAGTCACTGCGACCGGTGCCGACAACGCGCGCACCCGCGGCCTTTGCGACATCGGGCATGATCTCGGGCACGGGGTTTGCCATAGCGAAGAGAATGGCGTCTTTCGCCATTTTGGAGACCATCTCGCCGGTGACAATATTCGGTGCGGAGACGCCGATGAATAGGTCGGCCCCGACCAGCGCGTCGGCGAGCGTGCCACTGACGTGCTCGGGATTGGTCATGGCCGCGTATTTGGCGCGCTCGTCGTCAAGGCCCTCGGTGTCGGCGTCGAGAATGCCCACCTTGTCGCAGAGCAGAATGTTTTTGAGCCCTGCGGAGAGCAGCAGATTCGTGATGGCACAGCCTGCTGCGCCCGCGCCGTTGACCACGGCCTTGATTTCGGCGATGTCCTTGCCCACAACTTTCAGGGCGTTGAGCACGGCCGCGAGCACCACCACGGCGGTGCCGTGCTGGTCGTCGTGGAAGACCGGAATGTCGCAGACCTTTTTGAGCTCGCGCTCAATCTCAAAGCAGCGCGGCGCCGAGATGTCCTCAAGGTTGATGCCGCCGAAGCTGCCCTCGAGCAGTTTTACGGTGCGCACAAACTCCTCGACATCCTTGGTGCCCACGCAGAGCGGGAAAGCGTCGACGCCGGCAAACTCCTTGAAGAGCACACACTTGCCCTCCATGACCGGCATACCCGCTTCGGGGCCGATATCGCCGAGCCCCAGAACGGCGCTGCCGTCGGTGATGACCGCCACCAGATTGTGGCGGCGCGTATACGCGTAGGAGAGATTCTTGTCCTCTTTGATCTTCAGACAGGGCTCCGCGACGCCCGGCGTGTAGGCGACGGCCAGATCCTCCCTGGTCTCGACTTTCACGCGCGGCGCAATTTCGATTTTCCCCGCCCATTCGAGGTGGGCGCGAATCGCCTGCTCCTTCTTGTCCATGATGGCGTCCTGTACGCTCTTTTCGTCCATTTGTGCTACCTCCTTCGCGGCTCTAATACAATTGACCCGTAGTGCGGCAAATTGTACGGCGGCCGTGATTTCTTTCCCATAGTATTCATCCGGTTACTCACAGCATTATAACGCCGCGGGTAACCGGATGTAAAGTGTCTGTTTGTATTACTCCTGCCCGTCTCTCGGGGGAGGGACGTCAATATCGTCCCGTTTGATCTCCTCGTCGGCGCGGGTCTCGGCCTGCTTGTCGGCGACGATGTCCGCGCTCTCAATCGGCACAGGCTCCTTTGCGAACAGGGCCTCGAACTCGTCGCCGTCCATCTTCTCGTTGAGATAGAGGATGCGCGCGACCTCGTGCAGCTTATCCATGTGCTCGGTGAGAATGTCAATCGCCTTTTTGTAGCAGGCGTCGATGATGCCCATGATCTCGTCGTCGATCTGCTCGGCGACCCCCTCGGAGAAGTTGCGCGACGTGGCAAAGTCGCGCCCGAGGAAGACCTCCTCGTTGTCGTTGCCGAAGACCATCGGGCCGAGCTTGTCGCTCATGCCGTATTTGGTGACCATCTTTCTGGCGATGGCGGTCGCCCGCTCAATGTCGTTCGACGCGCCGGTCGAGATGTCGGTCAGCGCCAGGCGCTCCGCCGCGCGGCCGCCGAGCAGCGAGACGATCTCATCCATCATCTCGTCGCGGCTCGAGTAGTACTTATCCTCTTTCGGCAGACTCATGGTGTAGCCGCCCATGCGCCCGCGCGGGATGATGGAAATCTGGTGCACCGGGTTCTGGGTCGGCAGAAAGCGCGTGACAATGGCATGGCCGCCCTCGTGATAGGCGGTGAGCTTGCGCTCTTTTTCGCTGATGACGCGCGACTTCTTCTCGGGGCCGGCAATGACCTTGATGGTCGCCTCCTCGATGTCAACCATGGTGATCTGGCGCGCGTTCTTTCTCGCCGCGAGCAGCGCCGCCTCGTTGAGCAGATTCGCAAGGTCCGCGCCGGTGAAGCCGGGCGTGCTCTTGGCGATGGTCGAGAGGTTCACTCCCGCGTCGAGGGGCTTTCCGCGCGCGTGGACTCTCAAAATGTCCTCGCGGCCCTTGATGTCGGGCACATTGACCGTCACCTGGCGGTCGAAGCGGCCCGGGCGCAGCAGCGCCGGATCGAGAATGTCGGGGCGGTTGGTCGCCGCGATGATGATGACGCCCTCGTTGACGCCGAAGCCGTCCATTTCGACGAGCAGCTGGTTTAAGGTCTGCTCGCGCTCGTCGTGCCCGCCGCCGAGGCCCGCGCCTCTGTGGCGGCCCACCGCGTCGATCTCGTCGATGAAGATGATGGCCGGCGCGTTCTTTTTGGCCTGTTCAAATAGATCTCTCACGCGGGACGCGCCGACGCCGACGAACATCTCGACAAAGTCGGAGCCCGAAATGGAGAAAAAGGGCACGCCCGCCTCGCCCGCGACCGATTTCGCAAGCAGCGTCTTACCGGTTCCGGGAGGGCCCACCAGCAGAATGCCGCGCGGGATGCGCGCGCCGAGCGCCACATATTTGCGCGGATCCTTGAGGAAGTCGACGACCTCTTTGAGCTCCTCTTTCTCCTCGTCGGCGCCCGCGACGTCGGCAAAGGTCACTTTTTTCTGGTTCTCCGTCGCCATCTTGGCCTTGGCCTTGCCGAACGAGGCCATTTTACCGCCGCCGCCTGCGCCCGACTGGTTCGCCAGAAACAGCCACAGCAGCACCATCACGACGATCAGCCCCAGATAGGGCAGAAGACTCATCCACCACGGCGCGACATAGGGCGGCTCGTAGTTGTAGGTGGTCAGAATACCGCTGCGCCGCTGCTCGTTGATCTTCTCGCCCATGTCGAGAATGAACAGATCGAGACTCGGCAGCTTGAACTGAATCTCCTGTTCCTCCCCGCGCAGCTTGAGCGTGAGCAGGTTGTTGTCGACGACAAAGGCCTCGACCTTTTCCTCATCAAAATAGTTGAGCACCTCGCTGTAGGTGAGGGTCTTCTCGCTTTTGGTGTCGTAGAGCAGCGTGACCGCCACCACGAGCACCAGAAGAATGATGAGATAGAAGCCGATGCCCTTGAAACTACTCTTTTTCTTCAAAGTTCTTTTCACTCCTTACGGGCCGCTGAGCGGCGCCGGCGCTATTTGGAATAGATTTCGGGCTTGAGAATGCCAATGTAGGGCAGATTGCGGTACTTTTCCGCGTAGTCGAGCCCATAGCCGACCACAAATTCATCGGGAATCTGAAAGCCCTCGTAGTCGACCGTGACCGGCGCGCGGCGCCGCTCGGGCTTGTTGAGAAGCGTGCACAGACGGATGCTGCGCGGGTTTCTCGACTGCATCATCTCCATGATGTAGTGCAGCGTCAGGCCGCTGTCGAGAATGTCCTCCACAATCAGAAGATCGTAGTTCTCCAGCGGAATGTCGAGATCCTTGATGATCTTGACCACGCCGCTCGACTGGGTGCCCGCGCCGTAGCTGGAGACCGACATGAAGTCGATGGCCGCCGGCACCGTGATCTGGCGCAGCAGATCGCTCATAAACACGACCGAGCCCTTGAGAACGCCGACCAGAAGCAGATTTTTATCCGCGTAGTCGCGCGAGATCTGCCGGCCGAGCTCGGCCACCTTGGCGTCGATTTCCTCCTTGGAGAGCAGAATGCGCTCGATATCATTTTTCATCGTTGTCACTCCCGATATTCCAGTTCCACTGTTTTTTTTGTTCCACTGTCGGGCCGGAAAGCAAGCGCCGTTCCGATGCCGATGACCGCCGCGACCTGCCCGTCGGACAGAATCACCGGCAGCCTCTCGCGTCTGCCCCGCGGAATCTTGTTGTCTATCATCCATTTCTTCACGCTTCTGGTGCCGCCGCCCTCGCGCAGACAGAGCGCGTCGCCCTCGCGCCGGGAGCGGGCCCACAAATTGGAAGCTATTTTATCACAATCGAGCCATATTTTGTTGAATAAATCGTGAACGTTTGCCGGTCCGCCGCGCCGCAGCAGGAGCATTCCCCCGTCCGGCAGGGGATTTTCCCCCTCGTGGAGCTCAACCGGGGCAAAGCCCTGCGCCGCGCCGCCGCGGGCAAAGGCGATTGTATCATACTCAGCGCGCAAAACAGTCCCTTTTTTTCCGTCGATCTCCCCCGAAGCGCGGCGGCTTCTGACGAGAGCTGCCATCTGCTCCATGCGCCGGCGCGGCGGCGTCAGAGAATCGGCCTGCTCCGCCGCCAGGCGAAGCGCCCTGTGCAGCAGAGCGTCGGGCAGCGCGGCGAGCCGCCGCCGGTCGTAACCGTCCTCGCGGCGGGCCTCGTCGAGCGCGGCGCGGGCCATTTCGGTGAGCGCGTCGTCGTCCTCGCGCAGGCTGTCCGCCAGGCGGCCGAGCGCCCCCTCCAGATCCGGGTTCACGCTGCGAAGCCCCGGGATGAGCGTGTGGCGGATGTAGTTTCGGGTATACGCTTCGTCGGCATTCGTACTGTCGGTGACAAAGGGGAGATGCTCTCTCGCGCAGTAGGTCTCGATTTCGGCGCGCGGACAGAGAATCAGCGGGCGGATGTAGCCGCCGCGCCGCGGCGGAATACCCGCGAGCCCCCGTGAGCCACTGCCGCGTGCGAGCTGGAAGAGCATGGTCTCAGCGTTGTCGCTTGCGGTGTGAGCCGTTGCGACCGCCGCGCCCTCCCCGAGAAATTCGGCAAAGGCCCCGTAGCGCAGCCGCCGCGCACAGAGCTCAGTCGACTCGCCCGTGCGCGCCGCCTCGGCACGCACCTCCACGCGGCGCAGGGCAAAGGGTACGCCGAGACGCCCGCAGAGCTCCCCGGCAAAGGCCGCGTCGCGCGCGGATTCCTCCCCGCGCAGACCGTGGTCGACATGGACGGCGCGCACCTCAATGCGGTAGAGCCGCTCGCGGCTCTTGAGAAAGTGCAGCAGCGCCACCGAGTCGGCGCCGCCCGACAGGCCGACCGTCACGGTCCTGACCCCGTCGAGCAGACGGTACTTCCTGATGGCCTCAGCTGCCCGGTTCATAGGTGTGTACCCGGTCGACCGTGCGGAACTTGGTGTACTGCGCGTTCCAGATCAAGTCGACCGTGTCGGTGCGGCCGTGCCGGTTCTTCGCGATGATGCACTTGGCCATGTTCTTCTGCTCGGTCTCCTTGGTGTAGTAGTCGTCGCGGTAGAGAAAGAGCACGATGTCGGCGTCCTGCTCGACCGAGCCCGACTCACGCAGATCCGAGAGCATGGGAATCTTTTCGCTGCGCCCCTCGGTCGCACGCGAGAGCTGCGACAAAACGAGCACCGGCACGTTGAGTTCCTTTGCCATGATCTTAAGCGAGCGGGTGATCTCCGAGACCTCCTGCACGCGGTTTTCGGTGCGGCGGCCCGAGTGGAGCAGCTGCAAGTAGTCAATGACCACGAGCCCGAGATTCTTCTCGCGGCGGAGCTTGCCTTTCATCTCGGTGACCGTGATCGCAGAGTTGTCGTCAATTTTGATCGGACTTGTGGACAGGGCGCTCGCCGCGGTGGCGAGCTTTGTCCACTCGTCGTCGTGAATCTCGCCCGTGCGCAGCCGGTAGCTGTCGACGAGCGCCTCGCCCGAGAGCATGCGCATCACGAGCTGCTCTTTGGACATCTCGAGCGAAAAGATGGCGACCATCTTCTTTGAGAGCAGCGCCACATTCGTCGCGATGTTGATCGCGAAGCTGGTCTTTCCCATGCCGGGGCGCGCGGCGAGTATGATGAGATCGGACTTGTTGAGCCCGCCCATGATCTTGTCCACATCGTCGAAGTGGGTCGGCACGCCGAGATAGTCCTCCCGGTTGCCGCCGGCGAGCTGGTTTAGGGTCTCGTAGGCGTCGGTGACGACCTCGATGATGGGCGTCAGTTCCTTGGTGCGGCGGCCCTGAGCGATGTCAAAGATCTTCTGCTCGGCGCTGTCGACAATGACCTTGAGCTCGTCGGCCTCGCTGTAACAGGTCTCGCTGATCTCCTGCGAGGCCTCGATCAGGCGGCGCAGACAGGCTTTCTCTTCGATGATTTTGGCGTACTTCATAACGTTCGCCGTGGTGGGCACGAAGTCGACCAGCTGCAAAATGTAGTCGCGGCTCTCCGCCTCGTCGTAGACGCCCGCAATCTTCATGCGGTCGATGAGCGTCACCGCGTCGATGGGCGTGGCGGTGTTGAACATGTCGAGCATGACGTCGTAGATGTCGGCGTTCTTTTTGAGATAGAAGTCCTCCGTGCGAATGGCCTGCGCGACCTCAGAGATGCACTCCGGGTCGAGCAGAATCGAGCCGAGCACGGACTGCTCGGCCTCCATGCTGTGCGGAAGCTGTGGGGCGAATAGATCGAGATTGTCTGCCATAAGAAGTTCCCCTCACGCGTTACAATACTGCGGCGTTACTCCTGCGACACCGCGACATAGAATTTCGCCGAGACCTCGGGGTAGATTTTCGCCTCGACCTCAACCGTGCCGAACGTCTTGATGTCGTCGGTGACAATTTTCTTCTTGTCGAGCTCAATGCCCTTTTGGGCCTTGAGCGCCTCGGCAATCTCCTTGGTGGTGATCGAGCCGAAGAGCTTGCCCGAGGCGCCGCCCTTGGCGCTCACCTTGACCGTCACGCCCGAGAGCTCGGCCGCGAGCGCCTCGGCGGCTTTTCTCTCCTCGGCGAGACGGCGGGCCTTGGCGGCCTCCTGCGCGGTGTAGACGGTCATATTCTCCTTGTTTGCCTCAACGGCGAGCTTGCGCGGGAAGAGATAGTTTCTCGCGTAGCCGTCGCTGACGGTGATGAGCTCGCCTTTCTTGCCGGTCCCCTTGAGATCGGCCTGTAAAATCACTTTCATATGCTGTCCTCCTCGCTGATTTATGCGCCCTGCTGCGGCGCGTCGGTCATATATTCCTGCATGTATTCGTCTATGGCCTTTTTGAGCTGGGCCTCGGCGTCCTCCATGTTGGCCGCCACCTGGGCGCCCGCTGTGGTGAGGTGGCCGCCGCCGCCGAGCTTTTCGAGTATCACCTGTACGTTGTACTGCCCCAGCGACCGCGCCGAGATGTGAACGCTGTCGCCAAAGGCGTAGAGCACGAACGACGCCTCGACCCCCTCGATGTTGAGAAGCTCGTCGGCCGCCTGGCTCATGATGACTTTCGCGTCCTCAAGCGGCGGGCCGTCCCACTTGGAGATGGCCACCGACTCGCGGTAGAACTGCGCCGAGGCGATGAACTCCACCCGGCGGATGTAGCTGTCGTAGTCGCTCTTGAAGAGCTTTTTCACCTCGATGGGGTCGGCCCCCATCTTCTTGAGATAGGCCGCGGCCTCAAAGGTGCGCGAGCCGGTCTTGAAGTAGAAGTTCTTGGTGTCGAGCACGATGCCCGCGAGCAGCGCCTCGGCCTCCTCCTTGGTGCAGGTGCCCGCGCCGTCGATGTACTGCAGAAGCTCTGAGACGATCTCGCTTGCCGACGAGGCGTAGGGCTCATGGTAGGAGAGGGCGGTGTTCTCAATGTAGTCGGCCATCTTGCGGTGGTGGTCGAATACAACCACCGTCTCGCAGTTTTTGTAGATGTCCATCGACTCGACGTAGGTTGCGCTGTGGGTGTCGCAGATGACAAGCAGCGTCTTTCGCCCCACAAGGTCAAGCCCGGTCAGGGCGTTGACAAAGACATTGTGGTACTCGGTCAGCTTTTCGAGGCTCTCGACCACCGGGGCCGCGAGCGTCGTCTTGTTGTTGTTGATGATGTTGACCTTTTTGCCGCGCACCATCGCCATGCGCGCCACACCGACGCAGGCGCCCACGGCGTCAAAGTCGGCGAATTTGTGGCCCATGACGAGCACGTTGTCAGCGCCGTCGAGAAGCTCAGCAAAGGCTGAGGCGATCACGCGGGACTTGACCTTGGTGCGCTTTTCCACGCCCTTGGACTTGCCGCCGAAGAACTCAAAGTTGTGCTTGGTCTTGATGACCGCCTGGTCGCCGCCGCGGCCGAGGGCCATGTCGATGGCCTGCTTTGCGTACTCCTCGTTCTCGGCGTAGGTCGCGCCGCCGCTGCCGATGCCGATGGAGATGGTCACGGGCAGCCGGTTGCCGATGGAGATGCCGCGCACGCGGTCGAGGATGTCGAACTTGGCGCCGATGAAGCCCTCGAGATACTGCGCCTCAAAGACGAACAGGTACTTGCCCCGCTCGGTCATGCGCAGGATGCCGTGGGTTCCGCTCGCCCACTCGGTGAGCATGTTGTCAATGGCTGCGATGATGGCGGCCTTGTCGCTCTCTCTGGCGTTCTGGTAGATCTCCTCATAGCTGTCGATGATGATGGTCGCGACAATCGGGCGGGACTTGACGTAGGCGCTCTCAAGCTTCGCCCCCTCGGTCACGTCGATAAAGTAGAGCACCTGCAGGCGCTCGTTTTCATCCTTGAGGTTCTCCTGAATCTGCGAGCCGTAGACGTCCACCATCCGCTCGCGAAACGGGATGCGCACGCCGCGCCTGAGGTCGGCCTTTGAGACCTTGCCCATCTCGAGCGTCGGCACCGCCTCGTCGAGATACTCGCCGAAGACAAACTTGCCCTCAATGAGATCCGAGAAAGCGTCGTTGTGCCACACGACCTCGCCCGAGCGCTTGACCACCATGACCGGAATGGGCATGTTGATGAAGTTGACGATGCCCGGCACCTGCCCGGCGTCGCTCGGCAGAGTGATAAAGCGCGACAGGCGGCGCCGGCGTTTCACGCTCAAAAAGAGCGTGAACACATACATCAGCGCAATCAGAATGAGCTGGCCGACGGCAAAGCGCCGGTCAAACAGCGCCGTGACGCCCGCCACCGCGAGCAGCACGACAAAGCTCAAGAGCACTTTTCTGTCATTTTTTCCGAAGTAGGCGCGTCTTCTTTTCGCCCTGTGTTCACCTTTCATGTTGTCCCCCTAGCGCAGCAGCGGCGGTTTTTTCTCGCCGGTCACCGCGTCAAACGCCCCCGCGAAGCTCAAAAACATCACAATGCCCGACGGGGAGAATAAAAACAGCATCAGCACCAAAATCAGCATCACTTTGACCGGGCTCAGGCGGATGCGGCGCCCCAGGCGGCGCAGCGTGCCGACTCCCTCGAGGAGAAAGGGGCACAAAAGCACCATCATGAGGTTCATGGCAACCGTACCGGGCACACCGGGCGCCACCATGGCGACAAGCGACGCGGCAAGGTACACCACGCCGCCCACGCGCGACACGCGAAAGCTGTCGAGAACGGAGCTCTTCGGCAGAGCTAGCCCCCGCTCAGAGAGCTTCTGCGCCAGCAGAGTCGCAAGGCCGCCGAGCCCCACTGCCGCCGCCAGCAGCAGTCCCGCCATGAGATTGCGAAGCATCTGGGTCATCTGCCCGACATAGTCGCGCATATAGGCAATCTGCTCGCTCGAGAGCATCTGACGCGCGCTCTCGATGAGCTCGTCATAGGCCTGCTGAAACTCGGTAAAAATCATGTCAAGATAGGTTATGACTGACTCAACACCGAACGTCCCGGTTGCAAACCAGGCATTCAGAAGCAGCGACGCTGCGAATACGACCGCCAGCACCGAGCAGGCATAGAGCGCCGCCGTCTTAAAGGGCAGCCCCCGGCGCAGCGCAAGGCCGATCACGAGGCCCGCCGGCACAAAGAGCGCCAGCGTCACGGCAGCGGCGAGCACATCCCGCGTCAGAAGCGCCGCGCAGACGCCGGCCACAGCCGGCGTGAGCACCGCCATATAGACAGGAGCCGTCACCACGAGGCAGCCGTAGGAGCCGGCCGCGGCGAACACCGCGGCAACCGAGAGCCCCGGCGACACATGAATCACCATGGAAAAGACGACAACCAGTATGTTGATCAGGATGAGAAAGCCGTTTGACGGCGTCCCCTCGCGTTTGATCAATCGATACGCCTCCACTCTGTGAGAAAATATCATGGGAGAATCCAGGATACCATGCGGCAAAGCCGCATGGTATCCCTATGGCCGCATTTGGTCGTCCCGCAGGAGCTTACGGTCCCGCAGGGACTTGCCTCCCGCAGGGACGCTCAAGCGCAGCATCACAGCCGTACATGCGGCTATTATACTATAAATAACGGTGAGAGAAAAGAGAAAAGCGCGATTTCACCCGTCCACCGGCACAAAAACGGGTATGGCGGAAACGCCATACCCGTTTGCATTGTCAAACTTCCATGATGACCGGCAGGATCATGGGCTGCCGTCTGGTCTTGTTGAAAAGATAGTCGGCGAGGTCATCGCGCAGGTTGGTCTTGAGCGTTCCCCACTCGGTGATGTGGTTCTCCCGGCAGCGCTGAAGCGACTGTTCGGCCACATGCTGAATCTCGTCCATGAGCTTTTCCGACTCGCGCACATACACGAACCCGCGCGAGACAATGTCGGGGCCCGCCGCGAGGTTGCCCATGCTGTCGATGGTCGCCACCACCACAATCAGCCCGTCCTGCGCGAGGTGTTTGCGGTCGCGCAGCACGATGTTTCCCACATCGCCCACGCCGAGCCCGTCGATGAGCACGCGGCCCGAGGGCACGGTGCCGTTGAAGCGCGCGCTGTTTTCGGTGAGCTCAATGACCCGGCCGATGTCGGGGATGAGGATGTTCTTCGACTCCATGCCGACCGACTCGGCCAGATCGGCGTGGGCCCTGAGATGGCGGTACTCGCCGTGCACAGGGATGAAGAACTTCGGCTTGATGAGCGCGAGCATGAGCTTCTGCTCCTCCTGGCAGGCGTGGCCCGAGACATGGACGCCCGCGAGGGACTTGTAGACGACCTCAGCCTTGAGCTTGATCAGCTCGTTGACGACCCGCGAGACGAGCTTTTCGTTGCCCGGGATCGGCGTCGCCGAGAGGATGACCATGTCGCCCGGCATGATCTCGACCTTGCGGTGATCGGAGAACGCCATGCGGTAGAGCGCGCTCATCGGCTCGCCCTGGCTGCCGGTGGTGATGACCACGATCTTGTCCTTGGGCAGGTTCTTGATCGCGTCAAGGCTGACGACCAGGCCGTCCTTGGCCTTGACGACGCCGAGCTCGGTGGCCACCTTGAACGTGTTCTCCATACTGCGCCCGGAGATGGCGACCTTGCGCCCATAGCGCTCGGCCGCGTCGAGAATCTGCTGGATTCTGTGGACATTGCTCGAGAATGTGGCGATGATGATGCGGCTGTCGCTCTTTTTGAAGAGCGCGTCAAACGCCTCGCCCACCTTGCGCTCCGACATGGACATGCCCGGCCGGTCGGCGTTGGTGGAATCGGCCATCAGCGCCAGAACGCCCTCGCGGGCATAGTCGCCGAGCCGTGCGAGATCGACCATCTCGCCCGAGATGGGGGTGGTGTCAATCTTGAAGTCGCCGGTGTGGATGATGTTGCCGACCGGCGTGCGGATGGCGAGCATCACAGCGTCCGGAATCGAGTGGTTGCTGCGGATGAACTCCACCTCGAAGCAGCCGAGCTTGACTTTCTGCCCGGGCACGACGGTGTTGAGCTTGCAGCTGTTGAGAATGCGGTGTTCCTCAAGCCGGTAGCGCACGAGCCCCAGTGTGAGCCGCGTGCCGTAGACCGGCACCTTGAACTGCCGCAGCAGATAGGGGAGCGCTCCGATGTGGTCCTCATGGCCATGGGTCAGCACCACGCCGCGAAATTTCGAGGCATTTTTCGTCAGGTAGCTGAAATCCGGTATCACAAGGTCGATGCCGAGCATCTCATCGTCGGGAAACGCGATGCCCGCGTCGATGAGCATGATGTCGTCGCCATACTCGAGAACGGTCATGTTCTTCCCGATCTCGTTGAGCCCGCCGAGGGGGATGATCTTGAGTTTCGGCTTCATCTCATCCACCGCGCGGTCGTATTCGCTCTTCTTTTTGCTCTTCTTGCGCTCGCCGGGCAGAATGCCCGCGAGTTTCTCTGTCACACTTCTGGTTCTGGAGACGGCCGCCTCGTCGGACGCCGTCTTCTTTTTCTTCGGCGCGCGCGGGCTGCCGGACGGCGCCGGCTGCTCGGTGATCTGCGCCTGTTTCTTCGGGGAGCGCCGCTGGCCGTTTGTCTGGGCCTTATCGTTCGTCTTGGGCTCACCCGCCTGTTTTTTCATTGTCTTATTCTTTTTTTCTTCTGCCACAAAAGTACCTCCATATTTCAATCGATGGTTTTTCTCTATGTATGTCCGTTCACAGCGGCGTTTTTACACACCAAAAGAAAGCCTTCTCTCCGAAGGCATCAAACAGGGAGTTGTCCCCCCGATTTGACGTTCCCACCCTGTACGAAGAAGATTCCGTTCCTTCGCGGTATGGGAGACATGTCCTCCGCGCCGGGACGTTCCCGGCCGCAAAACTGAAAGCGAGGAGTCCGCCCGGGCGGACTCCTCATCCGATCACATACATTGTTTTTATTTTAACCCTGTTGCCCTCCCTTGTCAAGCGGACCGTCCTCGGCGAAGCGCGCAAGCTCGCCGCAGTAGAAGCCGCAGAGCTCCTCGGCGAGCTCGCTGTCGGGCGCCTCGACCCGCACAGTGAAGCGTCCGGCGCGCTGGGGCACCACCACGACAACCGCGTCGCCCGACTGAAAGCGCGCCCCCTCGACCAGTTCACACGGACCGGCGCAGCTCTCAATGAGCGCACGCATGGCGGCCGACTTACGCCGCCCGTCGACCGGGACCTCACGCGCGGCATACCCTCTGCCCGGCAGCTGCGCGCGCAGCTGTGAGAGCGTCTTGCCCTCCCGGTGCAAATAGTCCAAAAGCACCACGATCCCCGCGCCCGCATCCTTGTAGACGCGCTGGGCCGCCATGAGAGCGCGCGCCGCCTCGTCACCGCGGTCGGCCGGCGTCATGAGCACCCGGCGCAGCGTGACGCCGCACTCGTGCGCGAGCGCGTCGAGGCAGACCGGCGCCTGGTAGAAGGCCGCAACCTCCGCCGTCCGCGCGGCGGCCGCCAGAAAGAGGGCGGCGTCGCGCTCGCCGGGCGAGAGCGTGCGGCCGGTCTCATCAGTGAGGGTGAGCGAGCCGTCCTCCCCGACGGCAAAGCCCGGGGCCTGCTCTCCGCGGGCGCCAATCGACACCCCGAGCCGGGAGAGCGCACGCACGAGGCTCTTGAAGAGCGCCGTGTTCTTGCACTCAATCCGGCAGCACAGTCCCGTCAGCGGATCCACGAGGCCCGCAAGTCCCCGCTCGTAGTCCTGCACCGAGCCGCTGTAGCGCGCCGCGGGCTGCAGACCGTCGAGCCCCGCGCGCTCAAAGTCCTCCCGTGAGAAAGCCATGTCGATCTTTCGCTCCCACTCGCGCGGCAGCGTCAGACCGTAGCGGTCGCAGAGGGAAAAGCGGATCTCCCCGGCGGCGGCTGCGAGGAAGACGCCGCCGTCACAGTGCAGATCGCACACGCTCTGGCGCAGCGCCCCGTCAAAGCCACTCTCGAGATCGAGCGCCTCGCCGCCCGCCGACCGAATGCCCGCGAGCAGACTCTGCGCGAGCATGGCGCAGGCAGCCGAGCCGTCGTGCTGCACCGCCAGGCGCAGCCCCTTTTCGACGCCCGCAAAGGACGCGCCGAGGCGGCTTGCAAACTCCGGGGTGATCTCCTCGCCGAAGCGACCCGAGGGACACTGTTGCTCAAACAGACAGGCGCGCGGGCCGCCCCGGACGAGATTTTCCCGCACACAGGCCCCCTGCGGGAGCGTAAGCCCGGCCCAGATTTTCACATTCTCGCGGAGTACGGCGTCGTCGCCCACGGCGCAGCTCTCGCCGACGACCGCGCCCGGCTGTAAGCCAACGCGCTCGCCGAGACGTGCCCCGTCGCAGAGAATGGCGCCCCGGAGCTCGCAGTCCGCCCCGATCACACAGCCTGCGCCGACCAGACTTCTCTCGACCACACAGCCGGCCCCCACGCGGCAGCCCGCTGAGAGAACGGTGAGCGGCCCGATGACGGCCCCCTCGCCGATCTCGCAGTCCGGCGCGATGCAGCAGGGGCCGTGTACCGTGACACCGACAGGCGACGGCGCAGCAGCGGGCGCCGGAAAGCGGGTCGCGCCGCGCAGCACATCGGCGTTTGCGCGCCGGTAGACCTCGACGTCGCCGATGTCGCACCAGTAGCCGTCGGCGAGAAAACCGTAGAGTTTCGCGCCCCGCGCGAGAAGTTTGGGGAAGAGGTCCTTTGAAAAGTCGAACATGCGCCCCTCGGGAATCTCGTCGAGCACATGGGGTTCCATGAGGTAGATGCCGGTGTTAGCGGTGTCGGCGAACACGCCGTCCCAGCCGGGCTTCTCCAGAAAGCGGGTGACGCGCCCCTGCCGGTCGGTCATGACCACCCCGTAGTCAAGCGGCGTATCGACGCGCGCGAGAACGAGCGTGACATCGGCTTTACGCTCCCTGTGAAAGCGCACGGCCGCCGTCAAATCAAAATCGCAGAGCGCGTCGCCGCTGATGACCAGAAAGCTCTCGTCGAGAAATTCCTGCGCGTTTTTCACACTGCCTGCCGTGCCGAGCGGCGAGCGCTCTTCAAAGTAGCGAAGCGACACGCCGAACTTCTCTCCGCTGCCAAAGTACTGTTCGATCTTGCGCGGCAGATACTGAGTCGTCACACCGATATCGGTGATGCCGCCCCGGCGCAGCAGATCGACGCTGTACTGCATGACCGGCCGGTCGACCACCCGCACCATGGGCTTTGGCAGCTTACAGGTGAGCGGGCGCAGGCGCGAGCCCGCGCCGCCCGCCATGATGATTCCCTTCAAAGAAAGCACTCCCATTCGCGTATTTTCTGACAGATATCTGTAGTATTGCCGCTTTGAGAGGAAATTATTTCAAAAAACAAAGTGGCCGCAAAAAAAGACAGCCCCCGCGGCGTCTGCCGCGGGGGCTGTCTTTCCTTTTTTCACCGCTTGGGGTATGGCTCGAGTACATTGGTTCTGCCGAGGATATAGTCGGTACTTGTGCCGTAGAGATCGGCAAGCCGGCAGAGCAGGCTCACCGGAATGCTCCGCTTGCCCGTCTCGTAGTTGCTGTATGTGCGCTGGTCAATGCCAAGGACCGCCGCAACCTGTTTCTGCATGAACTCCCGGTCCTCTCTCAAATCTCTGAGACGCGGATATGGCATATCGCTCACCTCTTAAGAGGCATCTTAATTTACTATCATACAATAGTATTAACTACACTATCGTTTGATAGTAAAATTGCCATGATTTTTCAGAGGCGGCGTATATGGCGATGGATGTACTGCCAGTCTGCGAATCCCACAGACATGGGAGCGCTGCGTTTCAGGCAGCTGTTTTTCTGATTCGCTTGACATAGTGTGCATCATACACTATAATGTTTTTACACAATATCGTATGAGGAGGAGTTCCGTGAACCACGATGAAATCGTCAGCGGTCTCGTGCTGGAGCTGCGCCGCGGCACGCTGATTCTTCTGGTGCTCAGCCAGCTTCGAGAGCCCATGTACGGTTACAGCCTCGTCAGGAAGCTCAAGGACAACGGCATTCCCATGGAGGCGAACACGCTCTACCCGCTGATGCGGCGGCTCGAGGCGCAGGGACTTTTGAAAAGCGAGTGGGAGACCAACGGGCCGAAGCCGCGAAAGTACTACGTCATCACCGCCGACGGGCGGATTGTTCTGGAAAGGGTCGCGGCGCACTGGCGCAGCTTTTCCGAAAACGTCAACAGACTGGTGGAGGATTTGAGAGATGAAACAGCCAAATGATCTGATTGAGCGGTATGTCTACGCCGTGACAAAGCGCCTGCCCGCAAAGCTGCGCGCCGACGTGTCGCGCGAGCTGTACGGCCTGATCGACGATATGCTCGCCGAGCGCTGCGGCGAGCTCGTCCCGGCCGACCGGGATGTGCGGGTGGTGCTCACCGAGCTCGGCAGTCCGGGCGAACTGCGCGAAAAATACACCGAGGGCCGCAAGAACTGCCTGATCGGCGCGCCCCACTACGCCGTCTACCGGCTGGTGCTGGGCATCGTGCTCGCCTGCGTGGTCTTTGGCATGACGGTCGCCTGCCTCGTGTCGCAGCTCGTCTCTCCCACCGGGCCGTGGTATGCGATTCTGTTTGAGTGGCTCGGCATTCTGATCTCTGCTCTGGTGTACGCCTTTGCCTTTGTGACCGTTCTCTTCGCCGTGTTCCATCACAGGGACGTCGACCTCGGCGACGGGCTGAACCTCGACGATCTGCCGCCTGTGCCGAAGAAGCGCCAGAGCGTCTCACGGTGGGAGTGTCTGTTCGGCATTGGCATATCGGTTCTCTTTCTGGCCGTGTTTCTCTCGGCGCCGCAGATTTTCTGCATCTACTCGTCGGGCCGGTTCGTACCCATCTTTGACACCGCGGCCGTGCGCGCCACCTGGTATTTCATCGCGCTCTTCAGCGCGGCCGGCATCGTGCGCGAGACTGTCAAGCTCATGCGCGGGCGCTACGACCAAAAGGTCATGCTCACCACCCTCGCGGCCGACGCCGTGTCGGCCGTTCTCTCGGTGCTCTGGCTGACAACGCCGGGCCTTGTAAATCCCGCCTTTCAGGCGGAGGTCCCCATCCTCTTCGGCGCGCAGAACACCTTTCTTGTCAATCTGTTTTCAAACTTTCCGTACTTCTTTCTGGGGCTCATTCTGTTCGCGCTGCTGCTCGACGCGGTCGATGCCGTCGTTCGTGCCGCCCGGCAGAACTGAACACAAAAAGAGAGCCTGTGTCGTGAGACACAGGCTCTCTTGCTGTCTATCAGTGAACAATCAGGCTTTCGCCGTCCATTTCCGCGGGGCGCTCAAGGCCCATGATGTCGAGCATGGTGGGCGCGATGTCAGCGAGCTTGCCGCTCTCGCGCAGCTTGACGTCGCCGCAGCCAACCACAATGAAAGGCACGGGATTCGTCGTATGGGCCGTGAAAGGCGAACCGTCGGGCTCGGCCATCTGCTCGGCGTTGCCGTGGTCGGCGGTGATCAGCGACACGCCGCCCTGCTTTGCCACGGCGTCGACCACGCGGCGCACACAGCTGTCCACCGTCTCAACCGCCTTGTAGGCCGCCTCGTACACACCGGTGTGACCGACCATGTCGCAGTTGGCGAAGTTTAAAATGATGGCGTCGTATTTGCCGCTCTCGATGCGCGCAATGACGGTATCGGTCACCTCGAGCGCGCTCATCTCGGGCTGCAGATCATAAGTCGCCACTTTCGGCGACGCGATCAGCGCCCGGTCCTCGCCCTCGTAGACCTGCTCGACGCCGCCGTTGAAGAAGAACGTCACATGGGCGTACTTCTCAGTCTCGGCGATGCGAAGCTGAGTCATGTGGTGGTTTGCCAGAATCTCGCCGAACGTGTTCTTCAGCGACTGCGGCTTGAACGCGACCGTCACGTTCGGCATGGTCGCGTCGTACTGCGTCATGCAGACATAGGCCAGCGGGAAGACGCCCTTTCTGCGGGCAAAACCCTCGAACGCGGGGTCGACGAATGTTCTTGTGATCTCGCGCGCCCGGTCGGGGCGGAAGTTGAAGAAAATCACCGAGTCGTTCGGGCCGATCTGCGCGTTCTTCGCGACCACGGTCGGCAGTACGAACTCGTCGGTCACCTCTTTTTCATACGACTCGCGTACGGCGGCCACCGCGTCGGCGTTTTCAACGCCCTCGCCGTACACCATTGCGGCATAGGCTTTCTCGACGCGCTCCCAGCGGTTGTCGCGGTCCATGGCATAGTAGCGGCCCATGACAGTCGCAATTTTGCCAACGCCGATCTCGGCCATCTTTTTCTCGAGTTCGGCGACAAAGTCGGCGCCCGAAGTCGGGGCGACGTCGCGCCCGTCGAGCAGGCAGTGGACATAAACTTTCTCGAGTCCCTGCTTCTTCGCGAGCTCCAAAAGCGCGTAGAGGTGGGTGTTGTGGCTGTGCACGCCGCCGTCGGAGAGAAGCCCGATCAGATGCAGCGCGGTGCCGTTCTTTTTGCAGTTTTCCACCGCGCCGAGGAACGCCTCATTTTCAAAGAAGTCCCCCTCCTGAATGGATTTTGTGATGCGGGTGAGCTCCTGGTAGACCACACGGCCCGCGCCGATGTTGGTGTGGCCGACCTCACTGTTGCCCATCTGGCCGTCAGGCAGGCCCACCGCGAGGCCCGAAGCGTACATGGTGGTGTGGGGGTAAGTTTTGAGATACTCGGTGATGTTCGGCGTATTCTCGGGGAGAATGGCTGACTTGTAACCCTCTCTCGGGTAGCCAAAGCCATCCATGATGATGAGCGTAACTGGTCTTTTCATGTGCAAGTCCTTTCGCGAATCAGTTCTGCGCGCTCGCAGCGTTGATGATGGTGACAAAGTCGTCGACGACCAGCGAAGCGCCGCCGATGAGCCCGCCGTCGATGTTGGGCTTCGCGACGAGCTCGGCCGCGTTCTTCGCGTTCATCGAGCCGCCGTAGAGAATGGAGATGTTCTGCGCTGTGTCGCCGTAGAGCGAGGCGAGCACGCCGCGGATGTGGGCGATCGCCTCTTCCGCCTCGTCGGCCGTGGCGGTCTTGCCCGTACCGATGGCCCAGATGGGCTCATAGGCGACGACTATCTTCTTCGCGTCTTTCGCGTCGATTCCCTCATAGGCCTTTTTGATCTGGCTCTCAAGCAGGGCCAGCGTCTCGCCGTTTTCCCTCTGCTCGAGCGACTCGCCCACGCAGAGAATCGGAATCAGGCCGCCCGCAAGAGCCGCCTTGAGCTTTTTGTTGACCGTCTCGTCGGTCTCGGCGAAGTACTGGCGGCGCTCGCTGTGGCCGATGATGACATATTCGACCTGGGCGTCACGCAGCATGTCGACCGACACCTCGCCGGTGAAAGCGCCCTTGGGCTCAAAGTGGCAGTTCTGCGCGCCGAGCTTGCACTTGGCGCCCTTGGAGGCGACCGCCGCGGTCGCGATGTCCGTGAACGGCACGCAGACGACGACGTCGCATTTGGCCTCTTTGATCAGGGGCTTGAGATCGTAGAAAAAGGACATGGTGTCCATCGAGAGCTTATTCATCTTCCAGTTGCCGGCGATGATGGCCGGGCGCAGGGACTTGTTCATTCCATATTCTCCTCTCATGAACATTGACGGCGCGGAACCCGCACCGTCAATGAGTGTCAGTGGTTTATCTGTCGTTGAGCGCGGCAATGCCGGGCAGCTCTCTGCCCTCGAGGAACTCGAGAGAGGCGCCGCCGCCGGTGGAGATGTGGGTCATCTTGTCGGCAAAGCCGAGCTGCTCGACCGCCGCGGCAGAGTCGCCGCCGCCGATGATGGAGATGGCGCCGGACTCGGCCACGGCCTTGGCGATCTCCTTGGTGCCCTTGGCGAAGCGCTCAAACTCAAACACGCCCATCGGTCCGTTCCAGACAACAGTCTTGGCCGATTTGACCGCGTCGGAGAAGAGCTTGATGGTCTCTTCGCCGATGTCAAGACCCATCCAGCCGGCCGGAACTTCGCCCGCGCGGACCGTCTTGGCCTCGGCGTCAGCCTTGAACTCCTGCGCAACCACGGTGTCGACCGGCAGCAGGAACTTCACGCCCTTATCCTGCGCTTTTTTGATCATCTCGCGGGCGAGGTCGAGCTTGTCTTCCTCACACAGGGATGTGCCGATTTCGCCGCCCTGCGCCTTGATGAACGTGTAGGCCATGCCGCCGCCGACGATGAGAATGTCGACCTTGTCAAGCAGGTTGTTGATGACGCCGATCTTGTCGGAGACTTTTGCGCCGCCGAGAATCGCCGCAAACGGGCGGGCCGGATCGGACAGGGCCTTGCCCATGACCTCGATCTCCTTTTGGATCAGGTAGCCGCAGACAGCCGGCAGATACTGCGCAACGCCCTCGGTGGAGGCGTGGGCGCGGTGGGAGGTCCCGAACGCGTCGTTGACATAGATGTCGGCCATGGAGGCGAGCTCCTTGGCAAATGCGGGGTCGTTTTTCTCCTCCTCCTTGTGGAAGCGGACGTTTTCAATGAGCATTGCCTCGCCGTCTTTGAGAGAGGCGGCAAGACTCTTGGCGCTCTCGCCGACGACGTCCTTTGCCATCTTCACCTCGACGCCCAGCAGCTCAGACAGACGGGCGGCGACCGGCGCCAGGGAGTACTTCATGTTGAACTCGCCTTTCGGGCGGCCGAGATGGGAGGACAGGATGACTCTCGCGCCGTGGTCCATCAGATACTTGATGGTCTTGAGCGACTCGCGGATTCTCTTGTCGTCGGTGATGACACCGTCGGCATTCAGCGGGACGTTGAAGTCGCAGCGCACAAATACGCGTTTGCCCTTTACGTCAATGTCTTCGATGGTCTTCTTGTTTAACATCTCTTTCACCTCATAAAATATTTCAGTATTTCCATATTCTTTCCAGAGGAATGGGAAAAACCCATATCGTGAAAATAATATCAAATATTTTGCCGTTTCGCAACCCCGCAAACGTCTCCAGACGCAAAAAAAGGAGGGGGTTCCCTCCCTTTTTGGCGGTTTCTTTTCAATCCCTCAGCGGCACGCCGTTGGCGTCGGTCTGAATGTTGCCCGCGATGATGAGAATTCCCTCGATGAAGCCCCACAGCCCGCCGATGCCGCAGGTGAGAACCGTCACCACAATCTGGAGCACCGCGCGGCTGGTAAAGCCCAGGTAGAAGTTGTGAATGCCGATGTAGCCGAGAAAGATGCCCAGCAGTCCCGCGACCAGCTTCGACTTCTGACTGTAGCCGCTCGGCGCGCCGTAGTAGGGCTGCTGCCAGGGGCCCTGGTTTGTGTTCTGGTAACTCTGCCCGGCGCCCGGCTGGTAGCCGCTGTTGACATAGAGCACCGCGCCGCACTTCGGGCAGACCGCCGAGCCCGGCACCGTCCTCTCGCCGCAGTTGTAGCAATAGTTCGTACCCACGCCCGCAGCGGCCTTGCACCTCGGGCAGTTCGGCTTGCCGGTCTCATACTGTTCTCCACACACTCTGCAATACATGGGAAGCTCCTTTACAATGAGTATTTTTACTATCTGATATCCTGCTGGTAATTAATCGGAGTGGCCGTCTGTGTCAGCGGGCGCAGCCGGTAGGAACCGCCGCCCTGCAGCACCGCATCGAGCATGGAGACCGACTCCGCGCTGTTTGTCACGCCGATGCAGATGTCCCAGCGCACACGGCCGAGCACGGTGAGAATGTCCGCCGAGCTCGCCTTTGTCCCGCCGACCGACGACGGCAGAGGCAGATTCACGCCCCACATGCGGTAGCCGTTCTGGTAGAGTCTGTTGCGCGCCTGGGCGGAGAAACTGCCCCCCGTGTCGATGTAGACGAGAGTGGCGCGCTGCTTTGTGATCTTCTGGTAGGCGTCGTTGGCGCTCTCGATTGCGGCGGCGACCGACGAGGCCGACAGACCGCGCGCAAGCTGGCTGTCGGACAGCGTGAGCCCCACCGTGTGGCCCCGCGCGAGTACGCGGCGCACCGTCGCGGGGTAGCGCTTGATGGTGATCTCACTGAAGAAGAACGCGCCCTTGAGCCCGCTGTCCTCCAGAACGCCCATGGCCTCGCTGACGCGGGCGGGCGTCAGTTCGCGCAGCGACACATAGACCGACGGCTCGCTCTTCGAGCCGGGATTCTCGCTTGTCATGGTGCTTTGAATCAGCTCAAATTGCAGATTTGTCAGCGTACTTTTGGTGACGATGCGGGGCGTGCCGTCCGACAGCAGCGAAAACGACGCGCCGAACTCGCCGCAGAGGAACTCCACCGGCACATAGAACGTGCCGTTTGTGAAAAAGGTCTTCGCGTAGAGAACGCGCTTGTCATCGGTCACAACACGGCCGCTGTAGATGTTCATGGTCAATATCTGCTTGTCGCGGAAGATGGTGAGGCTCCCCGAGTAGACCTCGTAGATGTAGGTCGCCGAGAACTTCTCGAGAAACTCGTCAATGGGAAAGTAGACCACGCCGTCCTGCACCACCATGGGAGTGGTGTCCGGGACGGTATAAAATTCGTCGTCAAAGAGAACTCTCCACCCGCCGTCGGCCGAGGCCGGGCAGACAGACAGCACAAGCAGCAGAACAGTCAGCGCAAGCGCGCAGAGTTTTCTTCGCATGAGACGCTCCCTCAAAATAACAGATTTCTACGTCTCTATTATAATAGCCCTCACGCCAAAATCCAGATTTTTTGGGATTTGTAAGACAACTGTAATAATACGCCGGTATGGAATTGACGAATGATTCCATATGATGATACTATAGGACTGAACTCGAATATTCCGACAAAATCAATGTTTGGGAGGGCAACTGCCATGGGCGAGGCGATACTGTTTGACCGCGATCTCGTCGTCTGTGATATGGAGGCGTCGAGCGACACGGAGATCTTTGAGAGGGCGGCGGCGCTGCTGCGCGAACGTGGGCTTGTCAAAGACAGCTTCTTTGACGCGATCTGCGAGAGGGAGCAGAGCTACCCCACCGGCGTGCCGGTGGGCGAGGTCAATGTGGCCATTCCCCACGTCGAGAGCAGCCATGTAAACGCCTCGGCCGTTCTCGCCATCACGCTCAAAGAGCTCGTGCCCTTTTCAAGTATGGTTGACAAGGAGCAGAAGATCGGCGTGGGGCTCGTGTTCATTCTGGTGCTGCAAAACGGCAAGATGCACCTGACCATGCTGCAGAATCTCATGAAGATCGTGCAGAGCCCCGAGACCATCTCGGCGCTGCGCGCCGAGCACGACCCTGCGCGCGTCTACGAGATGCTGCGCCCCTATGTGCTCGCCGAGTAGCAATCATCGTCTAAAACAGAGGGAGTCATCATGAAAACAGTCTTTCCATCCATCAATTCAGCCGACCATCTCTTTTTGCACGACGAGCTGATGAAAGTCGACCGCGCCGGCTTCGAGACCATGCACGTGGATGTGCAGGACGGCAACTTTTTCCCGAACATCTCCTTTGGAATGAAAGTGCTCGAGGGGATGCGCCGGTACTCCGACATCGGCTTCAACGTCCATGTGATGGTGCAAAATCCCTCGTACTACATCGACCGTCTCGGACAGATCGGCAACATCCACAGCGTTCTCTTCCACCCGCGCCACGTGCTCTATCCGAGCCAGTTCATTCAGCAGATTCGCGCCATGGGCTCCTCCCCCGGCATCGCGCTCTTCCCGCTGGAATCTCTGCACGAGATGCGCTACTACGTCGGCAAGATCGACTATCTGCAGATCATGACGGGCGAGCCTGACAACGGCCAGTTTGAATTCAACCGCTACACGCTCGAGCGCATCCGCGAGGCGCGCGAGATCTTCGGCGACAGCGCCCACATCCTCGTCGACGGAAACGTCGGCCTCGAGGAGCTGCCGCTGGTCAAAGAGGCCGGCGCCGACCGGTTTGTCGTCGGCCGGGCGCTCTTTCGCGCGGAGCATTTCGACGAGCGCGTCGAGCAGATCCGCCGCATCGTCGGCGAGTAGCGCCGCCGACGCCCCGACACGGGAGGATACTTATGCAGTTAAACTGGATCAGCTGGATGGGCCTTGCAGTCGTCGCTGTGATGCTCGTGCCCAATCTTCTCTGGGCCGCGAGGGGCGCGGGGACAGCGCAGAGCCGGCGTGTCCCACGGGTGGCCGCCGCGGCCGAACAGGTGGGGCGCTGCGCCTGTATGGCCCTGATGATTCTGCCTCTGGGCGTGGGGGAATTCGGCTTTTTCAGCGTGGCCGGCTTTCTTTTCTACCTGTTCGCAGTCGCCGGTCTGCTGCTCGCCTACCTCGTCGTCTGGGTGCTCTATTTCAGGGCACAGACACTGCCGCGGGCTCTGGCGCTCGCCGTTCTTCCAGCGGCCATCTTCTCGCTCAGTGCTCTGGCGCTGCGGCACTGGCTGCTGGCTCTGGCAGCCGCCGTCTTCGCGGCCGGTCACCTCTGGATCACCATTCAAAATCACAGAAGCTGATGTTTTTCTTTCCCATTCAAGTGGGGACTGCCGCAGGGCAGTCCCTTTTTTGCGCGGTTTACGCGGCGGCCGTCACACGATGCGATACGCGGTAATAGTAATAAGTAGGGTCCAAATGGCAATGCTACTGGGTGACAATACCAGTTCGGCCGAGCGCCGTGAAAGGCGAGGTGTCACATGACCAATCTCTTTCCAAAGAACTTTGAGTGGGGCGTCGCGACCTCCTCCTACCAGATTGAGGGCGCGGCCCTCGAGGACGGGCGCACCGCCGGCATCTGGGACGCTTTCTGCGAGGACCACAGCCGCATCGCCGACGGCAGCGACGGAGCGGTCGCCTGCGACCACTACCACCGCTTCCGCGAGGATGTGGCGCTCATGCGCGAGCTCGGCGTGACGTCCTACCGGATGAGCTTCTCCTGGCCGCGCCTGTTTCCCACCGATTCCCCCGAGCCGAATGAGCAGGGCGTGCGCTTTTACCGCGAGCTCTTCGCCGCGCTTCACGACGCGGGCATCTCCGTTATGGCGACCCTCTACCACTGGGATCTGCCTGTCTGGCTTGCGCGGCGCGGCGGCTTTGCCAGCCGTGAGACGGCGCAGGTCTTCGCCGACTTTGCCACACGGCTCTTCTCGCTGTTCGGCGACGACGTCGACTACTGGGTCACCATCAACGAGCCGTCGGTCATCGCAAGCCTCGGCTACATCACCGGCGAGCACGCACCGGGCGAGCGCGACATGGCAAAGGCCATGGCCGCGGCCCACCATCTTCTGCTCGCCCACGGACTCGCGGTGCAGCGCTTTCGTGAGGCGGGGCTGCGCTCCAAGATCGGCATCGTACTCAACCTGGTCAAATATGTCCCGGATTCCCCCAGGCCGCGCGACCGCTTCGCGCGCTTCAAGCTCGACCTCTTCTACAACGAGTGGTTTTTAAGCGCGCTCGGCGAGGGGCGCTATCCGCCGCTTCCCGCGGGCTTTCTGCGGCGCGCCAAATGCCACCCTGATGTGCACCATGGCGATATGGAGATCATCGCGCAGCCCGTGGACTTTGTGGGCGTCAACTACTACACGCGCGCCCGCGTGCGCGCCGCGCACTGCCCCAGTCAGATGAACTGTGTGCTCGCCGACGACCCCGGCGACGAGGCCACCGACATGGGCTGGACTATCGATCCGGACGGCCTGCGCGACGTCTGCAAACGGGTCTACCGCACTCTGAGAAAGCCGCTCTACATCACCGAAAACGGCGCCGCCTTTGACGACGAGCTCACCGGCGGCGCCGTCCACGACGAGAAGCGCACCGACTATCTGCGCCGTCACATCGAGGCGGTCGAACAGCTGCTGCTCGACTGGGTCGATGTGCGCGGCTACTATGTGTGGAGTCTGCTTGACAATTTCGAATGGGCCCACGGCTACACCCGGCGCTTCGGCATCACCCATGTGAACTTTGACACGGGCGAGCGCACGCCCAAGGACAGCGCGCTCTGGTACCGCGATTTCATCCGGGACCACCGCCGCTCTTGACCGGCGCTGCCGCAGCGGATAAAATGAGATGGTAAACCCTCTTGCGAATTATCTACCAAAGTAGTATACTTTAGGACGAAGGGACTTCCATCATGAAAGAAGTGACCATCTACACCGACGGCGCCTGCAGCGGGAACCCCGGCCCTGGCGGCTACGGCGCCATCCTGCAGTACGGCCCGCACCGGCGCGAGCTCAGCGAGGGCTACCGCCGCACCACAAACAACCGCATGGAGCTGCTCGGCGCCATCCGGGCGCTCGAACTGCTCCAGGAGCCCTGCGCCGTCACTCTCTACAGCGACTCGAAGTACCTTGTCGACGCCATTGAAAAGGGCTGGGTTGACTCGTGGCAGAGGCGCGGCTGGCGCAAGGCGGACAACAAGCCCGCTCTCAACCGCGATCTCTGGCAGCGGCTTCTGGCGCTTCTCGAGCGCCACAAAGTGCGCTTTGTCTGGGTCAAGGGCCACGAGTCGAACGCGGGCAACAACCGCTGCGACGAGCTGGCGGTGGCGGCGAGCCGTGCCCCGACGGCTGTGGACGAAGCCTTTGAGCAGGAGAACAGCCTGCCCCAATAAACCACCTGTGATATGCGGATGGCTCGATGCCATCCGGCAAAGGAGTGAACTGCCATGAAACGCTTTGTATACGCCGACAATGCGGCGACCACAAAAGTACATCCCGAGGTCTTTGAGGCCATGAGCACCTACTACCAAAACGAATTCGGCAATCCGTCGAGCCTCTACTCCATCGGCGCGCAGGCCAAGGCCGCCGTTGACGCAGCCCGCGCCGATGTTGCGCAGGCGCTCGGCTGCAAGCCGAGCGAGGTCTACTTCACCGCCTGCGGCAGCGAGGCGGACAACTGGGCGCTCAAGGGCGCCGCGCACCGCTTCGCCCAGAAGGGCCGGCACCTCATCACCACCAAATTTGAACACCACGCCGTGCTTCACACCATGGCCCAGCTCGAGAAAGAGGGCTTTGAGGTCACCTATCTCGACGTCCACAGCGACGGCATCGTGCGCGTCGAAGATCTCAAGGCGGCCATCCGGCCCGACACCACCCTCGTGAGCATCATGTTCGCCAACAATGAAATCGGCACCATTCAGCCCATCGAAGAGCTCGCGGCCGCAGCCCATGCGCACGGGATCCTCTTTCACACCGACGCGGTGCAGGCGGTCGGCCATGTGCCGATCGACATCGCGAAAATGGGCATTGACATGCTCTCGCTCTCGGCGCACAAGTTCCACGGGCCGAAAGGCGTGGGCGTGCTGACCATCAAAAACGGCATCCTGATTGACAATCTGATCGCGGGCGGCGGACAGGAGCGCGGCCGGCGCGCCGGCACGGAGAACGTCGCCGGCATCGTGGGGCTCGCAAAGGCCCTCACGCTCGCCGTCGGCAACATGGCCGAGAACAACCGCCGGGTGCTCGCCATGCGCGAGCGGCTCATCGACGGGCTTCTCAAGGTGCCGGAGGCCTTTTTGAACGGTGACCGTGATCGCCGCCTGCCCGGCAACGTCAACATCGGCTTCCCCTATGTCGAGGGCGAGTCGATTCTTCTGATGCTCGACATGAACGGCATCTGCGCCTCGACAGGCTCTGCCTGTGCCTCGGGCTCGCTCGACCCGTCGCATGTGCTGCTGTCCATCGGTCTGCCCCACGAGCTCGCGCACGGCTCGCTGCGCCTGTCGCTGAGTGAGGACAACACCGAGGAGGACATCGACTATCTGCTCGAGGTCATTCCCCCCGTCATCGAAAAGCTGCGCGCCATGTCGCCGCTCTACGAAAAGGCCGCAAAATAGAAAGGAGAGACAACGCCCCATGTACAGCGCAAAGGTAATGGATCATTTCAGCAATCCCCGAAACGTCGGCGAGATCCCCGACGCGAACGCCGTCAGCGAGGTCGGCAACGCCAAGTGCGGCGACATCATGAAAATCTACATGAAGATCGACGACAGCGAGGTCATCACCGACATCAAATTCAAGACGTTCGGCTGCGGCGCCGCCGTGGCGACGAGCTCCATGGCCACCGAGATGGTCAAGGGCAAAACCGTCGCCGAGGCGCTCAAACTCACCAACAAGGCGGTCGCCGAGGCGCTCGACGGTCTGCCGCCCGTCAAGATGCACTGCTCGGTGCTCGCCGAGGAGGCCATCAAGTCGGCCATCATCGACTACTATAAGAGAAAGGGCGTCGATCCGACACCCATCGTCGGCTGCGACGGCAACTGTGCCTGCTGCGCCCACGAGTGACATAAGGAGACACCGCCATGAATCAGACCGTGGTACTCGGCCTCTCCGGCGGGGTGGACAGCTCCGTCGCCGCCGGCCTGCTGCAGCAGGCCGGCTTTGACGTCGTGGGCGTCATGCTCCAGATTCCCCACGCGGCAAGCCCCGTCGACGACGCGCGGCGCGTGGCGGCGGCGCTCGACATCCCGCTGATTACGGCGGATGTCGCCGAGCGCTTTGAGAAGTATGTCATCGCCCCCTTTGCCGCCGAATACCGCGCCGGGCGCACGCCGAATCCCTGCGTGGTCTGCAATCCGTCCGTCAAGTTTCACACGCTGCTGTCCATCGCGGACGACCTGGGCGCGGAGTATGTGGCCACCGGCCACTACGCCCGCGTCGCCCGCGCACAGACCGGTGGGCGGCATCTTCTTCTGCGCGCCGCAAACCGTCAAAAGGACCAGAGCTACATGCTCTACCGCCTCGGGCAGGATGTGCTCGCCCGGCTGCTGCTGCCGCTCGCCGAACTCGACAAGCAGGCGGTGCGCGCTCTCGCCGGCGAGCAGGGCCTCGTCACGGCGGACAAGCCCGACAGCCAGGAGATCTGCTTTGTGCCGGACGGCGACCACGCGGCCTTTCTCGAGCGGCACACGGGCGCGTCGCCCGCGGGCGATTTTGTCGACGGGCAGGGCTGTGTTCTCGGCCGCCACCGGGGCGTCATCCGCTACACGGTCGGCCAGCGCAAGGGGCTCGGCGTGTCGCTCGGCTACCAGGCCTTTGTCTCGGCCATTGACGCCGGGGCGAACACCGTCACGCTGACCGCCGACGAGCGCGAGCTGTTTCACGGCGGCGTCACGCTGACCGACTGCGTCTTCCACCCGTTTGAGCGCCTTGACGCGCCGATGCGGGTCACGGCGAAAATCCGCTTTGCGGCCCGCGAGGCCGCCGCGCTCGCAACGCCCCTCGGCGGCGGCGCGGTGCGCGTTGACTTCGACGAGCCCCAGCGCGCCCCGGCGCCCGGCCAGAGCTGCGTGCTCTACGACGGCGACACCGTCGTCGGCGGCGGCTTCATCCGCTGAAACTTCAAAAATGACAATATTTGTTTTTTTACAATCATCCGCTTTTTTCGGGAAGACTAAAAGCGGGTGATTTTTTCATCCGAAAAAGGAGGGGTAACTTTGGCCGGACGCAAAAAGAGCGAGAGGCCTCTGCGCGAGGAGCCCACGCTGCGCGCCTATCTGACAGGGCCCATGACGCAGGCGAACAAACGCCACGCCGACAGCCGGGCGCCCATTCCGGCGCTCTACAACGTCGAGGAGCTGCGCGACTTTTCCATCGAAAACAAAAAGTGACCCGAGGGGGGGACGGCAAAAAGGCCGTCCCCCCGCCCTTTTTCGGCCACTTTTCTTTTGACTTCACAAGGGGCGCTGTGTTAATATAGAAACTGTACCATTGTGTCTAATTTTGCGTGAAATACAAGGCCCGGTAAAGTTGCTCCGCGGCCGGAGAGGGGGTCCCATGGGCAAGATCGTCACCATCGCCTCCGGCAAGGGCGGCATGGGAAAGACCACCCTCGCCGCCGAGCTCGCGACGGCGCTGAGCCGCGGCGGCCGCCGCGTGATCGCAGTCGACACCGACTCGGCTCTGCGGAATCTGGACATGCTGCTCGGCGTGCAGGACCGCGTGGTCTACAACCTCTATGACGCGGTCAGCGGCACGTGCGCTTTCGAGGACGTGCCGGTCGCCTGCACCCCCGGCGGGGAACTGAGCTATCTGGCCGTATCGGGGTCCGACTTCGGCGCGCCGACGCTGAGCGAAAACAACTTCAAAATCGCGCTCGCCGCGCTCGCGCGCGACTACGACACCGTGCTCGTCGACTGCGCCGCGGGTGCGTCCGCGCTGACACGGGTGGCGCTCACGGTCTGTGATACGGCGCTGCTTCTCACGGCGCCCGATCTGCTGGCGATTCGCGACTGTGAAAAGATCGCCCGCTTTTTCACCCAGTACAATCCGCTTGCCGACGGCTACCTCATTGTCAACAAGGTGGAGCCGCGCGCCATCGAGCAGGGGCTCGCCCCCGACATCGACACCATCATGGATACGGTCGGTCTGCCGCTGATCGCGCTGCTGCCGCTCGATATGAATGTGCCGCTGCTGCAGAACAATGTGCGCCGCATTCTCGGCACCGGCTCTCCCGTCGCCCCCCAGATAGAAGATCTTGTCCGGCGGCTCGAGGGGGAGCAGGTAGCTCTGAAAAAATTCTGGTAGGCTGATATATTTATTTTACGGGAGGAAGAATAGAATGAACATCGCACTCATCGCCCACGACAAGAAAAAGGAACTGATGGTCCAGTTCTGCATCGCCTATTGCGGCGTGTTGAGCAAGCACTCCCTTTGCGCGACCGGTACAACCGGGCGGCTCGTCGCCGAGGCGACCGGCCTTGAGGTCACCCGCTTTCTCAGCGGCCCCCAGGGCGGTGACCAGCAGATCGGCGCGCGCATTGCCTACAACGAAATCGACCTTGTTCTCTTCTTCCGCGACCCGCTCACCGCGCAGCCCCACGAGCCCGATGTGCAGGCGCTGATGCGGCTGTGCGACGTGCACAACATCCCGATCGGCACCAACGTCGCAACGGCGGAGGTTCTCATTCAGGGCCTTGCGCGCGGCGACTTCGCCTGGCGCGACATCGTCAATCCCAAAATCCGCTGAGACCGGCAATACTTTGTATATCTGTCATGGGCGGGCCGTGTGCCCGCCCATGTGAATGGAGGAACCCATATGGCACTCATCACCAAGGCCCCCCGGGGCACCCACGACATCCTGCCCGGCGAGATCCACAAATGGCAGCATGTCGAGCAGGTCATCTCGGAGGTCTTCTCGACATTCGGCTACCGCGAGATCCGTCTGCCCACCTTTGAGCACACCGAGCTCTTTGAGCGCGGCGTCGGCGACACCACCGACGTCGTACAAAAGGAGATGTACACCTTTGAGGACAAGGGCGGGCGCTCCATTACGCTGCGCCCCGAGGGCACTTCCCCCGTGGTGCGCGCCGTGCTCGAAAACGGCCTCGACAAGGGGGCGCTGCCTCTGCGCACGGCCTACTTTCTCAGCTGCTTTCGCTATGAGAAGCCCCAGGCCGGTCGGCTTCGGGAATTCCACCAGTTCGGCATTGAGATGTTCGGCACGGCCACGGCCGACGCCGACACCGAGGTCATTCTGGTGGCGGACGCGGTCTTCAAGCGCTTCGGCATCCGCAATCTGACTCTCACGCTCAACTCCATCGGCTGCCCCACCTGCCGAAAGGAGTACCACGCGGCGCTCAAGGCCTATTTTGCAGGCCATGTGGAGGAGCTCTGCGAGACCTGCCGCGACCGGCTCGAGAGAAATCCCATGCGCATTCTCGACTGCAAGTCGCCGGTCTGCCATGAGATCGCAAAGGGCGCGCCGGTCATTCTCGACTACCTGTGTGACGAGTGCCGCGAGCACTTTGACGCAGTCAAGAGAAACCTCGACGCGCTCGGCATCCCCTACCGGGTCGACCCCACCATCGTGCGCGGGCTCGACTACTACTCGAAGACCGTGTTTGAGTTCGTCTCAAACGAGATCGGCGCCCAGGGCACGGTCTGCGGCGGCGGGCGCTACGACGGGCTGATTCCCATTCTCGGCGGCGACCCTCTGCCCGGCATCGGCTTCGGCATGGGGCTCGAGCGGCTTCTGCTCACGCTTGAGGCGGCAGGTTACGCATTTCCCTCTCCCGAGGGGCCCGCGGTCTACATCGGCAATATCGGCGAGCCGGCGGGCGTCTGCGCGCTGGAGCTTGTCACACAGCTTCGCCAGGCGGGCATCGCGGCCGAGAAGGACATCGTCGGGCGCTCGCTCAAGGCCCAGATGAAATACGCCGACAAAATCGGCGCAAAATACACCCTCATCCTCGGCGACAGCGAGCTGGAATCGCGGCGCGCCAAACTCAAGGACATGGCGACCGGCGAGAGTGTCGAGATCGATCTCGACCAGATCGTAACCGAGATGACAAACAGGAGATGACAAAGATGGCGGAATCCTTTCACGGCTTGCACCGCACCAGATACTGCGCCGAATTCGGCGTGGACAACCTCGGCCAGACCGTCACGGCCTGCGGCTTTGTGGACAATTTGAGAAATCTCGGCGGGCTTCTCTTCATCAGCCTGCGCGATCGAACGGGCGTCGTGCAGTGCACCGTCGAGCAGTCGCAGCACCCCGCGCTCTACGAGAAGTGCAGCGGCGTGCACGGCGAGTATGTGCTCGCGGTGACGGGCGAGGTCTGCCGCCGCTCGGCGGAGGCCGTCAACCCCAAAATGAAGACCGGCGAAATCGAGATCATCGCGTCGGACGTACGCATTCTCTCCGAGGCGAAGACCACGCCCTTTGAGATTGTGGACCACTGCAACACCAACGAGGAGCTGCGTCTGAAGTACCGCTACCTCGATCTGCGCCGCCCGGTCATGCAGCAGGGCATCGTCCTGCGCAGCCTGGCCGCGAAACTCACGCGCGACTACTTCTACAGCCAGGGCTTTCTCGAGATCGAGACTCCCATGCTCACCAAGAGCACGCCCGAGGGCGCGCGCGACTACCTCGTGCCCTCCCGCGTGCACAAGGGCTCGTTCTATGCGCTGCCCCAGTCGCCCCAGCAGTACAAGCAGCTTCTCATGCTCGCGGGCTTTGACCGCTACATGCAGCTCGTGCGGTGCTTCCGCGATGAGGACCTGCGCGCCGACCGCCAGCCGGAATTCACCCAGATCGACCTCGAGATGTCCTTTGTGGACATCGACGACGTCATCTCGGTCAACGAGGGCTTTCTCAAGACCGTATGGCGCGAGCTTCTCGGCATTGAGCTCGAGACGCCTTTCCTGCGGCTTCCCTACCGCGAGGCCATGGACCGCTTCGGGTCGGACAAGCCCGACCTGCGCTTCGGCTTCGAGCTTCGCAATCTCTCCGACATTGTGAAAAACTCGGGCTTCAAGGTCTTCTCGGGCGCCGTCGAGGCGGGCGGCAGCGTGCGCGCGATCAACGTCAAGGGCGCGGCTGCAAAGTTCTCGCGCAAGGAGATCGATTCGCTCGGCGAGTACGTCAAGACCTACCGGGCAAAGGGTCTCGCCTGGATCAAGTGGGGCGACGAGATGACCTCGAGCTTCACGAAATTTCTCACCGAGGAGGAGACCGCGGCCATTCTCAGGGCCATGGAGGCCGAGCAGGGCGACGTGATCTTCGTCGTCGCCGACCGTGACCGCGTGGTCTTCGACGCGCTCGGCGCGCTGCGCTGCGAGTGTGCGCGGCGGCTCGATCTGCTCAAAAAGGACGACTTCAAATTCCTGTGGGTCACGGAGTTCCCGCTGTTTGAGTACAGCGAGGAGGAAGACCGCTTTGTCGCCATGCACCACCCCTTTACCTCCCCCATGGAGGAGGACATCGACATGCTCGAGAGCGCGCCCGAGAAAGTGCGCGCCAAGGCCTATGACATTGTCTTGAACGGCACCGAGCTCGGCGGCGGCTCCATCCGCATCTTCCAGACCGACTTGCAGGAGCGCATGTTCAAGGCCCTTGGCTTCACAAGGGAGCAGGCCTACCACCAGTTCGGGCATCTCTTAAACGCCTTTCAGTACGGCACGCCGCCCCACGGCGGCATGGCCTACGGCTTTGACCGGCTGATGATGCTTCTCACCGGTAAGGACAGCATCCGCGACGTCATCCCGTTCCCGAAGGTGCAAAATGCGGCGGAACTGATGACCAGCTGTCCCTCCGACGTGAGCGAGCAGCAGCTCGAGGAACTTGGCATCATGCTGCGCCCCGGCGTCGTGCCGGAGGGCGGCGAGCCGTAACTGTTCGCATTTCATGCAGTCTGCAAACGCCGCTTTGCGGCGCGCAGACTGCATTTGCGGGTCTGAGAAAGTTTACATTTTATTTACACCTGTCAGGGATTCCATATGGTATCCTGAAAAAGCTAAAATCCTGCCCGACCGGGCGTTCGGCGGGCAAGGGGAGGAAACGCAGAACATGATTGAAATCCGCAATCTGACCAAGATGTACGGTCACAAGCGCGCGGTCAACGACATCTCGTTTGATGTCAAAGACGGCGAAGTGCTCGGCTTTCTCGGGCCGAACGGCGCGGGCAAGTCGACGACCATGAACATGATCACGGGCTATCTCTCGCTGACGAGCGGCACCATCAAGATCGACGGCATCGACATCATGGAGAACCCCAAAGAGGCGAAAAAGCTCATCGGCTATCTGCCCGAGCTGCCGCCGCTGTATCTCGACATGACGGTCAAGGAGTATCTCAACTTCGTCTACGACCTCAAGGGCTGCAAGCTGCCCCGGCGCGAACATCTCGCCGAGATCTGCGAGCTGGTCAAAATTCAGGACCACTACGGGCGGCTGATCAAAAACCTCTCAAAGGGCTACCGCCAGAGAGTGGGCGTCGCCCAGGCGCTCGTGGGGAATCCGAAAGTTCTCATCCTCGACGAGCCCACCGTCGGTCTCGACCCGCGGCAGATCATTGAGATTCGCAATCTCATTCAGACGCTCGGCAAGAGCCACACCCTGATTCTCTCGTCGCACATCCTGCCCGAGGTGCAGGCGGTCTGCGAGAAGATCATCGTCATCTCCAAGGGCAACATCGTCGCCAACGACACGCCCGACAACCTCTCGCACAACCTGTCTGGCTCCAACAAGTTTCTCGCGCGCATCGGCGGCGACTTCAAGAGCGCGCTGCCCGTGCTGCGCGCGATTCCCCATGTCAAATTTGCCGATCTGCTCGGCCAGAAAGAGGCGGACGCCGCCGACTTCGTCATCGAGTCGGAGCTCGGCAGCGACGTGCGCCGGCCGCTCTTTGAGGCGCTCGCCGGTCACGGCTACTATCTGCTCGGTCTCAAGCCCATGGAGCTCTCGCTCGAGGACATCTTCATGCAGCTCGTCTCCGACTCGAACGAGCTGCGCTCGGACAACGCACATGAGGAGGAAAAAGCGGTATGACAGCCATCTACAAACGCGAGCTGAGAAGCTACTTCACATCGCCGATCGGCTACATCCTGCTCGCCATCTTCTGCATCATGACCGGCCTTGCGTTCAACCAGCTCAATCTGCAGGCGCTCGAGAGCGATCTGACGGGGCTGTTTCTGTTCATCATCCAGTGGGTGCTGCTGGTCTTCATTCCGTCGCTGACCATGAAGACGTTCAGCGAGGAGAAAAAGCTCAAGACCGAGCAGCTGCTGCTGACGTCGCCTGTCAGTCTGTCGGCCATCGTCATGGGCAAGTTTCTCTCCTGTGTGACCTTCTTCGGTTTTGCAATGGTCTTCACACTGCCCTATGTGGTAATCTGCGCCGGAAACGGCAACGTGGTGCCCGGCATCATCATCGGCCACTACATCGCGACGGTTCTCGTCGCCTGCGCTTTCATCTCCATCGGCATGCTCATCTCGTCGCTGACGGAGAACCAGGTCATTGCGGCCTTTGCGAGCTTCGGCGTGGTCATTGCGCTGATTCTGCTCAACAATCTCGCCGCCACGACTGACAACGTGACCCTCTCGGTCGTCATCAACTGGCTCTCTTTCTATGCGAGATACACGCCTTTCTCGGGCGGGCTGTTCTCGGTCGTCTCGATTGTCTACTACATCTCGATCACCGGCATCTTTCTGTTCCTGACCACGCGGGTTCTCGAACAGAAGAGATGGGCCTGATGGGAGGGAAACAGCTGTGAATAAACTCAAGAAGCTCTTAAAGAGCAACAAGCTCAAATACGGAACCCCTGCTATCGTGCTCACGGCCATCATCGTGGTGATTGTGATTGTGCTCAACGTCGTTCTGGTGTTTCTCGACACTGTATGGCCCATGACCTACGACATGACCAGCAACAAGCTCTATGAGATCTCCGACGAGACCAAAGAGTATCTCAAGACGCTCGACACCGACGTCACCATCACCATCGTGACGCCGGAGAACAAATTCAACGACACCCTTGTCGAGATCATGAAAAAGTACGACAGTCTCTCGGACCATGTGACGTTCCGCTCGCTCGACATCGCGCTCAACCCGCAGTTTGCTGAGAAGTTCAAGGATGAGACCATCTACTCGAATTCCATCATCATTGAAAGCGACAAGCGCAGCAAAATTCTCAATGAGTACGATCTGTTTTTGTACATCACCGACGAGACGAATACCAGCGGCAAAAACGCCCTGAAAGCCGAGCAGAAGCTCACCTCGTCGATCATGTACGTCGCGAGCGACACCATTCCGAAGCTGGCGGTCATCTCCGGCCACCAGGAGGACGAGGCGGCGCGCCTCGAGTCGCTCGCCGAGTACAACAGCTTCATCGTCGAGCAGGTCGACCTGACCAAGGACGAGCTCACCGACGACTACACAATGGTCGTCATCGTCAACCCCAAAAAGGACTTTACGCCCGCCGAACTCGATAAGCTCGACCGCTACTTTGACAAGGGCGAGAGCGGCGCGATGGTCTTTTTGAGCCCGGCGGTGCCCGATCTGCCGAATCTTGAGGCCTATCTGCGCGAGTGGGGCATCGCCGTCAATGACGACGTCGTGCTCGAGCCGCGGCAGTTTATCATGAGCCAGACCAACGTCGTGGCCTCTTTCGGCGACTCCAAGCTCTTCGACTCGCTTGCAAACAGCACCGTCATGGTGCCGTCGTCCCGTTCGATTGAGCGCCTCTTTGAGAAGAACGACACCCACCGCACCGAGACCATTCTCAGCTCGTCGCGCGACTCCTACTCCAAATCCGCCGAGGGCGATGTGACCACCAACCCCGGCAAGGTCGCAGGCGATCCGACGGGACCGTTCAACCTCGGCGTGCGCTCGATCAAATATCTGACAAACGATCAGGGCCAGTCCATCAACAGCGCCATCTATGTCATCGGTTCCTCGGGCTTCTGCGGGGCGGATATGATCGACGCGAGCAACCTTGCAAACATCGACGCGCTCGCCATCATGCTCAACTCCCTCAAGGGGCAGGCCGACCTGATCTATGTCGCGCCGAAGTACTATGAGGACACCCTGCTCTCGCTCAACCAGTCGCAGGTTCAGACCTACTTTATTGCCTTTGTCATCGCCATTCCCGCGGTGTTTATGCTGATTGCCTTTGTGGTCTATCACAGGAGGAGACATCTGTAATGACGAAGAAGAAATGGATCATCATCGCAGTCTGCGCGCTGGTGCTGGTCGCGCTCTGCGTGACCGTTGCGATGCTCGCGAAGATGGAGCCCCCCGACACACGCGACTGGGGCGACCGGGAACTGCTGTTCAACGTGGAAGAGTCGCAGGTCGCACAGGTTGCAGTCGAAAACCAGAATGGTACTTTCACCTTGAATCAATCCAATGGCAGCTATCAGCTTGCCGAGCGGACGGATCTCCCCCTCTCCGCCGGAAAGTCGAGCAGCCTCATCGGCTGGGGTTCCCAGGTGTGGGGGCGCCGCCGGGTGACTGACGAGGCGGTGGATCTGTCGCTGTACGGCCTCGATGATCCGGCCTGCACCGTCACGGTGACACTGATTGACGGCAGCAGTCAGATTTTCTACCTCGGCGACTATTCTGAACAGCAGAACAGCGTCTATCTCATGGTTGAGGGAAGCGATGCGGTCTATCTGGGCAGCTATCCCGCTGAGGAGTTTCTGCATGTCGATCTGCTCGGGCTCATTTACACCGATCTGGCCGAGTCATTCAGCGCTGACAGTTATCCGAATCTCGGCACCATCAACATCAAAAATCACACCACCGGTTTTGAGCTCAACCTTGCACCCAAGACGGACGCCGAAGTGGAAGCTACCGCCGGATACTCCTATCACAAGGTCACGGTTCCCTACGAAGCAGAAATTGACATGGATTACTTTGTGGATACCATTGTCGGTGAACTCGATAATCTGCAGGCGAATTCGGCGATTGCCATTGATGTGACACCGGAGGACTATGCGGATTACGGGCTTGACAACCCCTCCTACACACTTTACTTTGAGTATCACAACCGCAAGTATACCATCCTGTTCGGCGATCACTCCGATGATGACTACTACATCACCTGCATGCGAGAGGGGCGCAATATTGTCTACCGCATCTCTCCCACGATGGTGACGCTTCTCGACACCACGATGAGCGACATTGAGACCGAGCTTGTCTATCTGCGGGCGGTTGACTCCTTTAACTGGATGGAGCTTACACGCGGCAGTGAGAACTACCGCTTTGACGTCAAGCGCGCCGACGACGCACTCGATGTCACAATCGGCGGAAAAGCGGTCGAAATGGCCGACTTTCAGACCCTCTACGGCGCCTTTATGGACACCACGAAGAAAGACTATGTCGAGCTGCCTGAGGGCGCCGCGCTCTATGCGTCCATCCGCTTTCAAAACCGCGCTTCGGGCTCGGTCGACACCATCGAGTACTATGAGCTCGACGAACGGCGGCTCTTTGTGAGCGTCAACGGCGTCGGGCGGGAGTATGTGCTGCGCAAGGATGTGGAGAACATCTTTACCACGGCGGCGCAGATCAGCCAAAATCTTGAATAAACGTACCCCCGGGGCGCGTCTTTGCAGACGCGCCCCGCTTCTTGACTTTTGGCAGGGTGCGTGTTATATTGAATCTACAGCGATGACGGGGACACGCGAAGCCCGCCCCAGAGAGAGACGCCGCCGGCTGAAAGCGTCTCACAAGGGCAGAGTACCACCCCGGAGCGTCGGGCTGAACCGACAGTAAGTCCGACCGGTGATTCCGTTATCATCATAACGAGTGGCGGCCTCTGGCCGCAACAAGGGTGGAACCGTGCGGATTGCCCGCACCCCTTTCGGAGGGGTGCGGTTTTTTTGCGCCCCGGCGCAAACAATAGAGCCAGCGGCTCATCCCCGCCACAGGCGGGACAAAGAAAGGAACGATAGCCATGATCAACATCACATTAAAAGACGGCTCGGTCAAAGCCTTTGAGAGCGGCGTGACGCCGCTTGCCATTGCCGAGTCACTCAGCGCGGGGCTTGCGCGCAATGTGCTCGCCGCCGAACTCGACGGCAAGGTCTGCGATCTGCTGACCCCCATCGACCACGACGCGAAGCTCGCGCTGCTCACGTTTGACGACGAGGGCGGCAAAAAGACGTTCTGGCACACCGCCTCACACGTCCTCGCGCAGGCGGTCAAGCGCCTGTATCCGGCGGTCAAGCTGACCATCGGCCCGGCCATTGACAACGGCTTCTACTACGACTTTGACACCGAGACCCCGTTCACACCCGAGGATCTCGAAAAGCTTGAAAAAGAGATGAAAAAGATTGTCGACGCAAAGCTGCCGGTGCGCCGCTTTGAGCTGCCGCGCGACGAGGCAATCGCACTGATGAAAGAGAAAGATGAGCCCTACAAGGTGACCCTCATCGAGGAGCTGCCGCCCGAGGAGCACATCTCTTTCTACGAGCAGGGCGAATTCACCGATCTCTGCGCTGGCCCCCATCTGCCCGACACGGGCAAAATCAAGGCCTTTAAGCTCATCCAGTCCACCGGCGCCTACTGGCGCGGCGACGCCAAAAATAAGATGCTCCAGCGCGTCTACGGCATCGCTTTCCCAAAGGCGAAAGAGCTCGACGAGTACCTCGCACGCCTCGAGGAGGCCAAGCGCCGCGACCACCGCAAGCTCGGCCGTGAGCTCGATCTGTTCGACATCTACGAGGAGGGCCCGGGCTTCCCGTTCTTCCTGCCCAAGGGCATGGTACTGCGAAATCTTCTCGAGGACTTCTGGCGCGAGGAGCACCGCAAGCACGGCTACCAGGAGATCCGCACGCCGATGATCCTCAGCGAGGAGCTCTGGCACCGCTCGGGCCACTGGGACCACTACAAGGAGAACATGTACTTCACCAAAATTGACGACGCCGACTTCGCCATCAAGCCCATGAACTGCCCGGGCGGCATGCTCGTCTACAAGCGCCGGCTCCACTCCTACCGCGATCTGCCCCAGCGCATGGCCGAGCTCGGCCTCGTTCACCGGCACGAGCTCTCCGGCGCGCTGCACGGCCTCATGCGTGTGCGCTGCTTTACGCAGGACGATGCGCACATCTTCATGACCCCCGAGCAGATTGAGCAGGAGATCGTGGGTGTCATCGACCTGATCGACGGCTTCTACAAGGTCTTCGGCTTCAAGTATCACGTCGAGCTCTCCACCCGGCCGGAGGACTCCATGGGCTCTGACGAGCAGTGGGAGATCGCCACGAACGCCCTGCGCCGCGCCATGGAGGACAAGGGTATGGACTTTGTCGTCAACGAGGGCGACGGCGCGTTCTACGGGCCGAAGATCGACTTCCACCTCGAGGATTCCATCGGCCGCACCTGGCAGTGCGGTACGATTCAGCTTGACTTCCAGATGCCCGAGCGCTTTGATCTGACCTACGTCGGCGCCGACGGCGAGAAGCACCGCCCGGTCATGATTCACCGCGTGGTCTTCGGCTCCATCGAGCGCTTCATCGCCATTCTCACCGAACACTTCGCCGGCGCCTACCCTCTGTGGCTCGCCCCGGTGCAGGTCAAGGTGATTCCGCTGACCGACCGCCAGCTCGAGGCCTCCCAGAAGATCGCGGGTGATCTCGCCGCGGCGGGGCTGCGCGTGGAAGTCGACGAGCGCAGCGAAAAGATGGGCTTCAAGATCCGCGAGGCCCAGCTCCAGAAAATTCCCTACATGCTGGTCATCGGCGACAAGGAGCTGGAAAAGGGCGTTGTCTCAGTGCGCAGCCGCAGCGACGGCGACCTCGGCACCATGACGGCCGACGCATTTCTCGCAAAAACCGCCGAAGAGATTCGCACAAAAGCGCTCTAAGCGCCGCATAAACAGGTCCCCCGACGTTCAAACTAGCAAAAAGGAACGTTGGGGGATTTTTTTATGTTATCAGCAAAACGCTATCGCTTTCTCCTGCAGCTGCTCATTTTGATTCTGGTGAATCTGCTTGTCATCGGCGTGGTCCGAAACGTCATGGATGAGCGCAGCGTCGCCGCGCTCTCACGCTACGGCTCGACCGGCAGCGAAGTCACTGCCGTGCAGCAGAAACTGCAGGCTCTCGGGCTCTACGCCGGCTCCATCGACGGCATCTACGGCAGCGGCACCGAGGCCGCGGTGCGCAAGTTTCAGCAGCAGCGCGGCCTTTCGGTTGACGGCATCGCAGGTCCCGCCACGCTCTCGGCACTCGGCATTACGGGCAGCTCCGGCAGCTCCGATGCAGGGGCAGGGCTCTCCTCCGAGATGCGCCTGCTCGCGCGCATCATCTCCGCCGAGGCGCGTGGAGAGCCCTATCAGGGGCAGGTCGCCGTGGGCGCAGTCATTCTGAACCGCGTGGAGCACTCCTCTTTCCCGAACACGCTCGCGGGGGTCATCTATCAGCCCGGTGCTTTTACTGCCATTGTGGACGGCCAGTTCAACGAGCCCGTGGCTGACAGCGCCTACCGCGCCGCGCAGGACGCCGTCAACGGCTGGGATCCCACCGGCGGCGCCATCTACTACTACAACCCCGTAACCGCCACCAACGAGTGGATTCGCTCGCGGCCCATCATCAAGGTCATCGGCAGACACGTCTTCTGCAGCTAAGCCATGGCTGCCGGACGGCCGAAAAGCCGCCTCGAAGCTCTGTTTGAGCGAAAGAGCAAACTCCTTTTTTAACCAACCGGCGCAAAAGTGCGCAGAGCGCCCCACTTTGCGGGGCGCTCTTTTCATGTTATAATAAGGAAACTCCAGCTCTGCTCCTGCCCCTTGCGGGACAGCTGAAGCATGCCCGCACGGCACCGTGAAGCTTGCCGGCTATGGTATCATGGAATCCGTCTGCTATTCGGCGGCGGGCAGAGGCGCTTTGAAAAGCGCCTCATTTCCCGGGGCGATCGTCTCACGTCGGACTGTCCGGTAACTCTCCAGAACAACGTCGCCGTCGGCTGTGACGGTGAACACGGCCTCGTCCTCCCCGAGGGCGAGCTCTCCCACATGCGCCGAGAGGGCAAAGGCCGCCTCATGGCCGCCGTCGTCGAGGCAGGCGGCATGCGTCAGAGCCATGTCATCCGCGGTGAGCGTGGGGGTGGTCGTGAGCGAATTCGCGTAGTACGCGGCGCAGGCCTCACGCGCACGGCCGAGAAAGAGCGCGCACAGCAGTTCATTTTTGGCCGTGCCCTCACGGTCGATGACAAGCCCCGCGTCCACCGCGGCGAGGCTCTCGACACAGACATAGACCGTAAAGGCAAGCGCCGCCGTCATACACAGAGCCAGCAGAAGCCCCGGCAGCCGCCCGCGGAAAACCCGTCTCACCGAAACACCCCCTCAAGTCCGTTTTTGACATTCTATGCCGCGCCATGCGCGGACATGCAAAGGAGGCGCTCCCATGGACCAAAAGGTCGGTCTGGGCGAAATTGTGCGCCCGCTTCTCGACTGGTATGCCGTGCGCTCGCGCACGCTGCCTTTTCGCAGCGATCCCACGCCCTACCACGTGTGGCTGTCCGAGATCATGCTCCAGCAGACCCGCGTCGAGGCGGCGCTGCCCTACTACCGGCGTTTTCTCGAAGTTCTGCCCACCATTGCCGATCTCGCGGCGGCGGATGAACAGACCCTCTTCAAGCTCTGGGAGGGACTCGGCTACTACAGCCGCGCCCGAAACCTGCAAAAGTGCGCCAAAATCGTTGTGGAGCGCTTCGGCGGCGAGCTGCCCGCCGACTATGACGAACTCTTAAAGCTCCCCGGAATCGGCCCCTACACGGCCGGGGCAATCGGCTCCATCGCGTTCTCTCTGCCAGTCGCCGCGGTGGACGGCAATGTGCTTCGCGTGCTGTCGCGCCTGCGCGCCGACCCGGAGGACATCCTGCTGCCCGCGACGCGGCGCAGGGTGACGGCCGAGCTCTGCGCCGTCATGCCGCCTGACAGCGGCTCTTTCAACCAGGCACTCATGGAGCTCGGGGCGCTGGTCTGCCTGCCAAACGGCGCGCCGAAGTGCGGCGAATGCCCGCTTTCGGCGCTCTGCCGCGCCCACGCGCTCGGACGCGAGGAGGACTTCCCCCAAAAGATCAAAAAGGCCGCCCGCCGGGTGGAGGAGAGAACCATCCTCGTGCTGTTCCACCGTGGGCGTGTGGCCATCCGCCGGCGGCCTGACCGGGGACTTCTCGCCGGCCTCTGGGAGCTGCCCTCCCTGCCGGGCCGGCTCACGCCGCAGCAGGCCGCCGAGCGACTGCCCCTGCTTGCGGGCGCCGTACTCTCGTCCCTGCCGCAGGCAAAGCATGTCTTCTCCCATGTGGAGTGGCATATGGCCGGCATCCGCGCGGAGCTCGCCGCGAGACCCGACGACCCCACGCTTGTCTTCGTCACCCCGCAGGAGCTCACCGACCGCTATGCGCTCCCCTCGGCCTTTCGGGCCTACGCCGACCCGATCAGAGAAAAACCCTCCGATTGACATCGGAGGGTTTTTTGTCTCTGTCTTTAGAACGCAAGCCCCAGCGGCACGGTGATGAGTTTGACGATGATGCCCGCGAGCATGCCGAGAAACGGATCGGACACCGCTGTGACCGCCATGGCCACGCCGCCCGAGAGCACGCCTGTCGTGTCAGCCCCGTTGAAAGCCGAAAAGGCGTTTCCGGGTACGGTCACAACCGCGCCGAGCACAAACAGAAAGCCCGCGATCGACTGGGCGGGGATGAACTTTGCGACCTTCGGCAGCAGCCCCGTTGCGAGGATGATGACCATCAGCCCCATGAGGATGATGCCCGACCACATGGGATTGGGCGCAGCCGCCGTGGGCGAGATGATCGCCTCAACCGGCGCGCCGCCGAACAGCGACGAGAACGCATCGGCAAGACCCGAGTAGACCGACAGCCCGTCCACATTTGCGGTGGCGCCCGCCATCTCGGCGGTGATGCCGCCAAAGGCGATATTCGCGCCCACCGTCAGGCAGATCAGCGCGAGCGTGCCGCGCACCACATTGAAGTTGACAATGGGCTTGTGGATGCGCAGTTTGCGCTCTGAGGCCGAGGCCGGAACCTCAACCTTGCCGTTTTTGAAGTAGGAGACGGCGCTCGCCACCACGACGCAGCCGACGATCGTGTAGACGAGATCCTGTGTGAAGACATAGATGAGAATGCCCACGACCATGCTTACAACGCCGGTGAGCTTGCTCTCTTTGACCATGTCGATGGAGACCTTGGTCAGAATGATGCCGACGCCCGCCATCATGCCGCTGACAACGCTGTTGCCGGCGAAGTCCGTGATCTTCTGCAGAATGCCGAAGCCGCCGAGAATCGCCATGCTGAAACCCGCGTACATGACCATGGACAGGCGCTCGCGGATGTCCTTGCCCATGGTGCCCGCGAGGGCGATGGTCTCGGCCTGCATGGAGATGGGAAGCACCGAGCCGTAGGCGAGGCAGCCGACGATGCCGATGGCGTAGGCGATCGCCGTGGGAACCATGGCAAAGCCGAAAGACATGGCCATGATCGCCTGGGTGACCGCATCGAAAACGACGCCTACCGCCGCGACGATGTCCTGAAATACTATCATTGTGTTACCCCCTGTTTTGTTTCATCTATGACACGCCCGAGGGCGGATCAATCCGCAACAACCGGAATAAACTGCGAGTCCGCCACGCGCACGAGGCCGCGGTTGCTGATGCCGCCGTCCGGAATGACGGCGAGAGTCAGCTGCAGGCTCAGTGTGAACACCGCGTCCGACAGAGTGCCGCCGAGCGACTCATAGGCCCTCTGAAATTCCTCGAGCTCACGCGCCACCTCAGGGATGGGCTTGTCGCTCATGATGCCGAAGACCGGCATGCTGACCCGGGCGAGCAGCTCGCCGTCCGCCACGAGGGCGACGCCGCCCTGCATCTCGATGACGGCGTTGACGGCCGCGGCCATATCCGCATCCGACGCGCCGACGGCGGCCATGTTCTGGGTGTCCTGCCCGATGGAGCCGGCAATCGCGCCTCGCTTCATGCCAAAGCCGCGTACAATGCCGACGCTGTGGCCCTTGCCGCGGCCGTAGCGCTCGAACACGGCAGTCTTGAGCAGATCGCGCGAGGCGTCAGCCGCAATGGCGCCGCCTGCCGCCTGCATGGTCTCGGTCTCAAGGGTGGTCGCGACCGTGCCGTCGATCATACCGATGACGTTGACCGTGTGGGCCCCGTCTTCAGCCGGAATCGCGAGATCTTCCGGTGTGATCGGCTCAAGCCGGATGGTCTTGAGCGCATTCGCCGGGTACTGGTACGAGGCGAGCGACAGCCCGCGGCTGATCTTTTTGCCGTTTACAAAGACAGTGTGAGCGCGGAAGTCCTTCAGGTCATCCACGAGCACCATGTCGGCCTCGTAACCCGGCGCCACCGCGCCCACGCGGTGGTCGATGCGGTAGGCGCGCGCCACGTTGATCGTGCCCATCTGGACGGCGACCATGGGGTCGACGCCCTCGGCAACGACCTGCGCCATGGCAAAGTTCATATGGCCGCGCGCCACGATGTCGCTCGGGCTGATGCACCCGTCGGTCGCCAGCAGCACGCGGGAGGTGTCTCTGAGCTTTGAGACGAACTCGCCCGCCGACGCCGGCTCCGACAGGGACCCGCGGCGGATGATGACGTGGACGCCGAGCTCGTATTTCTCGAGCATCTCCTCCACCGTCACCGACTCGTGGTCGGTGCGGATGGGGCCCGCGCCGAAGTAGGCGTTCGCCGCGTCGCCGAGCACGCCCGGCGCGTGCCCGTCAATGAGCAGCTCGTTCTGGCGGGCAAAGGTGAGCATGCGCATCATCTCATCCTCGCAGGAGAGCACGCGCCCGAAGTCCATCGTCTCCGCCACGCCCGCGACGAGCGGCAGATCGGCCGACTCCGACAGGGAGTCGAGCGTCACCGAGAAGCCCGCGTCCTCGAGCGTCGGAGCCGAGGGCACGCAGGGCGGCGTGTTGTAGAATGTCTTGATCGGCAGACCCGCCATCTCATGGGCCATGATGCCGATGCCCTCATTGCCCATGACGTTGCTCGTGTCGTGGGGGTCGATCATGACGGTCGTGGTGCCCCAGGGCAGAATCGCCTCGGCGAAGCGCGTGGCCGTCACATAGGCCATCTCGACGTGGGTGTGCGCGTCGATGAGGCCGGGCAGCAGATAGCGCCCGTCCGCGTCGACAATCGACGCCGCGTCAGGGCCCTGACCCGGCGCATACAGCCCGCAGATGATGCCGTCGGCCACGGCCACCTCGCGCTCGAGTACCTCGCGGGTGAACACATTGACCACCCTCGCGTTTTTGATGAGCAGATCCGCCTGCTCGAGCTTCTGTGCCACGCGGATTCTGCGGGTGAGCTTGCCCACCTCCGCAGGGCTGACTTTTCTCTGTCTGATGTACATATCCGTCCTCCTCATCGGCTGTACGCGCCGTATTTTCCGAGGATTTTATTATATCAGCGTTTGGCCCGCCGGGCAATATGCAAAGTGCCCGGCGGATGCGCTCTCACGGCATCAGCCGCAGGGCTCATCATAGACCATGCGCACGTGGTCGATCCCCGCCTCTTCAAAGATCTCGCCCCGGGCGGTGAACCCGAGCTTCTCGTAGAAGCCCCGGGCGTGGAGCTGCGCGTTGAGATAGATCTCCCGCGCACCCTCGTCATGTGCGATTTCAATCAGCTTCCGGCAGACGGCGGCGCCGAGCCCCTGGCCGCGGTAGCGCTTGAGCACTGCGACACGCCCGATCTTGGCGCGGCCGTCGGTGACAACGAGCCGTCCTGCCGCCGCCGGCGCACCGTCGCGGCGGCAGAGCACATGCACGGCGCGCTCTTCGAGCTCGTCCCACTCGAGCTCAGGGGGCACCTGCTGCTCCAAAATGAACACCTGCGAGCGAATCTGGCGCACGGCGGCCATGTCCACGGCGGTGCGGGCGCGGATGATTTCTGTCTTCATAACTCTCCTCCTGTAAAACTGTGAAGGTCCCGTTACGCGGAGTAATCAGCGCCTCACAGGTTCTGTTTTCTCTGATTTTGTCAAGTTTTTATTTCCATACATTTCCTCTTGCGTCAGAGAAAGTTTTCCTCTTTTCACAAATAAATTCGGTATCTTTAAACAATTTCAACAAACTTATCATCATTTTTTATTTCTATTTGTATTTTAAATGCTTTGCAATACAATTAGTATATCATATTTTCTCTGTTTTTGTTGATAACTCTGAGTATTTTCCACGCGCGACTACTATTTTTCCGCGCTCACTCATACTCTGGTATGGTAACGGCATGGAGCCAAAAGCTTGTAAGGAGTATGCTGCAATGAGAATGCGAAACAGTCGACGGCCGCTTGTGATCGGGCTTGTCTTGATTCTGTGCTGCTGCCTCGTCTCGAGCGTCTGGCAGATGATCCGCGAGGAGATCTTTTCGCCCCCGGCGCTGTCGACCGGCGCCCAGGTTCACGCGGACGGCATTGAACTCCCTATTATTATGTATCATCACTTCAGCGAAAACAAGAGCAGGCTTGGCGATTATGTGCTCTCAGTGGACAAATTCGAGAGTGATCTCAAATACATCCGCGACAACGGCTTTACCACCGTTACCGTGGCGGATCTGATCGCCTATGTCTACGACGGTGTTCCCCTGCCCGAGAAGCCGATCATGCTCACGTTTGACGACGGCTACGAGAGCAACTATGTCTACGCCTACCCTCTGCTCAAGGAGTACGGCATGAAAGGCGTGCTGTCGGTCATCGGCCTCTACGCCGACAAATACACCGATGAACCCGATCACAACGTCAACTACGCCCACTGCACCTGGGACCAGCTCGCCGAGATGGAGCGCAGCGGCGTGATGGAAATTCAGAGCCACTCCTACAACATGCACTCGCACGACAAGGGCCGCACGGGCACTCTGCGCTGTCAAGGCGAGTCGGTGGCGCAGTACATCGAGGCTTTCCGCGCGGACGCTGAGCTCTTTGAGAGCCGCAGCGAGCAGATGCTCGGCCACAAGCCGACAGCCTACACCTACCCGTTCGGCGACTTCTCCAAGGAGTCGATCACCGTTCTGCGGGAGATGGGGTACAAGGTCTCGTTCGGCGTCTACGAAAAGCTCAACTACATCACCGACGACCCGGAGGGACTCTATCTGCTGCACCGGTTCAACCGGCCCAATAAGTACAGCACCGAGAAGTTTTTCTCAAAGCTGCTCGCGGGATGATTCAGAGGGGGGAGACCCCCTCTTTTTGCCGCCCGGGCGCTTCACACGCGGCCGAGCGCGGGATAGCAGAATTCGGGAAGCCCGCGCAGAAAGCCGCCGCGGGTGAAGAGTCTCTCCCCGCGCCAGAGATCGGCCACCGCATACTCCGAGAGCCACCGGTCCGGCGTGAAGTGGAACACCGCCTCTCGCCCGCCGAGCGCGGCGAGCTGGGCCCCCACCGTCTCCCATGGCACGGGGCTCTGCGCGAGGAGGTCGAAGACGTGCAGCTCACCGCCCTCTTCGCGCGCCACCGCCGCGCACCCGGCGGGCAGCCAGTACAGGTCATGCCGCCGGCCGAGCACGAGATTCGCCCCATAGAAAGAGCCCTCGCGGCGCACGTCTAAAACACCCGACTCGACGCAGCGCGCCGGGTCGAGCTTTCCGTAGAGCTGCGGTGCAGTGATCGGCACAGGCTTGCCCGCCGGCGGCGGCAGCGGCGCTCTCATCACGCTCTGCACCGCGCCCTGAAAGCCGAGACGGCCGTAGAACGCGGCGAGCGGCGCCCGGGCAAAGAGGAACACATCGGGCGGGCAGAGATCCATCGCCCGGGCGAGAAGTTTGGTGCCAAGTCCGCGCCCGCGAAACGCGGGCGCGACCTGAACGGTGCCGATTTGGGCCGCCGGCCGCGCTCTGCCGCGCAGCACAAGCGTCATATCCGCAATGGTCAGCGATGCCGCGAGCCTGCCGCCCTCCATAAGGCCCAGGATGCGCGGGCCGCCGCGCCAGAAGCCGCCGGTGAGCCACGCCGACAAGTCGAGGCCAAACACCTCGCGCGTGAGCGCACGATAGGCGTCTGCCTGCGCCGTGTCCTCCAGATTGAGAAAGGCGATGTCCATGTCAGTCCCCCCTGTGGTGATTCCCGCCGATTTGGTGTATACTGTATAAGACTATGAACACAAAGGCGGAACTAGACATGCTTTGGCTTTTGCTTCTTCCGGGCGCGGCGCTCGCCCTCGCTGCGATCTGGCTTCTTCTCATCCGCCCCTGTCACGACAGGGGCCGTACCGCGGTCTTTCGCGGCTTTCACTACGCCCACCGGGGACTTCACACCGGCGACGGCCGCGTGCCCGAGAACTCCCTCGCCGCTTTCCGCCGCGCGGTCGACGCGGGCTATGGCATCGAGCTCGACGTCCATCTCACGGCCGACGCGAAGCTCGTGGTCTTTCACGACTTTCTGCTCTCGCGCATGTGCGGCATTGATCTGCGGGTGGAAAATCTCACGGCTGATGCGCTCCGCCGGTATGAGCTGCTCGGCTCGGGGGAAAAAATCCCCCTCTTTGACGAGGTGCTCGAGCTCGTGGGGGGAAAAGTGCCGCTCGTCATCGAGCTCAAGGCCACCGCCAACGCCTTTGGCCTGTGCGAGCTGGTCAACGCCCGTTTGCAGCGCTACCGGGGCGAGTACTGCATCGAGTCTTTCAACCCGCTGGTGCTCCACTGGTACCGCCGCCGCGCGCCCGAGGTCTACCGCGGGCTGCTCTCCATGGACTACCGCAAGTCGGACCAGCGCATGAACCGCGTCTTCAAGGGTGCGCTGAGCAATCTGCTCTTAAACTGGTTCGCGGGGCCTCAGTTTCTCTCCTACCGCTTCTCCGACCGCTCCAACCGCAGTCTTCAAACCTGCCGGCGGCTCTATCATGCGGCAACGGCCGCGTGGACCATCCGCACCCCGCAGGAGTTTGCAAAAGCCGCGCAGGAATTTGACTTCGTGATCTTTGAGGGCTTTGAGCCGGGTCCTGTGCCGTAATGCGCTGCCGGCCGCAAATTTCGCTACCATTCGCCCTGAAAAAGTGATAAAATAATCGTGCAGCGTGTTGTTCTGGCAAAACGTAATTCCAGTTGCCGGGACGACACGCTCTTACTTTTCATAAGACGAGGTGGTTTTCATGGCGCTCACGCGCTGCTTTGGGGTTTCTTCGCTCTGCCCTGGCGCTCGGCCGGGGTCCATCTTACTGCGGCGCGGCGGGCGGCCGTGGGCGGCTGCCGACGGGAGGTGAATGCATGTATCAGGTTGGCGACCTTGTCGTCTACGGAAACACCGGCGTGTGCAGAATTCGGGAGATTTCTCACCGGACCCGTCCCGGCTTCGACGACAAACAGCTCTACTACACCCTTGAGCCCCTGCAGCAGGACTGCATGATCTACGCGCCTGTCGACGGCACAATCTTCATGCGGCCCGTCATCTCGAGGCAGGAGGCCCTGGATCTGATTGACCTGATTCCCACCATGGACGCCGAGGCCTATCACAATCCGGTTCTGCGCCAGCTCACCGAGCACTACGAGGCGGCGCTCGGCAAGCATGACTGCGGGGAACTCATCGCCATGACCATGTCCCTGTATGCAAAAAAGCAGGGCATGATCGAGCGCAAGCGCAAGTTCGGCGCAGTAGATGAGCGCTATATGAAGCGTGCGCAGGAGCTGCTCTTCGGCGAGCTCTCGGCAGTGCTCGGCATCCCCGAGGAGCAGGTGCCCGACTTCATCGCCTCGCGCGTGGAGGCACAGAAATTCCCCGGATAAAAAAGCGCGCAGCCAACAGGCTGCGCGCTTTCTTCTGCCCTAAAGGATCATCACAAAGGTTCCGCCCGCAATCAGCAGACCGCCGAGGATGGTCTTGAGATCGGGCTTTTCCCCGAGCACCACAAAGGCGAGCACCATGGTGATGACCACGCTGAACTTGTCAATGGGCACCACTTTCGACACCTCGCCGAGCTGGATGGCCTTGAAGTAGAACAGCCACGACAGGCCGGTCGCGGCGCCCGAGAGCACCAGAAAAATCAGGCTCTTCTGCGTGATCTCCGCAACGCCCCGGTACTCGCCGGTCAGAAATACAATGCCCCACGCCATGATGAGTATGACCACCGTGCGCACGGCGGTCGCGAGATTGGAGCTGACGCCCGCAATGCCGATCTTGGCGAGAATGGCTGTGATGCTCGCGAACACCGCCGAGAGCAGCGCATAGAATACCCACATATTCTTACCCCTCTTCCTCATTCTGTCACCCCAGTTTTTCAACCAGCGCCGCCGCATCGGCGAGCGCTTCGCTGTCTGCGGCCTTTTCCACCGCGCGCCGCGCCGCGTCAAACTGCTCGACCGTCGTGAGGAGAAGTTGGTCGAACTCCTCGTCCGCGCCGCCGTTCTCACCGAGGTAGACCTCGGCGAGCCCCACTGCGGGCAGCGCCACCACGAGTCGGCCCACCGTGTAGGCATAGAGCTCCTCGTCGGGCGTGCCCATCATCTCACGCAGCCGGGCGGCGCTCTGCTTGAGGGAGAGGTAGTCCTCATCCCCATCGAGACTGTCGGCGCTCATGGCAAGCCCCAGCTGCTCGCGCAGACCGGCGTCTGCGCAGGCCGCGAGAATTTCGCGGCCGAGCGCGCGCATGTCCTTTGATACGCCGTCGCCCGCGCCCCGGCCGCCGAACAGAAACACAGCCGCGGCCACGACCGCCGCGGCGAAGAGAAGCACGATTCCCGCGACAATCGCGACGTTTCTTCTGGCCTTTCGCATCTGGCGCTCGGCGTGTTCGTCCCGCTCATCGGCGGGTCCTGCCGGCCTGTCGGCCTCACAGTATTGGCAGATTCCGTAAAAATCGTCAATCGGTCTTTTGCACTTGGGACAATTCATCCTGTCTTCTCTCAATCTGTTTTATTTTGCAGCAGTCTCTCGAGCGCCTCGGCAAAGAGCCGGTCCTGCCGGGCGGTGCGCTTCGGCGGTCCGCCGGCGCGCCGTCCCGCTGCGCGGGCCCTGGCGGAAAAGTGCCGCTCGGCAAGCAGAGAGTCGATGTTCTCATCGGTGTAGATAAGCCCGTTCTGGTTGAGCGCGCAGGCGCCCTTTGCCAGCGCCATCGCCGCCACGCCATAGTCCTGGCTGACCACGATGTCCCCGGGGCGCACGGCGTTTGCAAGCGCGATGTCGGCACTGTCACGCGCGCGGTCGACCGTGACCACCTGAAAGTCGCCGCGGAGAATGTGGCTGGTGTCGACGAACATCGTCACCGGTACGGCATAGCGCTTTGCGGCGGCCACAATCTGCTCTTTGACAGGGCAGGCGTCCGCATCGACCAGAATCTGCATCTCACACCTCCGCTCACAGCTCAATCTCTGTTATTTTCCACATACCGTAGAAAATCATACTATAATCCGCCGCCGAAAACAAGAGACCGGAGAGAGCAACCGCTCTCTCCGGTCTTCTCTAGCGCATGGTCCCGCAGTAGCCGGGCGGCGGGCAGCTGCCCGGCGAGCGGCCGGTGTCCCGCGGCGGCCAGGTGCACGGCGGGGAGCAGGGCGGCGGAAGACAGGGCGTCTGACAGTCGCACTGCGGCGGACGCGGCGGTGTGCTATCCCAGCACTTGTCGCAGCGGTGCTCGCGCAGCGGCGCGCAGACGGGCACCGAGATCTGCACCCGGCGGGTGTCGCTGCTGCAGACCATGACGTTTCTCTGCACGCTGCAGCTCTCGACCACATAGTCTCCCACGGGGACATTGCAGAACACGGCCTTGCCCATGCAGTCGGTCTGCATGCTGCGAAGACAGCGGCCGCACTCGTCGAGCAGATTGACCGTCACACCGCTTATGTAGATGTTGCTCTTTCCTCTGACCACACTGACCGCGAGCGTACCCTCGCGGATGACGCTGTCCAGATAGAACACCACACAGGCGGACGGGCAGCACTCTCCGATGTGGAAAAACTGTTTTTTTGCGATGCTGTTAAAGCAGTTGTCCCGCGTGACGGGACGCACAAAGTAATTTCCGCAGGGAAGTCCCTCAAAGACCGCGCAGCCTCCGGCGTCGGTGCACTGTACGCGGCGCAGACTCGGGTTGTCACAGTTGACCACTTCAAAGGGCACCCCGTCAAACGGGCGGCTGCCGCAGGTGTTTCGCACCGTCAGCTCCAGCTCCCCCATACAGGGACAGGAACAGTAGGACATGGTTTTGCCTCCTCTCATGGGCGGTTGGTCCGCCCTGGGCCTACACTCGCAGTATATGCCGCAGCCGGCTGTTCGGTCACAGGCAGACAAAGGCCCCCGCCTTGCGGCGGGGGCCCGCTCTATCCAAACAGGCCGCCGATGAGAGCCCATGCCACCGGCACGAGCACGGCGGGGATCATATTGGCCACTTTGATGCGCTTGAGCCCGAGCAGATTCAGCCCGATGCAGATGATGATGGCCGAGCCGATCATGGAGATCTGGAGCATGAGCGCATCGCTGATGTACTGGCTGATGAAGAAAGAGGCGACGGTGATGGTTCCCTGGTAGAGCAGCACCGCACCCGCCGAGAGCAGCACGCCCGCGCCGAGCGTCGACGCATAGATGATGGACGCGACCCCGTCGAGCAGCGATTTCGCGTAGAGCGTGGTGGGATTGGCCGCGAGGCCATCCTCAATCGCGCCGACAATGGCCATGGCGCCCACGCAGAACAAAAGCGAGCTCTCAACAAAGGCGCGGCCCGTGCGTCCGTCGTTTCGCCCGAGCCGGCGCTCGGCGAACTGTCCGACCCGCTCAAAGCCCCGGTCGATGTTCAATAGCTCGCCGATCAGCGTACCCACCACGAGCGACACGATCAGAAGCAGCAGGTCCACCCGGTCGAGCAGACCGTCCGGCTTCACCCGGAAGAGCCCCGTGAGCGTCCCCGAGATGCCGATCATCAGCGTGGAGATGCCCAGGGCATTTGTCAGGCTGTCCGAGATATGCTCCGGCAGCCCTCTTCGAATGAGCAGGCCCACAAGGGCGCCTGCGAGTATGGCGAGTGTGTTGACTATCGTACCCAGACCGGGCATGGCCGTCTCCCCCCTGTTTCATTGCAGTGGTAACGGTCTTAAGTTTAACACACCGCCGCGGATTCTTCAACAGGGCGCGGGCGGCGGGGCGGCCGCCGCCCGCAGCGGGTCAAAAGGCGCTGGTGCAGCCGCAGTTTGTGCAGCCGCAACCCGTCGAGGCAGTGCTGACACAGCCCGTTGATGCGGTGTTTGTACAGCCGCAGCCGCAATCCCAGCTGCAGCCGCAGTTGCACCCGCACGAGTTGTCGTTTTCGGCGGCGAGCAGCTGGGCCAGAAGCCGACAGGCGCTCGTGTTGCAGTTGAGCCCTCTGTTGCAGCCACAGTTGCAGCCGCAGTTTGACGAGGCGTTTCCCGCGCAGCCGCAGCAGTCGCAGGCGCTTGTGCCGCAGTCACAGTTGCTGTTGATACAAGCCATATTCAATCTCCTTCCACCGCGCCGCAGCGCGGAAAGCAAAGCAGTTGTGTTTTTGTCAGGATTATCTGACACACTGGTATCTTATGTCTGCGCGCGCGGCGCGACAAAGGGGGCCGAACGCAGTCTTTGCCGCCCGGGTGCGTCTTTTTGCAAAAGAGGCGGGGTGCGGGCCCGTCTGCGTCTGTGTGGGGGACGTTTTCCCCGGGCGACATTATTTGAAGCCGTGGCGCCGGCAAGCGGTCTCATCCCGGCACGGCCGGCGCCAACGCGCATGAAAAAAGCGAAGCCTACGGCTCCGCTTTTTCGTCGTTCTCTCTGTGAAAAACCGCCCGGGTACGGCGGCCCACCACCGGTTCTTTCCACCCGGCGATGCCCGAGCGGCACAGCGCGCCGAAGATCTTCTCGCGCAGGTCCCGGTTGTCGGCCGACAGGGTGGCCAGCAGCTCCTTGACATACTGGCGCTTGGTGTTGCCGTTGGCGGGACAGGGATTGTGGTAGACCGGCAGCGCCATGCGCCGGACAAAGCTCTTGATCTCGCGCTCGGGGATGTAGATCATCGGGCGCAAAAGCGTGATGCCGGTGCGGTCGAGCCAGGTCACCGGCGAAAAGCAGGAGAGCCTGCCCTCGAAGAAGAGACTCAGCACAAAAGTCTCCACCACGTCGTCAAAGTGGTGGCCGAGCACGACTTTTTTGCACCCCTCGCGCAGAGCCGCATCGTGCAGCGCGCCGCGGCGCATCTTCGCGCAGAGCGCGCAGGGATTCGACTCCTTTCGCACATCGAAGATCACAGGGCCGATCTCGGTGCGCACGATGGTCAGCGGCACATCGATGGCGGCGCAGTACGCCTCAATCGCGCTGAAGTCGGCCTCTCTGTCAAGGCCCATGTCGAGCATGATCGCCCGCAGCTCATAGCGCCTCGGGTAGAAGCGGCGCATCTCAGCGAGCACGCTCAGGGCGCAAAGCGAGTCCTTGCCGCCCGAGACGCCGACCGCGATGCGGTCGCCGTCTTCAATCATCTGGTAGTCGTCAATGGCCTTTCGCATGACGCTGAGCATCTTCTGCACGGTTCCACCCCCAAATTCTCTCCTTATTATAAGAGGGCGGTGTGGGACACGCAACCGAAATGACAAAAATGACGTGTGAGATAACGGGCGATATCAGGCGTATTTAAGAGATTTTGAGACCTTTTCTCTCATAAATTAAAAATTTGGAACTTTTGTGTTGACAACCTGGGGCAGCTTGGTTATAATAGCACTTGCCGATGTGCCCATCGGCTTGTTTTATGAGTTTTTAATAAAACTGCAAGATAGATTCAGGAGGGAACTACTATGTCAACTTTCATGGCAAACAACCAGACTGTTGAGCGCAAGTGGTACATCATCGACGCCAAGGGCAAGTCCATGGGCCGCCTTGCCGCCGAGTGCGCACACATTCTCAACGGCAAACACAAGACCGACTACACCCCTCACGTCGACTGCGGTGACAATGTCATTGTCATCAACGCCGCCGAGGTGGTTCTGACCGGCAAAAAGCTCGATCAGAAGATCTACTACACCCACTCCGGCTATGTCGGCGGTCTCAAAGAGACCAAGTACAGCAAGATCATGCAGAACAACCCCGGCTTCGCGATCAAGCTCGCCGTCAAAGGCATGCTCCCGAAAAATTCGATCGGCCGGCACAGCCTCAAGCGTCTGCGCGTCTACAACGATGCCGTTCACGGCCATGACGCCCAGAAGCCCGAAGCGCTGAACATCGGTAAATAAGGGAGGAGCGAGAACATGTATAACGACAAGAACTATTTCTACGGCACCGGCAGAAGAAAGAGCTCGGTTGCGAGAGTGCGCATTCTCCCCGGCACCGGCGTCATCACCATCAACGGCAGAGACATCGACGACTACTTCGGTCTCGACACGCTCAAGCTGATCGTCAACCAGCCCTTTGAGGCGACCAAGACCGCCGGCAAGTTCGACGTGATCGCCAAAGTGGTCGGCGGCGGCGTCTCCGGCCAGGCCGGCGCCATCCGCCACGGTCTGTCGAGAGCTCTGCTCCAGGTCGATGAAGAGGCCTACCGCCCGATTCTCAAAAAGGCCGGTTTCCTCACCCGCGACCCGAGAATGAAAGAGAGAAAGAAATACGGTCTCAAAGCAGCCCGTCGCGCTCCGCAGTTCAGCAAGCGCTAAATTTCATACGACAAAAAGCGGACGCCAGAGGCATCCGCTTTTTCTTTCCTCAGTCCCGCTGTTCGACAGTCCCCGTATCCCAACGGGCACAATTGGAGGTCTCTTTTTTCTCAAAACCGGCATAGTGTAAAACAGGACTTTCCATTTTGGTCGTGTCAGCGCGTTTGACACCGTTCTCTGAAGGCGGTATCTTTTTCTCATTTGTCCTCTGTTTAGAGACATTGTTTTCATGGACATTTTTTGAAAAAGTGGGAGAAAATGCTCGAATTTGGCCCAAATTTTGTGTTCTTGTACAAATTACACACTATTTTTTAGTTGATTTGGTGCAATTTTACGTTTGTTATTCCAAAACTTTATAGTATAATAGAGGGGCAAATTCATTTTGCAAATGACGCTGGCCTTCCACCAAAGTGTATGAAACCGTCTTTTTGGCAATACTAGGTTCATACGCAAAAACGAGGGCCGTGAGACACGGCAGACCCGTTTCACGGTCTTACGAAATGGAGGCATTCTATGCAATTTGTCAAGACGCTTGCAGGCCGGATCAGAGGGGCCTTTGGCCGCCTGTTCCGCATGGCGCGGAAATTCTTTCGGCGCTCTGCAGGCACCCTCGGTGCGTTTGTGTGCCGCCGGACCGTTGCGCTGACCCTGCTGCTGTCGGTGAGTCTCGCCGTGACAGCGGCCGCCGTGAGTCAGACGCGGTTCGTCACCATCCGCGACGGGGACAACACCATTGTGGTGAGAACCATGAAGGACGATCCGAACGACATCATCGAGGAGGCGGGCCTCACGCTCTCTGCCTACGATGCGGTCAAGGTAAACGCCGATCAGGGGCTCTATGCCGACCTGTCGGTAGAGCGGGCTTTCCCGGTCTACCTCACCTGCGACGGATCGAGAACCGTCTACTACATGACCGGCGGCTCTGTGCGCGACCTGCTCAGCAAATCCGATATCGAGCTCGGCGTGTACGACATCATGACCCACAACCCGAACGATCTTCTCTACAGTGGAATTGACGTAACCATCAACCGGGTAAACTATGTTACCGTAACAGAAGAGACCGAAATTCCCTTTGACGTAAAAAGGCTTGGCGTCCAGACAATCCCGAAAGGAAAAACCGTTGAAAAGGTCAAAGGTGAAAATGGTCTTGCAACCGTGGTCGTTCAGAACATGGTTGTGGATGGACAGCTGCTCAGCAGCAAGGTGGTCTCTGAGGAGATCACAAAGGCTCCCGTCCAGGGCGTCGTCGAGTACGGTGTCGGCGGCGAGTTCAGTACCAGCCGCGGCGAGGCGCTTCGCTACTCGCACTACATTGACCTCAAGGCAACCGCCTACACCTATGGCGAGAGCGGCAAGTGGGGCGACATCACCTCAACCGGCAAACCGGTTCAGGTCGGCTATGTCGCCGTAGACCCGAAAGTCATCCCCTATGGAACCCGCATGTACATCACCTACCCGAACGGCAAGGTCGCCTACGGGTACGCGGTGGCGGAGGACACAGGCGGCGGCATCAAGGGCAACCGGATCGACCTGTTTATGGAGACCTCGGCCGAGTGCAAGGCGTTCGGCGTGAGAAAGGTCCGGGCGTATATTCTGGAATAACAGATGCGCGGGAGCGCCGTCCATATGGGCGGCGCTCTCATTCTGTTCAGCGCCGCGCTTCTGTGGTACAATGACTCTGACCGATTGTCTCACACCGACAGACCGCGCTTCGAAAGGAGTTTTATCATGAAGACGTTTGCCATTCCCTATGCCGCGGCGAGCCTGCCTTTCTCCTGTGAGGAGAGCGAGCTGCGCGGCGTTGTGCGCTGCGACCCGCCGCAGGCGGACGGCGACGGGCGCTCCCTTGTGGCGCAGGCTCTCGCAAACCCCGTCGGCTGCGAGCGGCTGCGCGAGCTCGCGCGCGGCGCGCAGAGAGTCCTTGTCATCACAAGCGACCACACACGCCCGGTTCCCTCCCACATCACGCTGCCGCCGATGCTCGACGAGATCCGCGCCGGAAACCCTGCCGCCGAGATCAAAATTCTCGTGGCGACCGGCGTCCACCGCGGCACCACGCGCCGGGAGCTCACCGAAAAATTCACGCAGGAGCTCGTCGACCGCGAGGAGTTTCTCGTGCACGATGCGGCCGCCCCCGGGATGCTCCCGCTCGGCACGCTGCCCTCGGGCTGCAAGCTGTCGGTAAACCCCCTTGTGGGCTGGGCCGATCTGATCGTCGCGGACGGGTTTATTGAGCCCCACTTCTTCGCGGGTTTCTCCGGCGGACGCAAGAGCATTCTGCCCGGCATTGCAAGCGCCAAAAGTGTGATGACGAACCACTGCTCGGCGCTCATCGGCTCCGCGCGGGCGCGCACCGGCATTCTCGAGGGCAACCCCATTCACGAGGACATGTGCGCCGCAGCGCGGCTCGCGGGGCTGCGCTTTGTCGTCAACGTCCTGCTCGACGACGACAAACACATTGTCGCCGCCTTTGCCGGCGACGCCGCGGCAGCCCACGAGGCGGGCTGCCGGCGGGCGCGGGAGCTCTACTCCTGCCGGGCTGCGTGCGCGAGCGTGGTGGTCACGTCAAACGGCGGCTACCCGCTCGATCAGAACGTCTACCAGACCGTCAAGTCCATGACGGCGGCCGAGAGCTGCGTCAACGAGGGCGGCGTCATTCTCTGCGCGGCCGCCTGCGAGGACGGCAGCGGCGGCGAGGAATTCGTGCGCTGGTTCTCCCAGTCCAACGGCCCCCGCGACGTGCTCGACAAGATTGAGCGCATCGGCGCGGACGACACCATCGCCGACCAGTGGCAGGCGCAGATTCTCGCGCGCGTCATGACCCGCGCGAGCGTCGCGCTCATCTGCGAGCCGAAAAACCGCGAGATGGTCGAGAGCATGGGGCTGAAATGGTTTGCGGACCTCGACAGCGCTTTCGCCTGGGCGAAGAACTCCCTCGGGGAGCGCTACGATGGAGTGACGGTCATTCCAAACGGCATCTCGGTCATTGTGGAAGAGCAGTAAAGAGTGTGCGCCGACAGGCAAGGCGTTATAAAAATTAAGGGCAGGGCGGACCGCAACGGTCCGCCCTGCCCTTTTATACTGTGTAGCCCGTGGCGCTTTCACGGAAAGCGCCGGTGGAGAAGAGCGATAAAGTCCGAAGTCATTCTGTTCGGCGGTAAAAGCTGTACAGAACCTCAGACAATGCTTCTGGTGCATCCACATTTACCTCATGCCCAGCCCCGGCAATCTCCCGCATTTCTGCGTTTGTCAGAATGTCCGCCAGCTTACCAGCCGCCTTTCTGTTGGCGAAATCCTTTTCCCCACAGATCACCAGGGTGGGACAGGTTATCTTGGAGAGAGAATCGCTGAAATCCAATTTCATCATGGTTTTGCAAAGCCGAATGAATTCTTTCTTTTCAAATCCCATCGGCTGAAACACCGCTTTGGGCATTAATTGAAAGAACATATTTTGAATCCTCAATAACGTTTTCGGCATTTTGTACTGTGGGGCAATCAGGACCAATGAATGTATCTTTCGGGGGTGCTCAATGGCATAATGCAGCGCCAGAACACCACCGAGGGACAGACCGCATAAATCTATTGACTCCATACTCTGATCGCAGATCTCTGAAACGGCTTCATAGAGATTTTGATACGTCGCGCAGTTGCCCCGAAGAATTTCGGCCAAATCAGGGCACAGACAATCTTCGGCAGCCTGCAGCTTCTCAACCGTCTCACTCCAGCTTCTGCCCGTTTGCCCCAAGCCGTGTAAAAATATCTGCTGCACCCCGCCTCATCTCCCACTCCGGATTTGTTTACGAGGGTAATGATATCACACCGCCCGCCGAAAAACAATTTTTCCGGCGGGCGTTCGCTCCCTTAGATTTCGGGCAAGATACTTTGTAATGCCCTCTCGCGAGTCGTCCAGGTTATTTAACCCCATACCGGGGCAACTGATTCAAAGATCATATACGTCGCCATAGTCATCAGATCGCATGTTTCGTATTTGCATGGTAACCACCATTGGTCGGTCAACCACACCGAAAGCAAAACCTAGTCAGTAACCGTGACACGCTGCGTCCCGTCAGCGGACAGCTCAAGGTAGTAATTTCGCGCGGCGGTGAGACCGGAAAAGATCACTTCCGTTTTCCCCTTGCCAATCGTCCCGCACTGAATCCAGTCGGCGGCACCCGCATCGTAGAGGTAGACTTCAGCCACCGGTGATCCCGCCGGCACGCGGACGGTAATATCCGTACTGTTTGTGTAGAGCTGATAGCCGGACAGTTCCCCGGCCGTGGTCTCCAGCGCGCCGACGGCCGTCAGATCGTGATAGACGCGCCCCGGCAGCAGCTCTGCCCGCCGCTCGCTCGAGACGCCCCTGTCAACCCGCTCCAGAAGAAAGACGGCCCCATCGGCGAGGGCACTCTCTCCCCGGTAGACGGGCAGCGCCGAGGACTCCTCCTTCTCAAAGACGAGGCGATCGTCGAGAGCGGTAAAGACAAAGCAATCGCCGCCATCCTGCGTGCTGAGCGTGAGCTTCTGTCCATCAAGCCGATATGTCCCCCCGTAGATGCGGCCGGAGAGGACGGAGTGGGTGAATTGAAACCGGTTGCCCTCAAACAGGGTGACCGATGCGGGGAAAGCCCGATCCCCCTCGGCGCACAGATAGCTCCCCGGCGGCAGAGAGCCTGCCTTTTTCATGGGGTTTGCCGCAAGGCAGAAGCACAGAGCCGCCGCTGCGGCGAGAAGCGCTGCCGTCACCCAGAGCGTCCGCTTTCGATAGCCCAGCACGGCCCGGATACGCCCGGTGGTGTCACCCTCGCCAAAGGCGAGCGGCGCACCCGCAGCGACGCGTTTTCCTGTGGCAAAGCGCAGCAGGGAACCGGCATATTCCGGCGCGATCTGCGGCCCCATGCGCCGCAGCACGCTCTCGTCGCAGGAGCGCTCCATATCCGCCGTCAGCAGGGCAGACGCCGCCCACACCAGCGGATTGAACCAGTGTACAGCCAGGGCCGCAAAGGCCATGAGCTTGACGATGTGATCCCCGCGGCGAATGTGGGTTTGCTCATGGAGCGTGACATACTCCCGCTCGCGCCCGGTGAGCTGCGACGGCAGATAGATTTTGGGGCGCAAGACCCCCAGCACAAAGGGGGTATCGATGTGATCCGCGAGATAGACATGATCGTGCGCAAGCACCGCGCCGACAAGCCTGCGCCGCAGCCGCAGCAGGGAAATCATTCCCCGCAGCACCACCGCGGCGGCCCCAAAGGCCCAGACAAACGCGAACGCATTCCAGCCCCGGTGTCCATCGGTGTCTCCGGGCTCACTCACGGCGTCCGCCGTCTCAGCCGTCTGCGGCGGAGCCTCCGCCTGCGGCAGGTTCTGTGCCTGCGGCGAAGTCTGTATCTGCGGCGGGGACGACAGGGTCTCGAGCCGGGCTGTCATCCCGGCCGGCAGAACACTCAGGCCGCTCGTAAAGGAGACCGGACAGAGCAGCCGAAAGAGCACCACGCTCCACAGCACATAGCAGCAGAGTCTCGGCGCGCGCCGCAGAAGCAGACGTGCCGCCAGCACTGCGGCGATGACAAAGCTCGCAGTCAGACTCATGCGCAGCACTTCAAAAAAGAGCCTGTACAGCATACGCTCACCCCCTCTGCCCGTCAATCAGGCGGCGGATCTCGTCAATCTCCTGCTCAGAGAGCTTCTTTCTGGTGGAAAAGGCCGCCAGGAACTGCGGCAGCGAGCCGTGAAAGGTCTGCTCGATAAACTCCTCGCTCTGACGTGCTGCAAATTCCTCCCTTGTCAGAAGCGGCGAGACCACGCCGCCGATATTTTGAAAAAGTCCGCGCTCACACAACCGGCGCAGCATGGTGTAGGTGGTAGACTTCTTCCACCCGAGCTCCCGCTGGCAGAGCTTGACCAGTTCCCCCGAGGAGACCGGCGCGCTGTTCCAAATCAGCTGTGCAAATCTCATCTCCATCGCGCCGAGCCGATACGTTTCCATTCCATCACCTCATTTGGTTTAATGATTGTAGACCTGCTGCTAGTCTACACTCATTAAACCAATTTGTCAACTGTATTTTATCTGCCGTCTGCGGTACGGTCAAACCTTGATTGGACAGAGCAATCCAGCTGGTTTTGAAAATCCTATTTCTCTCACCGCTTGTCCCTCAGCATTTCCAATATAAAAAAGCGGGCCAGTCCGGTCCATGACCTGAGCTGTCTCGCTTTTTCTTTTGCTGCACCCCGCCTCATCTCCCATTCCGGACTTGTTTACGAGGGTAATGATATCACACCGTCTGCCGAAAAACAATTTTTATCGGCGGGCGTTCGCTCCAGGGCGCAGCCTTTCGCAGACCAACGTGTCAATTCATTTTTCCGTGGCCGGGGCGCGCGGTCTGTGATATGATAGAAGTAATACTTCGGGCAGGGGGTGTCTCTCATCGACGGCTACAAAAATTTCATCGACCTCTATCTGGTCGATATTCTGACGGTTCTGGCGCCGCTGCTCTGCGGCGCCATTGTCTGCGCGATCATCGGCATTCCGTTTTTCTTCTTTCAGCGGCAGCGCCGCGAGCATCTTCGGCTCGAGCGGGAGGGACACACCGCCGGCGGCACCGTGACGGACCTCTACACCAGGCGGCACCGCATGCGGGGCGACGAGAATACCCCCTCATACACCATCGAGAGCCCGCACGCAGTCTACTCCTTTGTGGCCGCCGACGGCCGCACATACACCGGCGACTTTGCGCAGAAGCGCAAGTCGATGTACGGCCGCGGCGACAGTGTCACCGTGTATTACGATCCTCAAAACCCACAGTCCAACTGCACCCCGCGCCAGCTCGAGGAGGATGTCGCCACCCGGCGGCTGTTTCTCTCTCTGTTTGCCCTCGTCGCGGTGCTCTGCGCCGCCATGGCGCTCTGGCTCGGGCTGTCCTGACCGATGAAGCAAAATAAGACCGCCCGGCCGAATGGCCGGGCGGTCTTATTTTGTTTCTGTTTCGCGCGGGCTTTCGCGTTCTGTTCCCGACTGCTCGCCGGGCATCCGCGCAAAATCGGCAATTCGCCGAAGCGCGGGGTAGGCGCTGTAGAGAAACTCCTGATAGGGGCAGTAGCCCCGCTCACCGTGGAGCAGCTCCCGCTCGCGCCGGCAGCCGCCGCGGCAGATGCCAAAGGCCTTGCACCCGGCGCAGATCGCCGGATTCTCCACCCGGCCGCCGAGAAAGCGCGCAGCCGCCGCAGACTGCTCGAGCGCCTCGAGCGGCTCGTCGAGCGATCCCATGCGGTACTCGTCGAGCGCGTAGAAGTCGCAGGGGTAGACGCTGCCGTCCGCCTCCACGACAAACTGGATTCGGCATGCGCCGTAGAGCCCGCACTGCTCGGGTGCGAAGCCCCGCAGCATCATGAGCACATTGTCGAACAGGCGCACGCTGACATAGTTCCCCGCGCGCAGAGCCGCAAACCACTCGCCGAACAGCTCTCTGAGAAAGCGGCCGTACCCGCGGGGCGTGAGGGCGTCCACTCCCCCGCCGCCGAGGGGCGCGAGGCACGGGATACACTGCACATGGCTCACCCGGTTTTCGAGCAGAAAGGAAAAGTAGTCGCGCGCCTGCCCTGAGAGGGCCTCGGTGACGACTGTGAGAATGTTGTAGTCGATGCGGTGCTCCTCGAGCAGCCGCTTTGCCCCGAGCACCGCCCCGGCGCTCGCGCCGCCATCCAAAAGGCGGCGGTGGCGGTCGTGCTGCCCGGGTGCGCCGTCGAGCGAGAGCCCCACGAGAAACCGGTACTGCCTGAGCAGCGCGCACCAGCTCTCATCGAGCAGCAGACCGTTGGTCTGAATGGAAAAATGGGTCTGTGAGCCGCATTTTTGCACCGCCTCGGCGCAAAATTCCGCAAAGAAGTCGAGGCCCGCCAGCGTCGGTTCGCCGCCCTGAAAGGCAAAATGCACGCTCTCGCCGCCGGCGTACTGCGCCGCGCGGTCAATCAGGCGCGCGGCCGTATCCCGCGTCATGATGCCGTGGCTCGCAGTCTCGCGGTGCTCGCTCTCGTCCCGGTAGAAGCAGTAGCTGCACCGCATGTTGCACAGCGACGACGCGGGCTTGATGAGCAGCGAGAGCGCCCGGCCCACTATTTCGGCCTCGATTTTTCGACCATCTCGAGGCCGTTGACGTAGTCGAGCTGGCGCGGCTCATACTCCTCGTTCTCGCGCTGGCGGGTCCAGCCGGTGTACTTCCAGGTGGGCTTGCGCGCGTCGCGCCGCCAGGGGCGCGTCTCCCACACATAGCCGCGGAAGGGGTCGCGGGTCTCGTTCATCCAGTCGAGCAGCACGTCGTGCAGCCGGTCGCGGATGGCCGCGGTCTCAGGGCAGTCGATGAGGTTTTTCGTCTCATACGGGTCCTCTCTCATGTCGTAGAGCTCGTCGGTGCTCAGCAGATTGACCACCAGCTTATAGTGCCCGTCGTAGACGCAGCGCATGGGCTGAAAGCCGCCGTGGGTGTCGTGGTCGACCTCGAAGCGGCCAAATTCCATGAAGACATAGTCGCGCTGGTGGTGGCTGAGATCCTCGGTCGTTTTGAGCATGCTCCGGCCCGAGAAGAGCTTCGGAATGGGCAGGCCGAAGTACTCCATGATCGTCGGGGACAGGTCGATGTGGGAGACCGGCTCGCGGTAGACGGCGTTTTGCAGACCGCCGGGGCGCTTGATGATCAGCGGAATATGGGTGATGGAATCGTAGGCCGCCGCGCCCTTTTTGAGCAGGCAGTGCTCCTCGAGAAAGTCACCGTGGTCGGAGGTATAGATGATCATCGCGTCGGGCGCATTCTCCCGCGCGGCCTTGAGCACCCGGCCGATCTCATAGTCGATGTAGGTGTTGCAGCCGAAGATGTCGGGCCGGTGCACCCGCAGCGCCTCAGGGTCGCGCAGGCGCTTGTCGCCCGCCCAGACCTGCTGGTGGACGGGCTTGCCCTCTAGGTTGTCGAAGTGCGCCGGGTTCTTGGGGAAATCGTAGTCGTCGTACATCGACGCATAGGGCTCGGGGCAGAGAAACGGGTGGTGGGGCTCGTCGTAGGACACGACGAGAAAATAGTCCTCCCCGCGCTTTTTCTCAATGTAGTCGACCGCGCGGTCGGTCACGCGGTGGCCGAACGTAAAGTCCTCCGGGATGCCCTCGCGGGCCGTCTCGGGCTTTCTCGATTTGACACGCTGCTCCGGCGTGAGCTCCTCAAGGTAGTTTCTCATATCGTACCACCACTCAGGATCCCAGCCGTCGGGCGCGCGGCCCAGGCCGAAGTAGTCGCCTCCGTCGAGGTGCCACTTGCCAATGTAGGCAGTCTCGCAGGCGTGGTTGTCGCGCAGGCGCTGGCCGAGGGTCTTGGCGTTGTCGGCAAGCGCGGCGCAGTTGGCCCACGCGCCGCACTCATGGGGGTAGTTTCCGACAAAGATACCCGCGCGGGCAGGCTCGCACACCGGCTGGGTGGTGTAGGCCTGCTCATAGCGCACGCCCTCGCGGGCGAGATCGTCGAGATTCGGCGTCTTGAGGCCGTTTTGGCCGTAGCAGCCGACCATGTCCCACCGCTGGGAATCCGTCATGATGAAGATGACCTGTCTTGGCTTCATGGGGGTGCCTCCTTGCAAATTCCGTGCGAAATTGTGTTTCTTTTGTATCAAGTGTACTGCAATTGAGACGCTTTGACAAGAGCCACCCGCAGATTTGAGCCGCTCCGGTTGACAGCACAGCAGCGCTGTCTTATGATGATACCAGGCGAGGTGATACAATGAGACGCAATCCGGCACGGCACGGGCCGTGTCTTCTCCTGACATCCGTTCTGGCTCTGCTCTGGTTCGCGGGGTGTGCGGCCACCGGCGGGGCGCCGAAGCTCGAGGAGCATCTCTGGACCATGACAACCATTCAGGACAGCAGCGGGGCTGTCGTGTTCTGCCCGGGCGAGTCCGCCGACATCCACGAGGGCGCGGAAATCCTTTCCCTGACCTGCGAGGCTGCGGATGGCTCTCTGCACATCGCCGGGGAGAGCCAGACCTGCACCGGCGTCTATCGCCTGACACAGAGCTCACCGAGAGATGCCCTGTACGAGATCACCGTCGGCGGCGAAGTCTATACGGCCGTGACCGGCATGACGACCTATGCGGACGGGAGCGAGAGCCCGACATTTCTTATCAATACGCCCGATTACACGCTGACTTTTCACGCAGCGCAGCCGTAATGCGTATCTAAGAGCGCGGGGGGATTGCCTCACGCGCTCTCACAGTACAGCAGGCGCCCCAAACGGGGCGCCTGCGCTTTTTTATTTCTTGATGCCGAGAATGCCGCTCGTGCCTTTCATGGCGAAGATGTTCTCATCGTAGGTAAAGGTCAGCGCCGCGCGCTCGCGGCTGCGCTTGAAGCCGAGCTCAATCATCTCGTCGAGCAGCTGCGCGTACGGCTTGCCCGCGGCCTCCCACAGGTAGAACGCGAGCGACCCGGGAATGGTGTTGACCTCGTTGACGTAGACGCGGTCGCCGTCGTCCCGGTCGAGCAGAAAGTCGATGCGCACCACGCCGTTGCAGCCGAGCGCGCGGAAAGTTTGCACGGCAATCTCCCGGATGCTCTCGGTGAGCTCGCCGGACAGCTCGGCCGGCAGCTTTCTCGTGGCGGCGCTCATTCCCTTGGAGCCGCCCGCCATGTACTTGTCGGCATAGCTTAAAATCTCGTCGGCCGCGACCGGCTCCTCGAGAGCCGACGCCTGCGCCGAAGCGTAGTCGCCAAGGCAGGAGCAGTTGATCTCCTTGAGATTCTCGATGGCGTGCTCCACGACGATCTTCACCGCGAAGCTCGACGCGAGATCGACCGCCGCGAGCAGCTCGGCGCGATCCTTTGCCTTTTTGATGCCCACACTCGAGCCGAGATTTGCGGGCTTGACGATCAGAGGGTACTCGAGCGCGGCCTCGATGCGCTCGATGTGCTCCTCGCGGCCGGCCGCAAAGTCGCGCGCGTAAAAGCTCACCGCCGGCAGTACCGGCACACCCGCGGCGCGCAGCACATCCTTCTGCACCGCCTTATCCATGCCGATGGCGGCCGAGAGCACATCGCAGCCCACATAGGGCAGTCCCAGCAGCTCAAAGAAGCCGGAGACCGTGCCGTCCTCGCCGTTGGTGCCGTGCATGATGGGAAAGGCGATGTCGATGCGCTCGACGTCGGGCTTGCCGAAGAGCTTGGGCTCACAGCGCGTGAGCACCACCTCGCCGCCCTTTTTCACCGGGTAGACGTGGGTGCACTGGGCCGTGAGCTTCGCGGTATCCCGGTAGTTGTCGATTTCAAACAGGGCGTCGCCTGTGTACATGTTGCCGTCCTTGGCGATGTAGACCGGCACCAGATGGTACTTGTCACCGGCAAACGAGTGCATGGCCTGTACGGCGCTGATGACCGAGATCTCGTGCTCGACCGTGGCGCCGCCGAAAAATACGCCGACATGGATACTCATAGAAAAAGGCTCCTTTGTTCAGATAGTATTTACTCTTCCAGATCGTCGGGCAGATCGTTCTCGAGCAGCACCACGCTGCCGGGAACGGCGATCTTCGTCAACTGTGTGAGGGCCTGCTTGAGGTTCTTCGCCACAAAGAGGCGCTCCTCGTCAAAGCCCGCGGCGCGCAGCCCCTCGACAATGGGCTTTGAGCGGCGCGTGCCGACCGGTATGACATAGTCGCACACGGCCGCGGCCCGCTCGCCGAACAGGCGGTTCTCCTCCTGCTCGCGGTCGCCGAGTTCAATCATGCCGGGCGAGATGAGAATTTTCATGGGGCTGTCAAAGCTGCCGAGCACACGAAGCGCCTCGGCCGCGCCCTCGGGATTCGAGTTGAACGCATCGTCGATGACGAGAATCTCGCTGCCCCGGTCGTGGATCTCGAGCCGGTGGGGCACCGGCTTGAGGCGCTCAAGGGCATAGGCGATCTGCTGCTCGCCGACGCCCTCGTGCAGCGCCAGCGCCGCCGCGCCCACGATGTTGAGTATGTTGTGGCGCCCGAGCAGCTTCGTGCGAAGCGGCAGGCGCAGCCCCTTGTTGGAACAGAGCGTGAAGCTCGCCCCCTCGCGGCCATAGGCGAGGTCCTGCGCCCAGAAGTCGAGCGAGGAATTCTCGATGCCGTAGCGCAGGCGGGGCCGGTCGGCTCCGCGCGCCGCGATGATCTCATTGTCGTAGTTGAGCACCGCAAGGCCGTCGGAGGGCAGCGCGTCGACAAGCTCATACTTGGTTCGCGCGGTGTTCTCGATGCTGCCGAAGCTCTCGAGGTGGGCGGCGCCGACCGCGGTGATCCACCCGATGTTCGGGCGCACAATGTCGCAGATCTCTCTGATGTCGCCGGGGCGCTTGGCCCCCATCTCACAGACGAAGTAGCGCGTGCCGGGCTTCCACTGCTCGCGCACGGTGCGCACCACGCCCATGGGGGTATTGTAGCTCTCAGGCGTCATGAGCACGTTGTACTGCTCCGAGAGGAGTTTTGTCAAAATGTACTTGCAGCTCGTCTTGCCGTAGCTGCCGGTGATGCCGATGACCTTGAGCCCGTCCGCCCCGCTGAGAATGCGCTGCGCGTCGCGGATGTAGTGGTTGCGCGCCGCACGCTCAATGGGGGCGTTTAAGGTGTTCGTGACGATCGGCCAGCAGATTTTGAACTCCGCCATGGCGGCGAGCGCCGTCAGCAGCAGAATGGGGAAGATCTCATGGGTGTAGAGCACCAGCAGATTGCCGAGCCCCGTGAACGCCAGCAGCAGCACACCCTGTGTGATGTACATGCGGATGACCCGCCCGGTGTAGACAAACTTCTTCTTCTCAGCCCCCCGGCGGGTGTTGGAGAGGTTGACGTAGAGGCTCGCGGCAATGGCGACCACCCAGAAGATGAAGTACTGCGGCAGCCGGTGCAGCAGAATGAAGCAGGGCGCCATGATGGGGAACATGGAGAACGCCGAGACCTCTTTTTTGAAGCTGTCGCGAAACCATTTGTAATAGCGGTCGTTGTAGTAGGAGTTGAGCTGAAGCATGTGGTAGTACCGGTGGGAGAGCGCGAACACATAGGCGATGTAGACCGCCATGGAGAGATTGAAAGTCAAAAGAAGCGTCATGAGCGCTGCCCCCTTAAAAAGGTGTTGAGAACCACCCGGAACTCGCCGGGCTTGTCGAGAAAGGAGTAGTGGCCCGCGCCCTTGAACGTTACCAGTCCCGCGTCGGGGATGAGCCGCTCCATGAGCTTTGCGTCGGCGAGCGGGGTGTCCCTGTCGTCCTCTCCCCACATGAGAAGCGTCGGCGCCTTGATCGCGGGCATGTATTCGGTCAGATCCTGGTTGACCACGCGGATGAGCGTCTCACGCATCACGCCGGAGGCGCTGTTGTAGTCGGCCGAGCCGAATTTCTTTCGCGCCGCTTCGACGCGCGCGCGGTTTTTCTCCCGGGCAAAGGGCAGCGCGAGCAGCACCCACTTCATGGTCTTAAAGGCCATCACTTTGAGCCGCCCCTTGAGCTTGCGCTTCGGCTTGACCCCGGCGCTGTCGGTGAGCACGATCTTATCGGCCTCGACGCCGAGCGCGCCGGTCATGTAGAGGATGACACGCCCGCCGAACGAGTGGCCGAGCAGAATGGGCCGCACAAGCCCCTGGGCCTCGATGAACTTCTTCGTCAGCGCCGCGTATTCGGGCACGCCCCAGGCCACGGGCGGCTCGGCGCTCTCGCCGAAGCCGGGAAAGTCGATCGCCGTCACCCGGAAGTGATCCCGGAGCATGGCAATGACGGACGCCATGACGCGAATATTCGTCCCCCACCCGTGCAGGATCAGAACGTCCGGCCCCTCGCCCTCGGTCTCATAGTGCAGTTTGATTTGGTCGATTTCACAGAACAAATGGCAGCCCTCTCAACTTCTTGTCTCTTACCCAGTATATGCCTTTTTTGCGGGCAATAGTCGTTTTTCTCAGACCGCGGCGAGCGCCGAGCGGATGTCCTCGAGAATATCCTCGACGTTCTCAATGCCGACCGACATGCGGATCAGACCCGCGTCGACGCCGGCCGCCGCGAGCTGCTCATCCGTGAGCTGGCGGTGGGTGGTGCTCGCCGGGTGGAGCACTGAGGTGCGCGCATCCGCGACGTGTACGACAATCTTCGCGAGCTTGAGGTGATCCATGAACCTGACGGCGGCCTCCCGCCCGCCCTTGAGGCAGAACGACACGACGCCGCTCGCACCCGCGGGGAAGTACTTCTTTGCGAGCGCATGGTCCGGCGACGAGGCGAGCCCCGGGTAGCTCACCGACGCGACGCGCGCGTCGGCCTCGAGAAACTGCGCCACGGCGAGGGCATTCTCACTGTGGCGCGCCATGCGCAGGTGCAGCGTCTCAAGTCCCAGATTCAGATAGAACGCATTCTGGGGCGACGGGGTGCTGCCGAGGTCGCGCATGAGCTGTACGCGGGCCTTGGTGATGTAGGCCGCGCTGCCGAAGTCGCGGGTGTAGACCACGCCGTGGTAGCTCTCGTCCGGCTCGGTAAACTCGGGGAAGTTTCCGTTTGTAAAGTCGAATTTTCCGCTGTCGACGATCACACCGCCGACCTGCACCGCGTGGCCATCCATGTACTTGGTGGTCGAGTGGGTGACGATGTCGGCCCCGAACTCGAACGGGCGGCAGAGAATCGGGGTGGGAAAGGTGTTGTCCACAATCAGCGGCACGCCGTGGCGGTGAGCGACCGCGGCAAAGCGCTCAATGTCGAACACGCGCAGCGCCGGGTTTGCGAGAGTCTCGCCGAAGACGGCCTTTGTGTTCGGGCGCATGGCGGCCTCGATCTCGGCCTCATCCGCATCGGAGGCGACAAAGCTCACATCGATGCCGAAGCGCTTGAGGGTCACCGAGAAGAGATTGGTCGTGCCGCCGTAGATGGCGGCGCCGCTGACCACATGGTCGCCGCACTTGACGATGTTGAGAAGCGCAATCAGATTCGCCGCCTGGCCGGACGAGGTGCACAGCGCGCCGACGCCTCCCTCGAGTGCGGCGATCTTCGCCTCAACCGCAGCGACGGTGGGGTTTGAGATGCGCGTGTACATATGTCCCTCGGCCGTCAGGTCGAAGAGCTTGCCGACGTGCTCGATCGAATCGTACTGGTAGGTCGTGCTCTGCGCGATGGGCAGAACGCGCGGCTCGCCGTTTTGCGGCTGGTAGCCGGCCTGCACGCAGTTTGTTTCAATGCGGTATTTACTCATGGAAGACACACCCTCTCGTGGCAATGTTTTGATAACAACCGATCTCTTGCATTATATCGAAAAAAAGCCGCCCCCACAAGAGGGGGCGGCTTACAATCGGAGACGAACTCAGATATTTTGGGGGAGAATCTGGTTTGCAAGAGCGCCGATGACCACGGCCAGGAACAGACCCGACAGGCTGAAAGTCGAGGTGATGGCAATGCCGTTCCACATGCCGAGACCCACGACCAGAATCAGCGCGACGATGATCAGGTTGCGGCTGAACGAGAAGTCGATCTTCGACTCGACCATGGTGCGCATGCCGATGGAGGCGATCATGCCGTAGAGCATGATCGAGATGCCGCCGAGCACCGGGGTCGGGATGGTCATGAGAATCGCGCCGAACTTGCCGAAGAAGCCGAGCGCAATGGCGAAGACCGCCGCGATCTTGAGCACCGAGGTGCTGTACACCTTGGTCGTGACGAGCACCGAGGTGTTCTCGCCGTAGGTGGTGTTCGGCGGGGCGCCGATCAGGCCGCCGAGTGCGGTCGCGAGGCCGTCGCCGAGGATGGTGCGGTGCAGGCCCGGATCCTTGAGAAAATTCTTGCCGACAACCGAGCCGATGACTGTGACGTCGCCGATGTGCTCCATGAACGTGACGAGCGCCACCGGAGCGATGGTCAGAATGGCATTGAGATCAAACTTCGGCAGCGTGAAGAAATTCTCCGTCACATAGGGAATGTTGATCCACGGAGCGGCGGCGATGGCCGAGAAGTCGACAAAGTGGGTGCCGGCAACCGCGTCGAGAATCAGGCAGAGCACATAGCCCGCCGTGAAGCCGAAGAGAATCGGCACGAGTTTGAAAAAGCCCTTGGCAAAGATGGTCAGCGCGATGACGACCGCCAGCGAGAAAGCGGCGACGCCGACCGAGAGCCAGTCGACCTTGAAGTCAGCCGCGCCGTTTGAGAGAAGACCCGCGTTCTGAAGCGCGTTCGGCGCAAGGCCGAGGCCGATGACCACTATGACCGGGCCGGTGACAACCGGCGGGAAGAGCTTCATGATGGCGTCGGTGCCGATGAATTTGATGATGATCGCGATGACCACATACACGAGACCCGCCGCGATGATACCGCCCTGGGCGAGCGGAATGTTGGCCGTGTCGCCCCCGATGATCATGGAGAGCACGCCGAGAAACGCGAAGCTCGACCCGAGGAAAGCCGGCACTTTGTTGCCGGTGATGAAGTGGAACAGCAGCGTTCCGAGACCCGCTCCGATGAGCGCCATCGACGGGTGCAGCCCCGTGATGATCGGCACGAGCACGGTGGCGCCGAACATGGCAAACAGGTGCTGTACGCCAAGAACGACCTTTTTGCCGGTGGACAGTGAGGTGATGTTGCCCTCGTTTTGCATGAAATTTCCCCCTTATTCATGGTGATTTCCCAAGGGAGAGGCAGCGCCTCCCCCGGCTTCGCGCGTCCCGCGGTGAGCGGGCGCCCGAGCGCCGCCGGGGCCAGGGGCCCCGGTTGGTTCTTATAAATGCGCAAAAAAAATTTGCGTATTGTACGGCTGTCACCCGGAAATGGGCAAAAAAAATTTGCAAGTTTTCCCGCAAATTCTCTTTTTCCCGCGCATCAAAACGCCGGGCGGACGGTCTGCCGCAGCGGCAGCCAAACCGCTTTTCGGCTATTATACAATAAGAACCGCCGAAAAACAACATTTTTTTCACAATGCCGCAAAAAAATCTCCCCGCCGCCCGGCGGGGAGGTGTCTCACACTCAGAAAAACAGATCCCAGAGCACCTTGCACAGCAGAATTCCCAGCGCCACAAAGAACATGGGCCGGATGATCTTCGCGCCCCTTTTCAGCGCGAGCCCCGAGCCGATCCAGTTGCCCGCGATGCCGAAGAGCGCCGCCGGAATGCCGATCAGAAAGAGAATCTTTCCGCCCAGCGCATAGGTGACAAAGGCCGCCACGTTCGAGGCGAGATTGACGATCTTGGCATTGCCGGACGCCGTGACGAGGTCGAAGCCTACAATGCCGGTGTAGGCCAGAATCAGAAAGGTGCCGGTGCCCGGGCCGAAGAATCCGTCGTAGAGGCCGAGCACAAAGCCGATGGCAAGCGACAGCGCGACGAGCGCCCTCTTTGACAGGCGCTCGATGCGGCTCTCGGCGCCGAAGTCCCGTTTGATCAGCAGAAATACCGCGATCACCGGCAGCGCCGCCACGAGCAGAACCTGCAGCACCCGCTCGTCGGCGCCCATGTTGAGCATGGCCCCGAGCGACGAGCCCGCGAGTGCCGCCGCGGCCGAGACCACGGCTGAGAGATAGTGCACACGCCTGTTTTTCATAAAGCGCAGCGTGCTCACAAGCGTGCCAAACGTGGCCGAGCACTTGTTGGTGCCGGCGGCGAGATGGGGCGGGAGCCCCGCCGCGAGATAGGCGGGCAGGGAGATCAGCCCCCCGCCGCCCGCGACCGAGTCGATCAGGCCCGACAGAAAGATCAGCGGGCAGACGATCAGTAGAATTCGGATGGTCTCATTCATTTGGAAAACTCCTGCTGCGACTGCGCCGCTTTTTTGTCTGCGATGAGAATGTAGACCGCGCCCGTGAGCAGCGACACGACGCTGACCCACATGATCGGGCGGATGACGTCCCCAAAGAGGTATTTGATGATGAACCCGCTGAGCAGCGAGCCGAGCGAGCGGAAGAGAATCTGCGCGGTGGTGTTGACCATCTGGCCGGTCGTCTTCTCACCCGGTCCCGCCACGCTCATCATGTACTTCGGCAGCACAAACAGAGGAAGCACCGTAAAGCCGTTGATGAGCACTGCCGCAAACGCCCACTCCCACGAGGGGATCAGCGACTGGTAGAGGTTGCGCGCCGCAACGACCACCGCCGCAAAGGCGAGCACTTTCGCCGGGCCGAAGCGGTTCAAAATGCGGTCGGCGTTGTAGAGCACCGGGATCTCAACAAGCGTGATGAGCATCTGGTAGACGCCGTAGTTCGAGGCGCTGCCGCCGAGGCTCTCGTAGTAGAGAAAGAAAAACGTGCCGCTGAGTGTCCAACCGAGCATGAAGGTCATGATGTAGACCACATAGGGGAAGACCGACTTGCGGCGGATGAAGCGCCAGGTGTTGCCCCTCTGCTTCGGCGCGGCCTCGGAGCGGACCTTTGGCAGAAACGCCTCGGCGCACAGCAGAAGCCCGAAGAGCACCGCGACGATCACCGGGAAGCGCCCGAAATGGCCGTCGAGCAGCCGCGAGCAGACGATCGAGGCCGTGGCCCAGCCGATGGAGCCCATCAGGCGCACCGGGCCGAACGGGCGCTGCGCACGGTCGAGGCAGGTCAGCGTGATGGAGTCGCACAGAAAGGTCGTGGCCGTGCGAAAGAAGTTCATCAGCACCGTCACGGCGAACACATAGAAAAACAGCACGCTCTGCGGCACACGGGTGTGAAAGAGATAGGTCAGCGTCAGCACGATCGTTCCGACGGTGGTCAGCTGCAGCACGTCGTTCTGGCAGCGCGCGCTGTTTGCGCGCCGGGTCCAGAACGCCTGGGCCGCCAGCGCCACGATGGGGCCAAACGCGGTAATGGTGCTGATCTGGGGCTTGGAGAAGTGGAGCACACCCTCGAGAAACTTTACAAAGTAGGCCGTGACAATGCAGTCGGGCGCGTAGAGAAAGAAGACAAGCGCCAGCAGTACGGGGTAGTAGTATTTGTGGTTTTGGGTGTATTTCGGGTCCTCAGTCCTTGCCGTTGCCGCAGTGGTGTTGGTTTCCATCCTGGTTCCCCTCCCTGATGTATCTCAGTCGCCGTTTGCCGCGAAGACAACTCCCGCCATGATCTGTGAGCCGAGGACGATGGCGTCCTCATCCACGTCGTAGAGGGCGCTGTGCAGCGGCTGGAAGATTCCCTTTTCCCGGTTGGCCGTACCCAGCATGAACATGGCGCCGCCCACCCGGTCGAGGTAGTAGGAGAAATCCTCGCTGCACATCGCAGGCTTTGTGGTGCGCACGACGTTCTCCCCGCCGAGCACGCGCGCCGCGGCTCGCGCCACGGCCTCGACCCCCTCGGGGGTGTTGATGGTCGCGAGGGTGCCGTCGGTCGGCTCCTCCATCACAAAGGAGCCCTCCCAGCGCTGGGCCACATTTTCCCCGAGATCCCGAAGCTTCTGCCAGATGACTTTTCTGAGCTCCTGGTCAAAGCAGCGGAACTTGCCGGTGATGTGGCAGCGGTCGGCGATGACGTTGATCGCGTCGCCTCCCTCGATGGTGCAATAGGTCAGAACATTGCTCTCACGCGGGTCAAAGCAGCGGTTCATCATCAGGTAGCTCGCCGTGATGTACTCGGCGCCCATGAGCACCGCGTCGCGCGCGATCTGCGGGGCCGAGCTGTGGCCGGCCCGGCCGTGGAAAGTCACCTTGAACGACGAGGAGGCGGAGAGCGCCTCTTTTTCAAAGAGCAGAATGGTGCCCGAGTCAATCTCGGAATTGGTGTGCAGCGCAAAGGCGAGGTCCACCCCGTCGCAGACGCCGTCGAGCACGAGATCGAGCCCTCCGCTGCGGATGCCGCCCGTGCCGTCGGGCAGACCGTTTTCCTCGGATGGCTCAAAGACGAAGCGCACCGTGCCGGGCACCTCGTCGCGGTGGGCCGCGAGCACGCGGGCCGCGCCAAGCAGCGCCGTGGTGTGCAGATCATGGCCGCAGGCGTGCATTTTGCCCGCCACCTGTGACCGATAGGGCACCTGCTTCATATCCTGTATTGGGAGAGCATCGATGTCGGCGCGCAGCAGAATCGTCTTGCCGGGCCGCCCGCCGCGAAGCGTCGCGACCACGCCCTTGTGAAAGAGCTGACCGACGCCGGTCTGAATCTCAAGGCCGCAATCCTTGAGCCACGCGATGATCTTCTCTCTCGTGCGGTCCTCTTCATAGAGCAGCTCCGGGTGCATGTGAAGATCCCGGCGGAAATCGACGAGCTGGGCCTCAAGGCACTTCAGCTCTTCACGCATTGTTTCGGTAAGCATACTACCAACCCCTCCTGACGGTAACAAAGCTGTAATTCGAGTGATTGCGCGCTACAAACGGTACCCATCCATTTTGGTTCCGGGCGAAAAAACGAGCCGGAATGAATGATAACCGCGTATGCGGCCAATACCGTATGTGCGCAGCACAGACGGTATTCTGCCCATGTTTTTCGGTTGCCCCGCAAGGGGCGAGAAAAACGGGCTGAAATGAATATGATAGCCGCGTATGCGGCCAATACCGTATGTGCGCAGCACAGACGGTATTCTGCCCATGTTTTTCGGTTGCCCCGCAAGGGGCGAGAAAAACGGGCTGAAATAAATATAATAGCCGCGTATGCGGCTATTATATCACGGTTTGCGGCGCAATTCACCCAGAAAATATGATTTAGGTGACCATATGATTACACTCAATGTCCTCGAACTTCTCTACAAAAAAGGGAAGACAAAATACTGGCTCTACAAGAACATGGATATGACCTATCAGAACCTGAGCAAAATGCTCAACAACGAGACGGCCTCAATCAAATACGACAACATCGAGCGTCTGTGCGAGCTGCTCCACTGCACACCGAACGACCTCTTCCTGAAAAAATAAATGTAAGCCGGCAGAGTTCTGCCGGCTTACATTTTATCGCGATTATTTAAAGAGCTTTTAGAATGTTTATCAGTTCCTCTACGTCCTCTTCCCGTGTGGCCCAACTTGTGGCAAATCGAATGACCGTATGTGTGTCATCAAATTTTTCCCAGTATCCAAATGTAACCTTTCGGTTTAATTCTTTTTGCTCTCTGTCACTCATCACACAGAAGACCTGGTTGGTTGGTGATTCAGTGAAGAGCGTATAACCCTGTTGTTTCAGTGCTTCTCTGATCCGCTTTGCGGCCTGTATAGCCGGTTTCCCAATCTTCATATAGAGGTCATCCGTAAACAGCTCTTGAAATTGTATCCCCAATAGTCTTCCCTTAGCCAATAGAGCCCCGCGTTGTTTGATAATGGAGAAAAAGTGCGGAATCAATCCTTCCCGGGGAATGACAACGGCTTCACCAAGCAGCGCGCCGCACTTTGTTGCACCAATGTAGAAAATGTCACAGAGCCGCGCAATATCGCACAGGGAAACATCGTTTTCCGGGCAGGCCAATGCGTAGGCAAGTCTGGCTCCATCCAGATAAAGCGGAATGTTATTTTCACGGCATACCGCGCTGATTTCCTGAAGTTCTTTCAGCGAATACAGCGTTCCGTACTCGGTGGGCTGAGAAAGGTATACCATCCCAGGCATTACCATGTGCTCTCGATTGAGATCGTGTTGATAGCTGTTTACTGTCTTTTGAATCTGATCAGCGTCTATTTTACCGTCACGGTGGGGTATCGCCAGGATCTTGTGCCCCCCAGCCTCAATGGCACCTGCTTCGTGAACATTGATGTGTCCGCTGAGCGCAGCGATAACACCCTGACAGGGTCTCAGCAGCGCCCCAATTACAATACTGTTTGTCTGTGTTCCTCCGCAGAGAAAGTGTACTTCCGCATGCGGGGCCTGGCAGGCTATGCGTATTTTTTCTCTGGCCTGCTCCGAAAACCGGTCAATGCCATAGCCCTCTGTTTTCATTTCATTGGTTTCAACAATTTTTTTTAAAATAAGGGGATGGGCCCCTTCCATATAATCGTTGTCAAAATGTACTTTTCTTGCTTCCAACTCTGACTCTCCCCTCTGTTTGCCGTTATTTGACAGCCCTTTTCCTGTATTGTAAAATACATTTATCCATGAGACAACATTCAATTTCTCATATCAAACATGAATATTAATCATGAAGGTGCAGAGATGGAAGAAGTAAAGTGCAGAGCCTTTTTATCAGCGGTTGACCATGGCAGCCTTACTGCCGCAGCGGAAGATCTTGGGTACACACAGTCAGGTATTACCCGCATCATCAACTCATTGGAAGAAGAAATCGGCTTTTCCCTGTTTATTCGCAGCAAAAAGGGGGTTGTTCTCACCGAAAACGGAAGAATCATGCTGCCCGTATTTCGCGACATTGTTCGGGCCCATAACCATGCGGCGCAGTTGAGTTCCGACATACGCGGCGCCGTCTGCGGCGTGTTGACAATTGGAAGCTACTTCAGCGTGTCGTCCATGTTGCTGCCGCCCATTCTCAAAGAGTTTCGCACACTCCACCCCGGCATTCTGATTCACATGAAAGAGGGCAGCAACAGGGAAATGACAGCATGGTTGTGTGAAAAATCTGTGGATTGCTGTTTTTGCGCGAAGCCCGGCACTGCCAACTGTGACTGGATCCCTGTCTTTCAGGATGAAATCGTCGCCTGGCTGCCGCAGCAGCATCCGCTGGCTTCAGCCGACTTTTTCCCGGTGCGCGATCTGGAACATGAGCCCTTCATTCAGACATCGCCAGACAGTGACACGGATCAGGATCGTCTTCTCGCCGCGCTGCAGTTAAACCCGACTGTCAGCTTTACGACAAAGGACGCCTTTACCACTTATAATATGGTTGCTGCCGGATTGGGCGTCAGCTTTAATCAGAGGTTAATCTCTGAAAATTGGGTGGGAAATGTGGCCGAAATACCGTTTTCTCCACCTCAGTATATCACTCTTGGCATTGCGGTTCCCTCACTGAGAGATGCTTCGCCGGTGACCAGAAGATTGGTGGAATACGCGAAAAAAACAATGAGGAGCCGGTTTCAACTATCACCCGGCAAGAAAGAAGCAGGGGCCCCGTAACAGTGGGGCCCCTGCCTTGTATTCAAACTTTTCAGCTGTCAAACTGCGAGTTGTAGAGTTCGGCGTAGAAGCCGCCTCTCTCGAGGAGTTCCTCGTGTCGGCCCTGTTCGACGATGTCGCCGTCGCGCATGACCAGAATCAGGTCGGCGTCGCGAATGGTCGAGAGCCGGTGGGCGATGACAAAGCTCGTTCTGCCGCGCATGAGATTGTCCATGGCCCGCTGAATGCGCAGCTCGGTTCTGGTGTCGACCGAGCTTGTCGCCTCGTCGAGAATGAGAATCTTCGGGTCGGCGAGAATGGCGCGCGCGATGGTCAGAAGCTGCTTTTGTCCCTGGGAGACGTTGCTCGCCTCCTCGTTGAGCACCATCTGATAGCCGTCGGGCAGCGTGCGGATGAAGCGGTCGGCGTGGGCGGCCTTGGCGGCTGCCATGACCTGCTCGTCAGTAGCGTCAAGTCTGCCGTAGCGGATGTTCTCCATGATGGTGCCGTTGAAGAGCCACGTGTCCTGCAGCACCATGCCGAACAGCTCGCGCAGCTCACTGCGGTTGAAGTCGCGGATGTCGTGGCCGTCCACGCGGATGGTGCCGCTGGTCACATCGTAAAAGCGCATCAGCAGTTTTACCATGGTGGTCTTTCCGGCGCCGGTCGGGCCGACAATGGCCACTTTCTGGCCGGGCTCAACCTCGCAGGAGAAATCCTTGACGATGATCTTGTCGGGGTTGTAGCCGAAGCGAACATGCTCAAAGCTCACGCGCCCGGAGAGCCCCTCGATGGACACCGGATTCGGCACGGTCTGGTCCTCCTCGGGCTCGTCGAGAAACTCGAACACGCGCTCGGCCGCCGCCGCTGTAGACTGCAGCATGTTGACCACCTGCGCCCCCTGGGAGATGGGCTGGTTGAAGCTTCTGACATACTGGATAAACGACTGGATCTCGCCGACGTTGATCGTTCCCCGAATGGCGAGCACACCGCCGAGAATCGAGACCGCCACATAGCCGATGTTGCCGATGAACTGCATCATGGGCTGCATGAGACCGGAGAGAAACTGCGACTTCCACGCGGAGTTGTAGAGGGTGTCGTTGAGGTGGTTGAACTCGTCGGTGACACGCTGCTCGTTGTTGAACGCTTTGACGATGCTGTGACCGCCGTAGACCTCTTCGACCTGGCCGTTTACATGGCCGAGGTACTCCTGCTGGGCCTTGAAGTACTTCTGAGAGCGCTTGACGATGCGCGAGATCAGCAGCATGGACAGCGGCAGAATCAGCAGCGCCACAATGGTCATCAGCCAGCTGATGGAGAACATCATAATCAGCACGCCGATGACGGTGGTAATCGAGGTGATGATCTGGGTCATGCTCTGGTTGAGGCTCTGGCTGAGCGTATCAATGTCGTTTGTCACGCGCGAGAGCACCTCGCCGTGGGTCTTGGTGTCAAAGTACTTCATGGGCAGGCGGTTGATCTTCTGAGAGATGTCGCGGCGCAGCCGGTAGGAAACCTTCTGCGAGACGCCGCTCATGATAAAGCCCTGAACAAACGAGAACAGGGAACTCACGCCGTAGATCGCCAGCAGGAAGAGCAGAATCTGGGCGACCCGGCCAAAGTCGATGCCGGCGCCGCCGGTGATCTTGCTGACAAGGCCCTCGAAGATGGCCTGGGTCGCCTGGCCGAGAATCTTCGGCCCCACAATGGAAAAAGCGGCGCTGCCGACGGCGAAGATCACCACGAGGATGATGCCGACCTTGAACCGGGAGAGATAGCCCGCGAGCTTGCCCATGGTGCCCTTGAAGTCCCTGGCTTTCTCACCCGCGAGATGTTTCATGCCGGGGCCTCTCATCGTTTTTTTCGGTGCGTTGCTCATTTGGACAATTCCTCCTTTGAGAGCTGCGAGAGCGCAATCTGTCGGTACTCCTCGCAGGACTCGAGAAGCTGCTGATGCGTCCCGCGGCCCACGATGCGCCCCTCATCGAGCACGAGGATCTGCTCGGCGTTTAAAATGGTGCTGATGCGCTGCGCGACAATGATGACCGTGCTGTCGCCGGTCTCCTGCGCGAGCGCCCGGCGAAGCGCCACATCGGTCTTGAAGTCGAGCGCGGAGAAGCTGTCGTCAAAGAGGTAGATCTCCGGGTGACCCGCAATGGCCCGCGCGATGGACAGCCTCTGCTTCTGGCCGCCGGAGACATTTGTGCCGCCCTGGGAGATCTCACTGTCGTACCCCTCGGGCTTCTGATCGATGAACTCGGTCGCCTGGGCGATGGCTGCGGCTCTTTTGATCTGCTCCGGCTCGGGGGACTTTCCGCTGTAGTCGATGTTTGAGGCGATGGTACCCGAGAAGAGCACGCCCTTCTGCGGCACATAGCCGAGCAGATCGCGAAGCTGGTGCTGACTCATCTCACGCACATCGACGCCGTCGACTGTGATGCTTCCCTCGGTCGCGTCGTAAAAGCGGGGAATGAGACTCACGAGCGTCGACTTGCCGCTGCCCGTACTTCCAATGATGGCCGTTGTCTGGCCCGGGCGGGCGGTGAACGAGATGTCGGTGAGAACATTCTCCTCGGCGCCGGGGTAGCGGAAGCTCACATGGTCGAATGTGACCACACCGCGCTGCGCCGCATCGGGGGTCTTGGGTGCCTTGGGGTCGCGGATGCTCAGCGGGGCGCTGATGATCTCGTCGACGCGCCTTGCCGAAACGGCGGCGCGCGGCAGCATGACCGAAACGACCGAGATCATCAAAAAGGCCATGATGATCTGCATGGTGTACTGAATAAAGGCCATCATGTCGCCGACCTGCATCAGGCCGCCGTCGATGCTGTGGGAGCCGAACCACACAATCAGCAGCGTGACGCCGTTCATCACGAGCATCATCACCGGCATCATACAGGCCATCAGACGGTTGACAAACAGCTGGGTCCTGGTCAGGTCGCGGTTCGCCCTGTCAAAGCGCTGCTCCTCGTGCTTCTCGGTGCTGAATGCGCGAATGACCGGCAGGCCCGTCAGAATCTCGCGGGTGACGAGGTTGAGCCGGTCGACAAAGCGCTGAACGGCATTGAAACGGGGCATGGCCAGTGAGAAGAGCACCATGACGAGCATCAGAATTGTCATGACGGCCACGGCGATGATCCACGCCATGGAGGCGTTGGTGCCGAGCGCCTTGACGACGCCGCCCACGCCGAGAATCGGCGCGTAGAACACGATGCGCAGCAGCATCACCATGAGCATCTGCACCTGCTGGATGTCATTGGTGCTGCGCGTGATGAGCGAGGCGGTGGAGAAGCGATCCATCTCGGCGCTCGAGAAGCTGACCACTTTCTCAAAGACCCGCCGGCGCAGCTCCCGCCCGAGCGAGGCCGCCACACGCGCCGCGAGAAAGCCCACCGAGACTGTGGCGGCGAGTGCGATCAGCGCGATGCCGAGCATGGTAAGGCCCGTCCTGACAATGTAGCGGGTCTGCATGCTCCCGACGTCGACCCCAATGGCCTCATACTCCCCCTTGAGCGTCGTGACGGCGCTCTGAGAGACAATGGTGTCAGGCAGAGCGGCGAGCTGCTCCTGCGCCGAGTCGAGAAGCTCCCGGCGCATCTCATCGGGCAGATTCTTCAAGACGGTCAGGGGATCCGCCGCCCCGTTTTGAGTGAGTTCAGGCGGCAGATTCTCCATCATCTGCTGCGTGACCGCGGCGCCCAGTTCCGAACTGCCGTCAAATGCCGCCACAAGTAGCATGGGTCTGTCGAAGAGCCCCGAGAGCTCCTCGAGCATGTCCCGGTCACGCAGCAGATACAGGGGCTCACGGCCGAGCGCCGGGTACTTTTTGACATATTCCGCGTAATCCGCCGCGTCGAGCGTGCTCTGGTCGAGCAGCTCGTAGTGGGACAGAATCTCCTGCCGGTCGGCGTCGCTGACAAAGAGCAGCAGATTTTCCATGGTTGACGCGCGCGCCACTTCGGGCGTCGCAAACTCGATGCCGCCCTGCTGAATGCCGACGTTGACGATGTCGGACGTGTAGGAGGGCAGCGACAGATCGCAGGTCGCCTGAACGGCGAGCAGCGCCACGATCAGCAGAATCGCCGCCCATGATTTTTTGAGATACTTGAGAGTCTTCAGCACGTTATGGTCTTCCTCCCCTCTGCGCAGCTTCGGCCGCGCGGACCAGGTTTTCTTTGATCTGTTTGGAAAAGCGCCGCATGAGGATGATCTCCTCGGGCGTGAACCCCTCGAGAAGCTGCTGCTGTATCCCATGCAGAATCTGCGCGCACTGTGCGGCAATATCCCGGCCCGCGTCGGTCAGGTAGACCCGCGAGACCCTCTGGTCGTGTTCGTCGGCGCGGCGCTCGACAAAGCCCGAGCGCTCGAGTCTCTGAATCATCACCGTCATGGTCGACTGTTTGATGCAGAGGCTGTCGGCAAGCTCCCGCTGCGACTGTCCGTCGTGCGCGGCGAGCGCTTGAAACAGCGGCACCTGGCCGGGGTGGATTCCGAGCTTCTCCATGCGGTGAAAGGCGATTTGAAAGTACAGGCGGAAGATCTGCATCATCGGGGCCTGCACGGTGTTATCCCAGTCCACTGGCTCACTTTCCTTTCTTAGTTGACTAAATGTATTTTAGTCATATTGTGCAATCATTGCAACCTATTTTTGGGTAATTCTCATAAAATTAACACTCCGTTCACAAGTTTTTACTTCGCTACCTATTTAATTTTAACTGCGCACAAAAAAGGCGCCTCCCGCGGGAGGCGCCCTGTCAGAGAACCGGTGCAATGAGCAGAAGCTCCAGAAGCTTTCGGTAGATGGCGTTCATATCTTTGACGGGCAGAGGATTCTCGCCGCGGCCCACCTCGATGGTGAAGCCCGGCCGACCGAACTCGCGGATGAACCAGTCCTTGCAGCCGGAGAAGCTCGCGCTTCCCTCGGTGCGCATGGCGCGGTAGCCCGTTAGGCGGGCAAACACCTCGGCGAGCGCCCGGCTCTTCTTCGGCGTGTCGTCGCCGAATTCGTAGTAGATCTCCTCGCCCTGGCTGTGCAGACAGAGCAGAAGCTGGATGTCCCGCATGCGGATAAAGTCGCACAGGGCCCTGGTCTCGGGTTCGCTCTCGGGGAATTCGCCGCTGTACTTTGTGGGCCCGCCGCCGAGAATGCCGTCGGCGCGCGCGATGTGTTCTTTTCCCTCGCGCCAGAGCGCGTCGTAGTTGTGGTTTAAGTCGACGCCGCGGCCGTTTGCCTGCCAGTGGGAGAAGTCCGCTGAGTCGCCGTTCATGCGCAGCAGCCGCTCGCGCAGAATCAAATCCTCCGCGGGGCCGTTGAGCTGCAGCTCGACCCCGTCGGGGTTCAGCATGGGCACAACGAGAATGCTCTTCGTGTCGTAGAGATAGGCCAGATCGCAGTTTTTGAGCGTGCGCCCGGCGGCGTGGTACTTTGCCAGATCCTCGCAGAATTTCAGCAGCACGAGCGAGGTGATCCACTCCATGCCGTGGTGGGCGCCCACATAGAGCACCTCTTTCTCGCCGCGGCCGAAGCGCAGCGCTTCGATCTCCCGGCCGAAGAGACTCCGGCCGATGGAAAAACGCGAAAGGCTCCCGTAGCGCGTGCAGAGCCGGTCGATCATGCGGCCCATGCGGCGCGGGTCGAGGGGCGCCTTGGAATTGACGATATTCTCCATTACCATTCCCCTTTGCTGTGTCGGTACTGCTATGTATATTCACCCAGGCGGCGCATTAGTCGTTTCGGTGGAGCGCCCGGCATGACCGCAGTCACCCGCAGCGCACCCCCGGCAGCGGGGCTGGTATGAATTCGCACCCCTGTGGTACAGCAGTCATCCTTAGCGAGCCGCTTTCGGCGGCGAGACTGGTATGACTTCGTACCCCTGTGGTACAATAGCATCAGATTTGAGACCAGAGGAGGCACCGAAATGGAACTCACGGAAAAGACGCTCTCCACCGAGCGGCTCTACGAGGGAAAAATCATCAATCTGCGCCGCGACCGGGTCGAGCTGCCCGGCGGCAGAACTTCCGCGCGCGAGGTGGTCGAGCACCCGGGCGGCGTCGCGGTTCTCGCGCTTGACGACAGACGCCGCGTCGCGCTGGTGCGCCAGTACCGCTACCCGTTCGGCGAGGTGCTCACCGAGATCCCCGCGGGTAAGCTCGACCACGGCGGGGAGGACACGCTCGCCTGCGGCCGGCGCGAGCTTCAGGAGGAGACCGGCCTCACCGCCGGGCAGTGGCGCAGCCTCGGCGAAATCTACTCGTCGCCCGGCTTTGCCAACGAGCGAATTGCGCTCTATCTCGCGACCGGGCTGCATGAGGGCGAGGCCCGCCCCGACGAGGGGGAATTTCTCGAGGCCGAGTGGCGCCCGCTCGACGAGCTTGTCGACGCGGCGCTCGCCGGGGAGCTCGTCGACGCGAAGACTGTCGCGGCTGTGCTCAAGGTGAAGCTTCTTGGCGAGCGCGGCGAAATTTGAAATTCACAAATTCGTTACAATTTTGTGACACCCCATTCACAGCTCGGCGGTATACTAAAGTCGTTGAGAAGAAAGCGCACACATGTCCAAAACATTTTTTCATTTCCCACCCCCTTCTATATGAACCCGGAGAAGAGAGCGAACTTGCCATTCGCTCTCTTTTCACGTCCGGGCGGGCTTTTTTCAAAAGATACAATTTGTTCACATTTTATCTATTGCCTGTTAATAATGTCTTGCTATACTACAATTGCCAAGAAGATAAGCAATACCCCACCCCCTTCCTTTTATTTCATTTACTGCTAAGAAAAGACCCGCCTTGAAAAAGGCGGGTCTTTTCCGTGTGTCAGAGCAGTACGAACGTGACGCCGTTGTTCGAGCGGTCGAGGTCCCGGTCCCGCGCGGCATCGGGGCAGCCGGTGATGATCTTTCGCGACATCTCATCGAAGATGGAGAAGCGCTCGCCCGGCGCGTAGCCGCGGATCTGGCCGCGGCGCACGAGGCTGTCGAGATAGCGCCGCACCTCCACGCGGATGCGCCCGCCCGTGCCCGATGAGCCGTAGCCGTGAATCACCTTGAGCACCGCAAAGCCGCCCGCGCGGGCCGCGTGAATCTCATAGGTCAGCCGCCGGATGGCCTGGTCGACCAGGGGCATTCCCTGCTCAATGTTTGCCGTCTTCATGCCCGCCAAAGGCGCGCCCTCCTTTTTTTGCCGTTTTCTTTTGGGTCAAAAAGTATTATAATCGGTTTTGACTCCACTGACAAGAAGGCGAACATATGGCTCTGCAAAACGATCTCACCAGCGGCAGCGTGCGCTCGCAGATTCTGCGCTTCGCGTTTCCGCTGATCTTCTCAAACCTGTTTCAGGCGCTCTACAACGCCGTCGACATGATCTTTGTCGGGCAGTACACCGGCCCCGCCGGGCTCTCGGCCGTGTCGGTCAGCGGCCCGATTATGAACATCATGATCATGACGGTTTCAGGGCTCTCAGTGGGCGTGACGGTCGTCATCGCCAACCACTGGGGCAGCGGCCACGCGGAGCGCGTCAAGCGCAGCGCGAACACGGCGATTGCGCTCTATCTCATTGCGGCTGCGCTGGTCACGGCCGCAGGCGTCCTGCTCACCCCCCAGATTCTGCGTCTGGTGCAGACGCCCGAGGCCGCCTTTTCGCAGGCGGTAAGCTATCTGCGCACCATTTTTGCCGGCGTGGTCTTTCTGTTTGGCTACAACCTGATCGGCGCGTTTCAGCGCGGCTTCGGCGATTCGCGCAGCTCCATGATGTTCGTGATGGTCGCGGCCGGGGTCAATGTTCTGCTTGACTATGTCTTCATCGCGCATCTGCACTGGGCCGCCTTCGGCGCGGCCTTTGCGACGGTACTCTCGCAGGCGCTCTCCTTTGTGATGGGCGTGTGCTACTTTCGCATCAAAAAGCACATCATCACATTCAACCCCCTCGAGATCCGCATCCACCGCGACGAGCTCGGGCAGCTTCTGCGCCTGGGGCTTCCGTCGGCAGGGCAGCAGCTCCTTCTGCAGGTGTCGCTGACCACGCTCTCGGGTATCGCCAACAGCTTCGGTCTCGCGGCGAGCGCGGGCTACGGCGTGGGCGTCAAGATCGACAGCTTCGCGCTGCTGCCGAGCGATGCGATCAACCTCTCGGTCTCCTCGTTCACCTCGCAGAACATCGGCGCGGGCAAGCCCGAGCGGGCCACGCAGGGGCTTCGCGAGGCGCTGCGCCTCGATCTGCTCGTGGCGGCGGCTGTGTGTGCGCTTGTCTTCTTTTTCGGCGGGCCCATCTCGTCGATCTTCAACAGCGACCCCGAGGTCGTCGGCATGGCCGCGGCCTATCTGCGCATCTCGTGCTTCAGCTACTTTGCCTACGCGCTCTGCCACCCGATGATCGGCTTTCTGCGCGGCACGGGAAACGCCCTGTACACCCTTTGCATGGTGGTCTTCTCACAGTACCTCATCCGCATTCCGACCGCCTTTCTCTGCACGAAGTGGTGGGGCTTTCCGGGCATTGCGGTCGCGCTCATGCTCGGGCCCATCTTCTCCTCTTTCATGTATGCGCAGTTCATTCTGCGCGGCCGGTGGAAGCGCTCGTCGACTGTGCGCGCGCAGACCGGGCGGTCGTGACAGCCGCCCCCATTCAGATGGGGGCGGCTTTTTTTGACCCGTCTGCCCGCGCCCCACGGGGCGCCGCCCGGGCAATTGCCGCTGTTTTTCTCCGCGCCACGTTTACGCGGGCGGGCAATTCCTGTATAATAGAAGCAATGTGACGGGCCGCCCGGCGGCCCAAAGGAGGACAACCCCATGAAGCATGGTTTTGTCAAAGTCGCGGCGGGCACCCCCGCCGTCACGGTGGCCGACTGCGCCGCGAACGCCGAGCGCATCGCGGCGCTGATGGAGCGTGCGGCGGCGGACGGCGTGCGGCTGCTCGCCCTGCCCGAGCTCTGTCTGACGGGCTACACCTGCGCCGATCTGTTTTTGCAGGAGAGTCTGCTCGGCGCCTGTGAGCGGCAGCTGCTGCGCCTCGCGCAGGCGAGCGCCGGGCTGCCGCTGATCACGGTGGTGGGCGCGCCGCTTCTCTGGCGCGGCAAGCTCTACAACTGCGCCGCCGTACTCTACGGCGGTGAGATTCTCGGCGTGGTGCCGAAGAGCCATCTGCCAAACTACGGCGAGTTCTACGAGCGGCGCCACTTCACCCCCGCACCCGACGCGGTGAGCGCCATCCGCCTCGGCGGGCGGGACTGCCCGTTCGGCGCAAATCTTCTGTTTCGCTGTGCAGAGCTGCCCGAATTCTGCTTCGGCGTCGAGCTCTGCGAGGACCTCTGGGTGCCGAACCCGCCCTCGGCGCGCCAGGCCGAGGCGGGCGCGAGTGTGATCGTCAACTGCTCGGCGAGCGACGAGACCGTCGGCAAGGCCGCCTACCGGCGGCAGCTTGTCAAAAGCCAGTCGGCCCGGCTCGTATGCGCCTACCTCTACGCCGACGCGGGCGAGGGCGAATCGACGACCGATCTCGTCTTCTCGGGCCACGACATCATCGCCGAAAACGGCGCGATTCTCGCCGAGGCCGCGCCCTTTGAGCAGGGCTACTGCGTCAGCGAGATCGACGTGATGCGCCTGGCAGGGGAGCGGCGGCGAATGACGACTTTCGCCGCGGGCAGCGAAGACGGCGGCCGCGTGGTCTCTTTCTCGATGGAACCCACCGACACCGCGCTCACCCGGCCGGTGTCAAAGACGCCGTTTTTGCCCGAGGGGGAGGCCGAGCGCGCCGAACGCTGCCGCGAGATCCTCTCGATGCAGGCGCACGCGCTCAAAAAGCGCCTCGATCACACCCGGGCGAAGAGCGCCGTCATCGGCATCTCGGGCGGTCTTGACAGCTGTCTTGCGCTGCTGGTGAGCGTGCGGGCGATGGATCTGCTCGGCCGGCCGCGCGCCGATGTGCTGGCGGTGACCATGCCCTGCTTCGGCACCACCGGCCGCACCCGCGACAACGCGGTCGAGCTCTGCCGCAGGCTCGGCGTGAGTCTGCGCGAGATCGACATCAAGACCTCGGTCTACCGCCACTTTGAGGACATCGGCCACGATCTGACCAAACTCGACGTCACCTACGAAAACGCCCAGGCGCGCGAGCGCACACAGGTTCTCATGGATCTCGCCAACCAGACCTCCGGCCTTGTCATCGGCACGGGCGATCTGTCGGAGCTCGCGCTCGGCTGGGCCACCTACAACGGCGACCACATGTCCATGTACGGGGTCAACGCCTCCATCCCGAAGACGCTGGTGCGCCACATGGTGGCGACCTTCGCCCTTGACGCCGACGACGAGGGTCTTCGCGCGGTGTTAGACGACATTCTCGACACGCCGGTCAGCCCCGAGCTTCTGCCCGCGGCGGACGGGGAAATCTCCCAGAAGACCGAACATCTCGTCGGTCCCTATGAGCTGCACGACTTCTTTTTGTACTACGCCGTGCGCTGGGGCTTTTCGCCGCGCAAGGTGCTGCGCCTTGCCGAGTACGCCTTTGCGGGCTCGTATGCCGCGGATGAGATTCTCTCGTGGCTGCGGGTGTTCTACCGGCGCTTCTTCGCGCAGCAGTTCAAGCGCTCCTGTCTGCCCGACGGGCCGAAAGTCGGCTCGGTTGCGCTGTCGCCGCGCGGCGACTGGCGCATGCCGAGCGACGCGAGCGCGGCGCTCTGGCTCAGTGAGCTCGACGAAATCGGGGGCTGACATGGATTTTGCCCACTTTCTCTGCCCGGTCTGCAAGTCTCCTCTTCGCGGGGAGCCGCGGCGCTATGTCTGCCCCGCCGGCCACAGCTTTGACCGCGCAGCGCGCGGGTATGTGCATCTTCTGCCCTCAAACCGGATGCATGCGAAGATCCCCGGCGACAACCGGGAGATGGTGCTCTCGCGCCGACGCTTTCTCGACGCGGGCGGCTATGCGCTCTTTGCCCGGGCGCTCTGCGAGCTCGCGGCGCCCCTCGTGCCGCCGGGTGGCATCGCAGTCGACGCGGGCTGCGGCGAGGGGTACTACACCGCGGCGCTCGCGGGCGCCTTGCCGGACGCCGCAGTCTGCGGCTACGACATCGCCAAGTGCGCTGTGGACAGCGCCGCACGGCGCGGGGCCCGCATGGCGCTCGCCGTGGCGGGCAGCTATGACATCCCCCTTGCATCGGGCTGCGCCGACCTTGTCACCGACGTGTTCGCCCCGGTCGTGCCGGGGGAATTCCGGCGCATTTTAAAGCCGGGCGGCTGGTTTCTTCTGGCCGTGCCGGGGCCGCGCCATCTCTTCGCCCTCAAGGAGCTTCTCTACGAGCGCCCCTATGAGAACGAGGTGCGCGACGTGGCCTACGAGGGGTTTCGGTATGTCTCGCGCACGCCGGTGCGCGGACAGCTCACACTCGACGACCCCCGGCTCATCTGGGATCTATTCACCATGACCCCCTACTACTGGAAGACCGGCGTTGAAGCCGCGCAGCGTCTGCGGCAGGCGACGCGGCTCGACACGGAGATCGAATTTGACTTTCTCAGCTACCAGGCTGTCTGATTGAGGTGATTGCCATGAAAATAGCCGTTGTGGGGCTCGGCCTGATCGGCGGGTCCCTGTGTAAGGCCATCAAAAAGCGCACGTCCTACACCTGTCTCGGTCTCGACACCGACGCCGAGACCTGCCGCATGGCGCTCGAGCAGGAGGCGGTCGATGAGATCATCGCCCCCGCCGGCCTCGCGGCCGCCGATGTGGTGTTCCTCTGTCTGCACCCGCGCCAGACCATTGAATTCCTGCTCGCCCATCTGGGCGACACACGGCCGGGGGCCCTGCTGCTCGACACCTGCGGCGTGAAAGGCGCGGTGGTGGACGCAGTCGACCGCCCGGTGCACGAGGCGGGCAGGCTCTTTGTCGGCTGTCACCCCATGGCGGGGCGGGAGTTCTCGGGCTTTGCCTACGCTGTCGACGACCTGTTTGAGCGCGCGAGCTTCATCGTCACCCCGACGGCGCTCACCGATCCTGCCGCGCTCGAGCAGGCCGAGCGCCTCGCCATGGAAATCGGCTTTGCGCGCACCGTGCGCGCCGCGCCCGAGACCCACGACCGTATCATCGCTTTTACCTCTCAGCTCGCGCACGTCGCGTCGAGCGCCTATGTCAAAAGTCCCACCATTGAACGCCGGGCGGGCTTCTCCGCCGGCAGCTTTCTCGATCTGACCCGAGTCGCCCGCCTCAACGAGGACATGTGGACCGACCTATTTCTCTACAACCGCGACGCGCTTCTCGCGGAGGTGGACACGCTCATCGCCCACCTCGGCGAGTACCGCGACGCCCTCAAAGACAACGATGCCGACCGGCTGCGCGCGCTGCTTCGCGACGGACGTGAGCGCAAGGAGCGCAGCCTTGACGAACAGGGAGGATTTTGATGACAAGCTTTGCCCACTTCAATTTCAATGTGCTCGATCTCAAGCGCAGCCTTGCGTTTTACGAGCGGGCGCTCGGGCTTCGCCCCGTGCGGGAGAAGCCGGCGCCCGACGGTTCGTTTCGCCTTGTCTATCTCGGCGACGGACAGACCGGCTTCACGCTGGAGCTGACCTGGCTTCGCGACCGCACCGAGCCCTACGACCTCGGCGAGGGGGAATATCACCTCGCCTTTGTCACCGACCGCTATGACGAGCTCCACGCTCTGCACGCCGAAATGGGTTGTATCTGCCTGGAAAATGAGGCGATGGGCGTCTACTTCATTGAGGATCCCGACGGTTACTGGCTCGAAATACTGCCTCTTCGCGGGTAGCGTGTTTGTGACGTTTTCGTAAACATTTGCCCGGTTTGTTTGACAAGGGATGTTGCGCGGCCTTATGATAGAGTTCGTATTAATCTTTTTGGGAGGATTCCATGAAACATCTGAAGAAGATCCTGGCGCTGTTGCTCGCGCTCACGCTGCTTTTGAGCCTCGGCGCATGTAAGAAAAAAGAGGGCACCGGAGACGACGCCGACCCGGGGTCAACGGTGGCCGACGACACAGTTGTCGCCAAGGTCAACGACCAGACCATCACCTACGGTGAGTACATCGATGTGCTCAACTCCTATCTGCAGAACTACGGCCTGACAGACGCGTACCTCGACCAGTTTCTCGGCGACCAGGCCAACGATTTTCGCGACTCCATCATGAACGAGCTTGTCAGCCAGAAAGTCATTCTGGAACAGAGCAAAGCCCTCGAACTCGACACGCTCACCGAAGAGGAGCAGGCCGACGTGAAAGAGCAGGTCGACGGCTACTTCTCCTCGATCAAAGAGAGCATCAAGGCCGAAGTCGAAGAGGAGCTTGAGGCGGATGAGTCTCTCGAGCTCGACGTCGACGAGGAAGTGGAGAAGCGGTTCAACGACTTTATCGAACAGAGCGGCTACACCGAGGAGTATGTCACCCAGGTTTACACCGAGAGCGCCATTCTCTCGAAGGTCTACGCTTCCATCGTCGACCCGGTCACTGTGACCGACGAAGAGGTCAAGGCCCACTACGACGAGCTGCTCGCCGAGCAGCAGAAAAACGCCGAAGAGGATCTCGACACCGCGGTGAGCGACTACTTTGCAAGCGATGCGCTCAACGTCTACGTGCCCTCGGGGTTCCGGTATGTCAAGCACATTCTCATCAAGATTCCCGATGAGCAGTACACCGAAATCAACACGCTGCGCGCCGACGACGAGGAGGCCGCCGACGAGCTCTACGAGCAGGAGCTCGAGAAGCTCAAGCCCAAGGCCGAGGAGGTCCTTGCCAAAGTGAAAGCAGGCGAGGACTTTGACAAGCTCATCGAGGAGTACGGCGAAGACCCGGGCATGACCACCGAGCCCAACAAGTCTCAGGGCTATGCCGTCTACACCAATGCAAGTCTGGTGCAGGAATTCAAGGACGCAGCTCTGGCTCTTGACAAAGTCGGCGATACGACGGAGCTTGTGGCCTCCTCCTATGGCTATCACATCATCAAATTCGTCAGCGAGCCCACTGTGGGCCCGATCGCGTTTGAGACGGTAAAGAGCACCGTGTCGGACAATCTTCTGAACTCCAAAAAAGTCGAGCTCTGGAATGCCACTGTGACCGAGTGGCGCGAGGGGATGACCGTCGAGATCCACACCGACCTCTTCCACAGCGAAGCGGCGGACAGCGAGTAGCAGAACCCAACAGGGGCGGCAGACAGCCGCCCCTGTTTTTTAATGAAATGAAACATATTTGTAGCATTTACAGATTTTTCTCCGCCCGGGGTTGCCTTTTTGCCGCCGGGCGACTATACTGAGACAGGTGGTTTTTCACCGTCTATTTTGAACACAAGGAGGGACAATCAGTGGACAACTGTGGCCGAAGTATAAAGCCGGATAATGACGATCACGAGCGATTGCGGACGGCCATGAGCCCTGTCGGCTGAGCCGCCCTCCATTTGCTTATGACCCGCAGAGCGAATTTGCCCCCGCCTTTTGGCAGGGCTGTTCGGCTGCGGTTTTTCGGGTTTTATACTCCTTTGCCAACAAACAAAGGAGGGAATTCCAATGGAACAGTACAACATCGACGAGCTCAGGGAGCTCGTGGAAGCCAAAAAGTATGTAGAACTCAAGACCATTCTCGCCGAGCAGAACGAAATCGACGTCGCGCTCTTTCTCGAGGAGCTCGACCCGGAGCCCGCAACTGTGGTCTTCCGCATTCTGCCCAAGGAGATGGCGGCTGAAGTCTTCGCCGCCCTGTCAGCCCCGGTGCAGCAGCACATCGTCGAGGCCATCACCGACCGCGAGCTGTCAGCCATCATCGAGGACCTCTACATCGACGACGCGGTCGACATGCTCGAGGAGCTGCCCGCAAACGTGGTCAAGCGCGTGCTGCGAAACGCGAAGCCCGATACGCGCACACTCATCAACCAGTTTCTCAAGTACCCCGACAACTCGGCGGGGAGTATCATGACGGCCGAGTTTGTCGATCTGAAAAAGGCCATGACCGTGCGCGACGCCTTTGCCTACATCCGCCGCACCGGCATCGACAAGGAGACGGTCTACACCTGCTACGTCATCGACGCCTCGCGGCGGCTCGAGGGCGTGGTCTCAGTCAAAGATCTCTTTCTCGCGCGCGACGACCAGCTCATTGAGGAGGTCATGGACCGAAACGTCATCTGCGCGAGCACGCTCGACGACCCGGAGGAGGTCGCGCACCTCTTCTCCAAGTACGGCTTTCTGTCTCTGCCGGTGGTCGACCACGAGCAGCGGCTCGTGGGCATTGTCACCGTCGACGACGCGGTGGAGGTCATCGAGCAGGAGGCCACCGAGGACTTTGAGATCATGGCCGCCCTCTCCCCGTCGGAGACGCCCTATCTCAAGACAAGCGTCCTCTCGCTGGCCAAAAACCGCATCGTGTGGCTGCTGGTGCTCATGGTCTCGGCCATGTTGACCGGCGGCGTACTCGGCAAGTTTGAGCACGCGTTTGCGGCCATGCCGCTGCTGGTCACCTTTATTCCCATGCTGACCGACACGGGCGGCAACGCGGGCTCGCAGAGCTCGACGCTCGTCATCCGCGGCATGGCGGTCGGCGAAATCGAAAACCGCGATTTTCTGCGGGTGCTTTGGAAAGAGCTGCGGGTGAGCATGCTCGTCGGCGCGATTCTGTCGCTGGTCAACTTTGTGCGGCTGATCATCACCTACCCCGGCAATGAGATGATCGCGCTCACCGTGGCGCTGAGCCTGTTTGCAACTGTCGTCATCGCCAAGACCATCGGCGGCGTGCTGCCCATGGCGGCGAAGTTTCTCAAGGCCGACCCCGCCATCATGGCTGCGCCTCTGATCACCACCATTGTCGACGCGGTGTCGCTTCTGGTCTATTTCAACATTGCCATGCGTCTTTTGAATATCTGATGGTATGACAAAAGAGGCCGTGTATCTGACGGATACACGGCCTCTTTTTCCTGTTTTTCTTTCGATATCAGCCGAAACTCCGGCGCAAGCCAGCGCTCCGGCGCCAGCCGGTCTTCTCCGGCGCAAGCCGGTTACAGGCGGTAGAGAATCCGATAGCAGAGCCGGTAGAGCGAGATCTTCCTGACATACCGGTCGGTCTCGGGGTAGGGAATGCGCTTGAGGGTCACGCCGTCGTCGCTGTAGCGGCTGTCGGCAAGCCACCCGCGCACCCGGCTGCGGCCCGCGTTGTAGGCGGCGAGCGCCGTGCGCTCATCCTCGAACTCATTGAAGAGAAGAGCCAGGTTGTAACACCCGTAGCGGATGTTGGTCTCGGGGTCGTAGAGCACGTCGAGATTCGGCTCCTCGGGCTCGCGCAGCTTGAACTGGAGCCACCAGAACGTCTCAGGGGTGAGCTGCATGAGGCCCATAGCCCCCTTTCGCGACTTTGCGTCGGCGCGAAAGCTCGACTCGGTGCGGATGACTGCGGCCACCAGCGACGCGGGCAGATCGTACTCGGCGGCATAGCGATCGATGAGCTCGCCGTGGCGCAGCGGCAGATAGCGCCGCGCGAGAAAAAAGCCGCAGAGCGCCGCGATGAGCAGCAGAATCAAAACCGTGAGCAGGACTTTACGAATCTTCTTCATGGGCGCTGCATTCCTCCATGATTCTGCGGGCAAGGGTCTTTGCTCTCGCCTGCAGATCCAGAACGGAGCCGTCGTTGTAGAGCGTGATGTCGGCGGCGCCGGTGTAAAAATCGTCCGGCTTCTGCGCCTCGAGCCTTGCCCGGGCTTCGCTGATGCCGATGCGGTCGCGCTGCATGATGCGGGTGATGAGATAGGCCTTGTCGGCTGTCACCGCCACCAGCAGATCGCATTCGCGGTCATAGCCGCTCTCGATGATGGTCGCACCGTCCACCACCACGGCGGGCGCGCCCTCGCGGCGGCAGCGCTCGACCAGCGCGCGCACCTGTTCGAGAATGTACTTGTGGGTGATGCGGTTGAGCGCCTCGAGCTGCTCGCTGTGGGAAAAGACGATGGCGCCGAGCGCCCGGCGGTCGACAGCGCCATCGGGCGTGAAGATGCCGGGGCCGAAGTGCTCGGCGAGCTCCCTTTTGCAGCCCTCGCTCCTCTCAAGCACACGGGCTGTCACCCGGTCGCAGTCGATGTGGACCATGCCCTCGGATTCAAAGATTCCGGCAACGGTCGATTTGCCGGCGCCGCTTCTGCCGGTCAGGCCGATGATTCTCACTCTGTCACCTCCGGGGCGTCAATGACGGTGTGACCCGCCGCTTTCAACAGCCGGTTGTACACGGCGAGCCCCACGCCCTGCGGCTCGGGCGCGCGGGCATAGACGAGCTCGTAGCGGTCCTCGTCGACGGCGCGCAGCGCGTCGAAGAGATTGTGCGCAAGGGTCTCGGGGCGCGCCGGGTCGCCGTAGGGGATGGCGCGCTTCGCGCCCGCAAAGAGCTCCTGCTCCCCATCGAAGCAGAGAACGCCAATGTCAGGTGTGAGATGCGCGCGGATGTATTCCATGGCGCCGCTTCCCTCGACAATGGCAACTGGGGAGGCGGGCGCATAGTGGCGGTATTTCATGCCGGGCGATGAGATCACGGCTCCTGCGGAGATTGCGTGCATGACGGCCTGGTCGGTCTCGACCGGGCCGAGAATTTCCTCGAGCTGCGCGAGTGTGACGCCGCCCGGGCGCAGCAGACGGGGCGGGGCGACGGCGAGCGTCACCACCGTGGACTCGACGCCCACGTCGCAGTCCTCACCCGCGACGATGTAGTCGACCCGGCCGTCCATCTCGCGGATGATGTGCCCGGCCCGCGTGGGGCTCGGCTTGCCGGAGAGGTTCGCCGAGGGGGCCGCAATCGGCACGCCCGCGGCACGGATGATGGCCCGGGCCGTCGGGTGGGAGGGAATGCGCACCGCGACGGTGTCAAGCCCCGCTGAGACCGCGTCGGGTATGCGGTCGCTCTTTTTGAGCACGACAGTCAGAGGCCCGGGCGAGCAGGCCTCAAAGAGCCGCATCGCCTCGGGCGGCACCTCGCGCGCGACGAGGGGCAGATCGGCGATATCGGCAATGTGGACGATGAGCGGATTGTCGGACGGGCGGCCCTTTGCGCGGTAGATTGCGGCGGCGGCAGCGGCGTCGTAGGCGCTCGCGCCGAGGCCGTAGACCGTCTCGGTCGGGAAGATGACGAGCTTTCCCTCGCGCAGGGCGCGCCCGGCGGTTTCGACGGCGCGCTCATCGGGGTGATCGCGGTTGATGGTCAAAATGGTGGTCTGCATGTTGTTTCCTTTCAGCGGCGGCCCGCGCCGCGCTGTGTACCGTGGGTCAGCTCTCCTGCTGGCCCTTGAGTTTTTCGGCCTGGTCGGCGGTGATGAGTGCGTCGATCATCTCGTCGAGGTCGCCGTTTAAAAAGGTTTCGAGCTTGTAGAGGGTCAGACCGATGCGGTGGTCGGTGACGCGGCCCTGCGGGTAGTTGTAGGTGCGGATGCGCTCGCTGCGGTCGCCCGTGCCCACCTGGGACTTGCGGGTGCTCGCGATCTCGGCCTGCTGCTGCTGCTGTTCGCGCTCATAGAGCCGCGAGCGCAGAAGACGCATGGCCTTGTCCTTGTTCTTGTACTGACTTCGCTCGTCCTGGCACTCCACCACCGTGCCGGTGGGCAGGTGGGTGATGCGGATGGCGGATTCGGTCTTGTTGACATGCTGACCGCCCGCGCCCGAAGCGCGGTAGGTGTCAATCTGCAGGTCGGCGGGGTTGATGTCGACCTCGACCTCTTCGACCTCGGGCATGATGGCGACCGTCACGGTCGAGGTGTGGATGCGCCCGGCGCTCTCGGTCTCGGGCACGCGCTGCACTCGGTGCACGCCGCTCTCAAACTTGAGGCGGCTGTAGGCCCCCTCGCCCGAGAGCAGAAAGCTGACCTCCTTGACGCCGCCGAGCTCGGTCTCGTTGAGATTGAGAAGCTCCACCCGGTAGCCGCGACGCTCAGCGTACATGCTGTACATGCGGTGCAGCGAGTGGGCAAAGAGCGCCGCCTCCTCGCCGCCCGCGCCGCCGCGGATCTCGACGATGACGTTCTTGTCGTCGTTCGGGTCGCGCGGCAGCAGCAGAATCTTGAGCTCTGCCTCAAGTTTTGTCATGCGCTCGCGGCCCTCCAGAAGTTCGGCCTCGACAAGCTCCCGGAACTCAGCGTCGAGTTTGGTGTCAAGAAGCTCCTTTGCCTCGACGACGGTGTCGTTCGCCTCCCGGTACTCGCGGTACTTCTCGACGATGGGAGTCAGGCTCTTGCACTCGCGCATGAGCGCGGCATAGGTCTTCGGGTCACCGGTCACACCCGGATCGGCGAGCCGCTCGCCGATCTCGTCATAGCGGGCCTCAACGGCCTCCAATTTGTCCAGCATAGGCACCTCAACTGTCCGCATCCGGCCGGTCAACCGTTCGGATGCTCTTCTCCAATTTTTTGCGCGGCAGCATCAGCTCATGGCCGCAGGTCTCGCAGCGGATGCGAAAGTCCATGCCGGCGCGCTCAACGCGCCACCACTCGCCGCCGCAGGGGTGTTGTTTTTTCAGGCGCACCCGGTCGCCCACGCGCAGGTCCACACGCCCTCCTAGAGAGTTGCGGCGAGCTCTTTGAGATAAGAGCGCAGGCCGCTTCCCACCTCGGGGTGGCGCAAACCGACCTCGATGGAGGCCTGTAAAATTGAGAGCTTGTTGCCCATGTCATAGCGCGTGCCCTCAAAGTCGACGCCGGTCATGCCAGTGGTGGTGGCAATCTCGTTCATGGCGTCGGTGAGCTGAATCTCGCCGCCCGCGCCGGGGGCCGTGCGCTCGAGGATGTCGAAGATGTCGGGGGTGAGCAGCACCCGCCCGAGAATCGAGTAGAGCGAGTAGGCCTCGGCGGGCGTGCGGGGTTTTTCGATCATGTCGGTGACGTTGTAGAGCCGCCCGCCGAGCGGCTCGACCTTGAGCGACGAGTAGCGCACAATGTCCGCCTCGGGCACGGCCTTGATGCCGCAGACGCACTTGCCGGTCTTCTCGTAGGCGTCGATGAGCTGCTTTGCGACGGGCTTGTCGCCGAGGATGACGTCGTCGCCATAGAGCACCACAAAGGGCTCGTCGCCGACGAAGGAGCGCGCGCAGCCGACGGCATGGCCGAGGCCGCGGGTCTCTTTCTGGCGCACATACTGGATGTTGCAGAGATTGCAGAGCCTGGTGACCGACTCGAGTTCGCGGGTCTTGCCGGCGGCGGTAAGGCGCTGCTCAAGCTCCACGGCGTGGTCAAAATAGTCCTCAAGCGGCGTCTTGCCGCGGTTTGTGATGATGAGAATCTCCTCGATGCCGGAGTTCACAGCCTCTTCGACGATGAACTGAATCGAGGGGGTGTCGACGATGGGAAGCATCTCCTTGGGGATGGACTTGGTCACCGGGAGCACACGGGTGCCGAGGCCGGCGGCGGGGATGACGGCCTTGCGAACTTTTTTCATCTGGTTGTTTCCTCCGTCCATTTCAATTTGTCTTTGAGTCTGTCGAGCACGAGCATCAGCGGCATGCCAAGCCCGTAGCAGGAGAGAAGCTGGCCGAGGCCCACCTGGGCCGCGAAGAGGAGAAAGGGCCCCTCATCGGGCGTGCCGACCGAGGAGTAGGCGATGACCGCGCCGATGACGACGGCGTTGATGAGAACCGACGGCAGGGGCACGAGCCAGCGCCTTTTGATTCTGGTGGTCAGCGCCGCGGCCACGAGCGTGGCCAGCGACCCGAACACAATGTCGAGCAGACCGTAGCTGCTGATGAGATTGGCGAGCAGACACCCCACAAAGAGGCCCGGCACAGCAACTGTTGTGTAGTAGGGCAGCACCGTCAGCGCCTCGGATACGCGCAGCTGCCACGGTCCGAAGCCGAATGGGGCGATGGCCATGGTGATGGCCGCGTAGAGCGCGGCAATGACGGCCGCCTGTGTGATTTTTCTTGTCGTTTGTCTCATGTTGTCGGTCTCCGTTGCTAAGATTTACCGGCTGTCGTACCCGCGGTGCATGCGGCCATGTCCCAGCCGCTCCGCCAGACCCCGCAAGGGGGGACACAGCCCGAGCTCAATTATAAGCCTTAGTGATTATTATACCATAAGCGCGAAGCGATTATGGTATAATGCGGCCATGTTTTCAGCCGTCCCGCAGGGACTTGCCCCGCAAAGGGCGAGAAAAACGGCCTGAATTCCATATAATAGCCACTCTGCGGCTATTATATCATGATGCGTGGTATTTATGGTAGGCGTCGGACCATGTTTTTTTCCGCTTTGGAGAAAACTCCCGCCTGTTTCGGCACAAAAGAGGAGCGCCTGCGCGCTCCTCTTTTTCAGCGGATGAAATTTGTAAAGGCGCGGGGCTCCTTTTCGGGCAGACCGAAGCGCTCTGCGCCGAGCGCAATGCTCTTGACGAGAAACGCCATGTTGCGCCCGAGCGTCCGCATGACCTGCATACCCTCCTCGTCCCGGCGCACCTCGTCGGCCGTGTTGCCGTGGACGCTGTTCCAGTACACGCTCGAGGCCACCGGCATACCCGCGATGGTGAAGTACTTGTTGAGCTCGTCAAAGGTCGCCGAGAGACCCCCTCGCCGGGCGGATACGACCGACGCGCCGACTTTCATGGTCTTGTCAAAGGGCGTGCTGTAGAAGAGCCGGTCGAGAAACGAGATCAGCGTACCGTTTGCCGAGGCGTAGTAGACCGGCGAGCCGACGACCATACCGTCACAGGTCTCAAACTTGGCCGCCGTCTCGTTTACCACGTCGTCAAAGACGCATTTTCCGAGCTCTTTGCACCGGCGGCAGCCGATGCACCCCCGGATGTCGAGATGTCCCACCTGGATGGTCTCGGTCTCGACGCCGGCTTCGCGGAGGGTGAGCGCGACCTGCTCGAGCGCCGTCGCGGTGCAGCCGCTGCGGTGGGGGCTGCCGTTGATGAGAATGACCTTTGGAGATTTCATATATTTTCCTCCTCTGTCTGCGCGGGCTCCCATTGAGCGCCGCGCGGGATTTCAAAGAAAAGCCCCCGCTTGCCGCGGGGGCTTTCTGTCGGATCAGCTTACGCCTCGGGCTCGTAGAACTTCTGGAGTTTGACCAGATGGTTGTACTTGGCCTTGGCGACCTGCTCGGCTCTCTGGAAGAGGACCTCGGCTCTCTCCGGGAAGGAGAGCTTCAGCGAGGAGTAGCGGACCTCTCTCTCGATGAACTCTCTGTAGGAGGCCGTCGGCTCCTTGGAGTCGAGCGAGAACGGATTCTTGCCCTCGTCGGCGAGCGTCGGGTTGAAGCGGAAGTTGTGCCAGTAGCCGGCAGCGACAGCCGCCTTGCTCTCGAGCTGCGCGCCGCCCATGCCGCCGCGGATACCGTGGTTGATGCAGGGCGCGTAGGCGATGATCAGGGACGGGCCATGGTAGGCCTCAGCCTCGGCAATGGCCTTGACGCACTGGTTGTAGTCGGCGCCCATGCAGACCTGAGCCACATACACATAGCCATAGGACATGGCCATAGCGGCGAGGTCTTTCTGCTTGACCGCCTTGCCGGCCGCCGCAAACTGCGCAACCGAGCCGGTCGGGGTGGCCTTGGAGGCCTGGCCGCCGGTGTTCGAGTAGACCTCGGTGTTGAAGACCATCACGTTGACATCCTCGCCGGAGGCCAGAACATGGTCCACACCGCCGTAGCCGATGTCGAACGCCCAGCCGTCGCCGCCGAAGATCCAGTTGGACTTCTTGACGAGCATATCGGTGTTCTCAAGGACAAACTTCGCCGCCTCAGCCGCTTTCGCGTCGGGCGAGCTGTAACCCTTGAGCGCAGCGACGAGCGCGTCGCCGGCCTTTCTCGAGCCGTCCGGGCAGTACATGTTCTCAACCCAGTCCGCGGCCTCTTTCACGCCGGCGTCGGCGAGAACTTTGGCGCAGTCGGCGAGCTTCTCTCTGCGCTGGGTGACGGCGAGATACATGCCAAGGCCAAACTCGGCGTTGTCCTCAAACAGGGAGTTCGCCCAGGCCGGGCCGTGGCCTTTCTTGTTGACGGTGTACGGGGTGGACGGCGCGCTGCCGCCCCAGATGGAGGAGCAGCCGGTGGCGTTGGCGATGTACATGCGGTCGCCGAACAGCTGCGTGATGAGCTTGGCATACGGGGTCTCGCCGCAGCCCGCGCAGGCGCCCGAGAACTCGAGCAGGGGCTGTTTGAACTGCGAGCCCTTGACGGTGTTGACCGCAAAGGGAAGCTCTTTGACCGAGACATCCTTGACCGCGTAGTCGAAAGCGGCCTGCTTGGGCAGCTGGGGCTCCATGGGCTTCATGACCAGCGCCTTCTCCTTGGCCGGGCAGATGTTCGCGCAGTTGCCGCAGCCGGTGCAGTCGAGGGTGGAGACGACGATACCGAACTGGTAGTCCTCGCAACCCTTGCCGATCATCTGCTTGGACAGCATGCTCTCGGGGGCGTTTTTCACCTCGGCGGCGTTCATGACGACCGGGCGGATGGCGGCGTGCGGGCAGACCAGCGAGCACTGGTTGCACTGGATGCAGTTGGCCGGAATCCACTCGGGCACGTCGACGGCGATGCCGCGCTTCTCATAGGCGGCGGAGCCCTGCGGGAACGTGCCGTCCTCAGCGCCCTTGAAAGCGGAGACAGGCAGCTTGTCGCCCTGCTGCGCGTTCATGGGGATGAGTTTCTCCTTGACGAACTTCACAAGCTCCGGACGGTCGCCGGTGACGACGGTCTCGACAGTCTCGTCCTTGGCGTTCGCCCACTCGGCGGGAACCTTGACTTCCTTGAAGCCGGTCGCGCCGCGGTCGATGGCCGCGTAGTTCATGTTGACGATCTTCTCGCCCTTGCGCCCGTAGGACTTGTAGGCCGCTTTCTTCATGAAGTCGATGGCGTCCTCAATCGGGATGATCTTGGTCAGCGCGAAGAACGCAGACTGCAGAATGGTGTTGATTCTGCCGCCGAGGCCGATCTCCTTGGCGATGTCGACGCCGTCGATGATGTAGAACTTCGCATTTTTGGTCGCGAGGTCTCTCTTGATCTTGGCGGTGAGATGGCGCTCGAGCTCCGCCTCGCTCCACTGGCAGTTGAGCAGGAACGTGCCGCCGTCCTTGAGGTCGTCGGTCATGTCGTACTTGCCGACATAGGAGGCGTTGTGGCAGGCCACGAAGTCGGCCTTGTTGATGAAGTAGGTGGACTTGATCGGCTTCTTGCCGAAGCGCAGATGGGAGATGGTGACGCCGCCCGACTTCTTGGAGTCGTAGGCGAAGTAGGCCTGGACTTTCATGTCGGTCTCGTCGCCGATGATCTTGATGGTGTTCTTGTTGGCGCCGACGGTGCCGTCGGAGCCGAGGCCCCAGAACTTGCAGGCGACGGTGCCCTCAGGCGCGGTGTCGACCGCCGGGCCGACTTTCAGCGAGTGGCCGGAGACATCGTCCTCAATGCCCACGGTGAAGTGGTTCTTGTTCTCGCCCTTGAGGTTGTCATAGACGGCGATGATGTTGGAGGGCGGGGTGTCTTTCGAGCCGAGGCCGTAGCGGCCGCCGACGACTTCGACGTTGGCAAACTCGGTGCCCTTGAGCGCGGAGCAGACGTCGAGGTAGAGCGGCTCGCCGATGGAGCCGGGCTCCTTGGTGCGGTCGAGAACCGCGATTCTCTTGACGGTCTTCGGCAGCGCGGCGACAAAGCGGTCGGTCGCAAACGGGCGGAACAGACGCACTTTCAGCAGACCGACTTTCTCGCCCTTGGCGAGCAGGTGGTCGATGGTCTCCTCCGCGGTGTCGTTGACCGAGCCCATGGCGACCATGACATACTCCGCGTCCGGCGCGCCGTAGTAGTTGAAGAGTTTGTAATCGGTGCCGATCTTCTGGTTGACCTTGTCCATGTACTCTTCCACGATGCCGGGAATGGCCTCATAGAAGGGGTTGGCCGCCTCGCGGGCCTGGAAGTAGATGTCGGGGTTCTGGGCGGTGCCGCGCAGAACGGGATGCTCCGGATTGAGCGAGTTCTTGCGGAACGCCTCAACCGCATCGAAGTCGAGCATGTCGGCGAGATCCTTGTAGTCCCAGGTCTCGATCTTCTGAATCTCGTGGGAGGTGCGGAAGCCGTCAAAGAAGTGCAGGAAGGGCACGCGGCCCTTGATCGCCGCGAGGTGGGCGACGGCGCCGAGATCCATGACCTCCTGCGGATTTGTCGAAGCGAGCATGGCAAAGCCGGTCTGGCGGCAGGCCATGACGTCGGAGTGGTCGCCGAAGATGGACAGAGCGTGTGCCGCGAGCGCACGGGCCGAGACGTGGATGACGCCCGGCAGCAGCTCGCCCGAGATCTTGTACATGTTCGGGATCATGAGCAGCAGGCCCTGAGAGGCGGTGAACGTGGTGGTGAGCGCACCGGCCGCGAGCGAGCCGTGAACCGCACCGGCGGCGCCCGCCTCGGACTGCATCTCAACGACTTTCACTTTCTGGCCGAAGATGTTCTCGCGGCCCTCCGCCGACCACTTGTCGGCATACTCCGCCATAACGGACGACGGCGTGATCGGGTAAATGGCAGCGACGTCGGTGAACGCATATGCTACATGCGCGGCGGCGTTGTTGCCATCCATGGATTTCATTGGTCTAGCCATGGATTTTTTTCCTCCTTTGAATATATTAATCTTGACTCGACTGTGTTAAGTTCTTAACCTTTCTAATTTTATCAGATAACTCGGCCCCTGTAAATACAAAAAGGCGCGCGCGGAGATGAAGTCTTTGTAAATTTTAAGCGCCGTTCTTTGGCAATTGCGCCCGATTGGTATAGTCTGGACCAGATTTCAGCGTCAAAATCTGTGCCATTTTGCGCCGCGGCCGGGCAGAGAATCTGTGCGACCGCAAAAAAATTTGAGGCAAACGGATGCATGGCGTGAAAAAATGAGGCCGCCGCCCTTGAAAAACGGCTTTTCTTTGCTATACTGGTACTGGCGCCCCCGTGGCGTTATTCTGGCATAAAGGGACGCGATCTGTTTGAAATTTGCTGAAAAAATGAATTCTCTGAGCTCTTCGATTTTTCTCGAGCTCGACCGCAAGAAGCAGGAAATTGCTTCGCGCGGGGCCGACGTCATCAATTTGAGCATCGGCACGCCCGACACGCCGCCCGCCGCGCACATCATGCGGGCCCTCGAAGAGGCCTGCCGGGAGCCGGAGAACATGAAGTACGCCGTCACCGATCTGCCCGAGCTCGTCGGGGCTGTCGCCGGCTGGTACGCGCGGCGCTACGGCGTCGCCCTCGAGCCCGACGAGATCCTCGGCATGGGCGGCTCGCAGGAGGGACTCTCCCACATCGCGCTGGCGCTGTGCGACCCGGGCGACTGGATCCTGGTGCCCGACCCCGGCTATCCGATTTTTCAAAACGGCTCCCACATCGCCTCGGCAAGGGCCTGGCACATGCCCCTGCGCGAGGAGTGCGGCTATCTGCCCGACCTCGGGGCAATCCCCGAAGAAATCGCCCGAAAGGCGCGGCTCATGGTGCTCTCCTACCCGATGAATCCGCTCGGCGCTCTCGCGCCGGAGGGCTTCTTCGACGAGGTGATCGCCTTTGCCAAAAAGTATGACATCGTGGTGCTGCACGACAACGCCTACAGCGAGATCGTCTTCGACGGGCGGCGCTGCGGCAGCTTTCTCGCCCACGAGGGGGCAAAGGACGTGGGCATTGAGTTCAACAGCCTCTCCAAGAGCTACAACCTCACCGGCGCGCGCATCTCATTCGCGCTCGGCAACCGCGACGTGATCGCCGCCTACCGCAATCTCAAAAGCCATATGGACTACGGCGTCTTCCGCCCGGTGCAGCGCGCGGCGGTCGCGGCGCTCACAGGGCCGCAGGACTGTGTGCGGGAGCTGTGCGCCCTCTATGAGAGCCGCCGGGACGCGCTCGTCGAGTCCTTTGGCGCGGCGGGCTGGCCGATCACCCCGCCCGAAGCCACTCTCTTTGTGTGGGCGCGGCTGCCCGAAGGACACACCGACTCCATGCGCTTTTGCATGGAGCTCGCCGACCGCACGGGAGTTCTCGCCGTGCCGGGCATTGCGTTCGGCGAGGGGGGCGAGGGCTATGCGCGCATCGCGCTCGTGCGCGACGAGGCCGCCCTGCGCGAGGCGGCGCGCCGCATCCGCGAGAGTGGCATGCTGCGCTGAGACAAAGCAGATAAGGGGTTTGCACCTTGCCGTGCGAACCCCTTTTTCGCGTCAGAGCGTCCCCGTCAGACCGCCTGACCGCAGAGCGCGGCCGCCTGGCCGTCTCCGGGCAGGGCGCACCCCGCCGGGACGAGAAACGCGAGCGCGCCCGGCAGAATTTCAAGTTCCACGCGGGGCGCGGTGAAAATCTCGCCGTCGAGACAGACCACGAGGTCGCGCTCGCCCTCCACCGTGAGCGTTCTGCAGCGCCGGTAGTGCAGATGGGGCGCGAAGCGGTCGTCGTGCAGGTGTTCGCCGCACTTGTAGCTTTTGATCAGGCGCGCCATGGAGAGCCGCGAGAGCTTTTTGACCGCGCAGAATTCGATGAGCCCGTCATCGATGCGCGCCTCGGGCGTGGGGTAGTAGCCCCCGCCGTAGCAGATGCCGTTCGCCGCCACCGCGAGCAGATAGCGGCCGTGCAGCCTCTGCTCCCCGTCCAGAAGGATGTTCATGCGGGAGAAGAGCCCCGTGAAAAAGCATCCCACCAGAGACAGGGTGTAGGCGGCCGAGCCCGACACGAGGGGCAGCTTTTTAAAGCGCACCATGTTCTTGGCGACCCGCGCGTCAAAGCCGATGTTGCAGAGATTGACCGCCACGCGCTCGCCGCAGCGGATCAGGTCGATTTGCTCGGTGCGGCCGGCGAGCAGATTCTCAAAGGGCAGAAAGGGCTCGGCGCCGCCGAAGACCTTGACAAAATCGTTGCCCGACCCGCAGGGGACAACCGCGACCGCGCAGTCGCGGCGCTCGAGCGCGCCGAGCGCGACCTCGTTGAGCGTGCCGTCGCCGCCGCAGGCGGCGAAGAGCAGCCGTCCGGCAGCCGCGGGATACTCGCGCACAAAGCGCGTCGCATCCCCGCGTGAGGCGGTCTCATAGATCTCATAGGGCAGCCCCCGGCCGCCGAAAAACTCGTCGATGCGCGCGCGCAGAGAGGCGGTGAAATCCCCTCTGCCCGCCGCCGGGTTGACGACAAAGACGATGCGTGTAAACTCTGCCACTGTGTTCCTCCCCCGGGGACAAGCCGGTTTTTTCCCATTTTATCAGATTCGCCGCCGCGCCACAACCGAAAAAATGCGCGCCCTGTCAGGGCGCGCATTTTCTCTTCGGCGGCTTGTCTATTTTGCAAAGAGGGTCTCGCCGTCCTTGATGGTCTCGAGCACCTCGATGGAGCGGATGTCGTCGGGCGCGACCGTGAGAGGGTTCGCGCTGAGAATGACAAGGTCCGCGCGCTTTCCAGCGCGCAGCGAGCCCTTTTCGTTCTCTTCAAAGTACTGGTACGCGGCGTTGATGGTGACCGCTTTGAGCGCCTCGAGAGGGGAGATGCACTCCTGCGGGCCCAGCACGTCGCCGGTCTTTGTGACGCGGTTGACCGCGCACCAGACGGTGTGGAGCATATCGGGCGGCAGCACGGGGGTGTCCTGGTGAAAGGTGAACGTGACCCCCTCGCGCAGCGCCGAGGCGGCGGGGCTGATGTGCGCGGCGCGTATCCGGCCAAAATTTCTGCGGTGCACCTCGCCCCACTCGTTGACGTGGGCCACGAAAAACGAGGCGATCACGCCGTCTCTCGCCATGCGCGCGAGCTGGTCGCGGCGCACGAGTTGGGCGTGGATCATCACCGGGCGGATGGCGGGCGCCGAGGGCAGCTTCGCGCGCGCCCGCTCACTCGCCGCGAGCATCTGGTCGGCCGCGGCGTCGCCGTTGCAGTGCACAAGAAGCTGCACCCCCTCGGCATAGGCCGTCTCAAAGAAGCCCTCCACCGCGTCGTCCTCATGAATGGGGTAGCCGCGGTAATCTTTGTCGTCTCCCTCATAGGGCTCGCTCATCCACGCGGTGCGCCCCTGGGGCGAGCCGTCGAGCAGTATCTTGTAGCCGCCGATGCGCAGGTGGTTTTCGTAGTGCATTTTGGAGCGGTCCATCAGATCTCTGTGGTGGAGCATATCGGGGTAGCAGACCGTGTCGATCCTGAGCCGGCCCGATGAGGCCGCAGCCGAGAGAATGGCCCACTGGTCGGGCTTCATCAGGCCCTCCTGGGCAGTTGTGACCCCGTGGCTGAGATAGATCTGCTGGGCGCGCTCGAGCTGGGCGACAAGCTGGTCCATGGTCGGCGCGGGCATGGCGGCGCCGACGCCGGTGAACGCGGCCTCTTCGAGGTAGCCGTCGGGCTCGCCGTCCGGCCCGCGGCCGATGCGCCCGCCGGCGGGATCGGGGCTCGCCGCGGTGATGTGCGCCTCGGCGAGGGCCGCCGTGGAGAGCACCCCCATATGGCCCGACATGTGCGACACCATCACGGGCCGCCCGTCCGCCACCCGGTCGAGCACGGCCCGGTCGGGATGCCGGCCCTCGGCGAGGGTGTTGTGGTCGTAGCCAAAGCCCACGATCCACTGCCCGGCGGGCAGAGTCTCGGCAAAGGCGCGCAGCCTTGAGACCATCTCGTCGAAGCTCTTCACCCCGTCGAGCTGGCAGAGGCCAAGTGTGGTCGAAAATGCCGTGATGTGGCTGTGCGAATCCAGAAAGGCGGGCAGCAATGTGCAGCCGTCAAGGTCGCGGCGCACGGCATCCGGGTGGCGGCGCATAAGCTCCTCGCGCCCGCCGAGCGCCGCGATCAGGCCGTCTTCCACGACCATCGCCTCAGGAGCGGGCCCCCGCTCCATGGTCACGATATCACCGCCGAAATAAATGGTTTTCATCTCTCTTCTCCTTATAAAGAACTTATGGATAAAACGAGCCGGCCGCAAAGAACGCTCCCCCCACTTGAGGTCGTGCTTTTTGTAGCTTCGCTTTTCTCATTTTAAAAAGTCCCGGTAGAGCAGGCTCGGCTGAATGCCGGTGTTGTTCTGATACTTTCCGCTGCGGTAGGGCTCGTAGTCCCCCTCGATGGTGTGGTAGTAGATCTGGCAGATCTCAACGCCCGCGTAGATGCGTATGGGCTGGATGCAGAAGATCTCGAGCGTCCAGTACCCGGCAAAGCCCACGTCTCCGAAGCCGGCTGTGACGTGGACAAACAGACCCAGTCTCCCGGTGGACGAGCGCCCCTCGAGCATGGGCACGAGGTTTTCCGTTCTGGTGTACTCCCGCGTGCGGCCGAGGTAGAGCCGGTTCGGCTCGAGCACCAGGCCCTCGGGCGGAATGGTGACAAGCCGCGTTTTGTTTTCAAGCTTCATGTCGAGGCTGTCGCTCTCGTACACGAGCAGCTCGTCGTGCAGCGAGAGGTTGTAGCTGTTTGGGTTCAGGCGCGCCGGGTCATAGGGCTCGATGACGATGTCGGAGCCCATGCGCCGCGCGATTTCCTTTCCGGAGAGGATCATGGCAGTTTCTCCCTTTCTCTATTTTTCACAAATCCGTCACGGTATGTTAACATCTCATATTTTGTGGGCACTATAATGGGGAAAGAAAACTTTCAGGAGCGGCAACTTATGTATCAGGCTATCACAACGTTCAACTTTGTTATATTTGCGCTGTTTTTGCTCTGTTATTCCTACCAGGCGTTCTATGTCGCCGTACCGCTGTTTCGGCGCAGGCGGAAAAACGACAACCCGGCGCTGCACCGCTACGCCGTAGTCATCTCCGCGCGCAACGAGCAGGCCGTCATCGGCGAGCTGCTCGACAGTCTGGCGGCCCAGAGCTACCCGGACGAATGCTACGACGTCTACGTCGTCGCCGACAACTGCACCGACGAGACGGCCCGCATTGCGCGCGAACACGGCGCCATTGTCATGGAGCGGTTCAACAGCCGGCTCGTGGGCAAGGGCTACTCGCTCGACTACGCTTTCAAGGCAATTGAGCGCGAGCGCGGGCTTCGCGCCTACGAGGGCTATTTTGTCTTTGACGCGGACAATGTGCTCGACGAGAACTACCTCGCCGAGATGAACCGCACCTTTGATCTGGGCTACCGCGTGGTGACCAGCTACCGAAACTCCAAAAACTACGACTCAAACTGGATCTCGGCGGGCTACGCGCTCTGGTTTCTGCGCGAGTCAAAGTACTTAAATGGCTCGCGCATGCTGCTCGGTACGGGCTGCGCCATCTCGGGCACGGGCTTTCTCGTGTCGAGCGACATCATCGCCCGGGACGGCGGCTGGAAGTACCACCTGCTCACCGAGGACATTGAGTTTTCGGTCGCAAACGCCATTGAGGGCGAGGTGATCGGCTACTGCGACAGCGCTGTGCTCTACGACGAGCAGCCCATTCGCTTTCGCGACTCGTGGAACCAGCGCCTGCGCTGGACCAAGGGCTTCTACCAGGTCTTTCGCCGCTATGGCGCGCGCCTCGCGCGCGGCGTCTTCGGCCGGCGGGGCTTTCAGTGCTACGACATGCTCATGACCATTGCCCCTGCCACCATCTTAACCCTTGTGACCGTCGTTTGCAACAGCGCCGTCTTTCTCTACGGCCTGCAGTCGGGGCGCACGCTGCTCGCCGAGCTCTGCCTTGCGCAGGTGTTCGGCGCGGTCTTCGGGGTCTACCTGTCGCTGTTTCTCTTCGGCCTTGTCACAACCATAACCGAGTGGCGGCAGATCCACTGCGTGTGGTACCGCAAGATTCTCTATCTGTTCACATTCCCCATCTTCATTTTGACCTATGTGCCCATCGCCATGGTGGCGCTCTTCAAAAAGGTCACCTGGAAGCCGATTGCCCATACGGTCATCAAATCCGTGCAGGAAATCCGCCAGTGACAGCAAAGAAAAAGAGAGAACGCAGGGGTGTCTCCTGCGTTCTCTCTGCTTTGGGGGATGTCCCTGCGGCACGGGCGGGCTCAGTCGAGCAGCCGGCCGTCGGTCGAAACGGTGATCACCTGCCAGGGGATGAACTTGCCGCTGTTTTTCAGCGCCGTCACCGCCGCGTGCTCCAGCCCGCCGCAGCAGGGCACCTCCATGCGCACAACGGTCAGGCTTTTGATCTCGTTTCGCGTGAGAATCCCGGTGAGCTTTTCGGTGTAGTCGCCCTCGTCGAGCTTGGGGCAGCCGATGAGCGTGACTTTGCCGCGGATGAAATCCTCATGGAAACTGCCGTAGGCGTAGGCCGTACAGTCGGCGGCAATGAGCAGATGGGCCCCGTCGAAGTAGGGGGCGTTCACCGGCGCGAGTTTGATCTGCACAGGCCACTGCCGAAGCTGGGAGCCGGTGCGCGCGGCGCTGTGCTCCTGCGGCGCGGCGGCCCGCTCAATGGCGCGCGACTGGGTGCCCGGACAGCCGCAGGCAAGCGGCTGCCCCTGGGTGTTTTCAGCCTGGTTTCTTCTGACGGCGGCCTCATCGTAGGCGGCCGCCTCCCTCTCGACAAAGCTGATCGCGCCCGTCGGACAGGCGGGCAGACAGTCGCCCAGCCCGTCGCAGTAGTCGTCGCGCAGGAGCTTTGCCTTGCCGTTCACCATGCCGATGGCGCCCTCGTGGCAGGCCTCGGCGCACAGGCCGCAGCCGTTGCATTTGCTCTGGTCAATTTGAATGATTTTGCGAATCATATCGGTTCCTCCCTGTATGTTCTTGACTTTCTGAGCACAGTATAATAGGCTTTTGCCAACAAGTCTGTTGTTATAACCACACGGAGGAGATATGGATACACTTTTTTTGTCAAAAACCGCCCTGTTTCGCGGCGCGGCGGCCGACGAGCTGCCGCAGATACTCGCCTGTCTCGGCGCCGTGAGCAGAACATACGGCAAAGCGCAGACCATCTACCGCGCGGGGGAGCTTGTGACGAGCCTCGGACTCGTGCTCACGGGGCGTGTGCAGATTGAAGCCGACGATCTCTGGGGCAACCGCAGTGTGCTCGACAGCCTCGGCCCCGGCGCAGTCTTTGCCGAGACCTATGCCTGTATCCCGGGCGAGAGGCTGATGGTGAACGTTGTGGCCGCCCAGCCGGCGGAGATTCTCTTTTTGCAGGCGGCGAGGATCCTGGAGGGCGGCGGGGAGGACTGTGCGCACCGCGGGCTTCTCATACGCAACCTGTTTGCGATCTCCGCCCAGAAGAACTTAAGTCTCTCGCGGCGTATCTTTCACACCTCGTCGAAGTCCATTCGCGGACGGCTTTTGAGCTATCTGTCGGCCCAGGCCGCGCGGCAGGGGAGCCGGGAGTTCACCATTCCGTTCAACCGCCAGCAGCTCGCCGACTATTTGAGCGTGGAGCGAAGCGCCCTCTCCCATGAACTCGGCAAGATGGCCCGCGACGGACTTCTGCGCACCGAGAAAAACCACTTTATTCTATATGCAAAAGAGCCCTGACCTCGGTCAGGGCTCTCTCTTTCGGTACACGGCGATCTCGACCAGATTGCCGTCCGGGTCGCGCAGATAGAGGCTGTCGATCGGACCCAGCGCACCCGTGCGCTCGACCGGTCCCAGCTCAATCGGCCAGCCCTTTGCCTCGATCTCGGCACGGATCTGCGCGATTTCCCCCTCGGCAACCAGACAGAAATCCTGGCTGCCGGGCGTGGGGTTGCCCGCAGCCGGCTGAAATTCGCCCGGCCGGGTGTGAATGTTGATTTTCTGCGCGCCGAAGCGCAGCGCCGTGCGTCCGTCTGCGCGCACCGGCTCCATGCTCAGGATGCCGGTATAGAATGCCAGACATGCCTCGACATTGCGCGTGGTGAGCACCAGATGGTCGAGTGAAAGTAGCTTCATTTGCACATCTCCCCTGCAGAAACATTTTTCAGCAGCGTCACACACTCGATATGTATCTCATCGTCTAAACTCATATTTTCTATCTTAACTTGTATTCATCAATTTAATTTTAGACGAAAATCACATAAAGGCCAACTCCTTGCTTATTATTCTATCACTTCAGAATGTTTTAGACAAAATTCTTCATTTATTTTTATTACTATAAGAATCATAATTCGAAGAAAAATATAATAATCCTGTTTATTCTGATTTTCATTCACCCTTTGTGTTCCATGACTATATCGGTTACGGATGTCCAGTCCATTATCAAACTCGGACTTATTAAATAAGTAATTATAATAATCCTGTTCTGGTTTTGAAAATAATGATGAAGAGAACTGTATTGTTCCAGATTTCTCCAGTTCTACAATAACATCTCGATATTGTTTTATATAATTCCAACATACTACATTATGTTCATGTAGCTCTTTCAATATTTTAAATTTTTCTCTATAAGATATTATCCTTCTTCTTTCATCCAATTTTATTAATTTATTCTCAATTAGATAATTAATGCTTGGAATTTGATATTCCTGAAACATATCATAATATACTTCATGTTCTATTAATAAATCATTAAAAGTATTATAATTTTCTGGTAATGCTGGAATATAGCTAATTATTGATTGGTCTGAAAACAATAAAAAAGTTATTGTTTGATAATCTTTTCCACACGGATAAATATATTTTTTGTCAATCATGCTGGGAATATCTTTAATAAACATATGTTCTGTTGATATACGTAATAATTCATCGTCAATTTTTCCATCTTCACACCAAAATTTAAATTGTTTTAAAATACTATCAATTTCAGCCGCAATATTTCTACATTTTTCAAGATAAGTTGCCGTTCTTGAAGATTTATTAAAATTGAATCCTTTTACATTAAATTCATCTTTCAAATAGTTGCAAAAGAACCATTTTATAATATCTTCTAGATAAATATTGAATTTCTCTAATTCAATGCAATACCCGACTATTTGCATTTCTGCTAAACTTTGGTATAGACGAAATGCAATTCCAGCGGGATATTCTTTTTTTCCTTTAATCCCTATATTCTTTTCTATAATACTCATTTGCGATTCTCTACAAACATGAAGAGATCTATATTGCATATCTGTATAACCAAACAAATATATAAAATTATTTAACAATGTAGGATAGTCTAAATTTTCTTTTATCCACTTTGAACTATATGAAAATGACAAAATTCCATTTTCCCCAATTTTAAATATCTTCTCTTCCTCTTGATTGCCGGAAAAAGAAACTTGAATACCGCATCCGGTGCCAAGACTATCTTTGAATAAAGTTTTTATATGTTCTTCATATTTTCGTTTAGCTTTTAATTTTAATCGATCTGGTAAAAACAGGCCATTTGTACTATTAGATTCAAAAATCAATTTAATATAATTACTATTAGCTGATTCACTAGCTATATAATTATCCAATATAAATATTTTTTTCTACTCTGATAATTCAGCAGGAAAATATAAAGGTTCTATATTTCTATCATGCACTACTAAATAATAATTTAATAATATCTCTGCACAAAATGGATTCGCTACCATATATACAGTTATTTCTTTTGAAAATTTCTTCACTATTTTTTTACATTCCAAAATATCTCCTAAAATAAAATGTTTGCTTAGAATTATATCTTTGAATACCTCAACTGGAATTTTTTCATAAACCTTGTACTTCTCTATGAGTTTCCAAAAATCATTTCTGTATGTGTAATTAATAGTTTCAAATATACTTTTCAACATATTTATTTCGATTTCAAAAAAAGACTTGCCTATTACTTTTGGAAATTTTTCTACAATTCGACTATAATCGTTTATCTGTTGTCTTGTCCAATATTTAGAATATATTCTATTTTGGAAAAATTGTTGTATATTATATAATTCCATAATCTCATTAATATCCGTTCTATTTTCTTCGGCTGCAAAATTAGAAATTACATCTTCTATTCTTTTTAAATAGAATCCCACACTCATATCATTTATAGAATAATACTTTACTCTTAAAATATCATTAGATTCCATATTAATCTCAGTCCTCTCTGATCAGCAACATTATCCTTGATTTCTTCATAAGTAGCTTTGCCTTTCGCCGCCATCAAATCAAACTTTTCTAGATTCAATGTCAATATGTTTATCCGGCTTAAGATTGGAAAGCAAGCAAACACACTCGACATGGGGCGTGCGCGGGAACATGTCGACCGGGGTGACCTCGACCGGCGCAAAGCCGCGCCCGCGCAGCAGCGCAATGTCGCGCGCGAGGGTCGCCACGTCGCAGCTGACGTAGACCAGCCGCTTCGGCGCGAGGCGCTCGACGGTCTCGAGCAGCGCCGCGTCGCAGCCCTTTCGCGGCGGGTCGACCACGACCACGTCGGGGCGCACGCCGCGTGAGAGAAGCTCTCTTGCGGCCTGCGCCGCGTCGGCGCAGAGAAATTCCACGTGGTCCATGTGGTTTCGCGCCGCGTTCTCGCGCGCGTCGGCGACCGCCTCGGGCACGATCTCGACGCCGTAGGCCCGCCCGCCCTCGGGCGCGAGGCTCAGTGTGATGGTGCCCGCCCCGCAGTAGAGGTCGATCAGCGTGTCGCCGGGGCCGAGCGCCGCATAGACGCGCGCCGTCTCGTAGAGCCGCTCGCACTGGGCGCGGTTGATCTGGTAGAAGGAGTGCAGCGAGACCTTGAAGCTTCTGCCGAGCAGGGTGTCGACGATGTATGCGCGCCCCCAGAGCAGCGTGTCGCGCGGGCCCAGAATGACATTGGTCGCCTCGGTGTTGTGGTTGACAAGCACCGACGCGATCCCCGGCACCTCGCCCCGCAGCCGCTCGACATACTCCCCGGCATGGGGCAGCGCATCGCCGTTTATCACCAGCGCCGCCATGACCTCGCCCGTGCCGAATGCCTGGCGCACGAAGATGTGGCGCACAAGGCCCCGGCCCGTCAGCTCGTCGTAGGGCTCGATGTGATGCTCCTTTAAAAACGCTGCGGTGAGCTTTAAAATCCGGTTTGCGGCATCGTTTTGCACCGCGCAGCTCTCGACCGGCACCACCCGGTGGCTGCGCGGCGCGAAAAAGCCGATCTGCGCCTCGCCGTCCGGCCCGCGGCGCACGGGAAACTGCACCTTGTTGCGGTAGCCCGCGGTCTCGGCCGAGCCGAGAATGGGCCGCGGCTCCACCTCCCACCCGGCGATGCGGCGCAGAGTGTCGCGCACGCGCTGCCTCTTGAGGTCGAGCTCGGCGGCATAGGTGATGTGCCGCCAGGTACAGCCGCCGCACCGCTCAAACACCGGACAGGCCGGCGCGGTCCGGTCGGGGGAGGGGACGAGCAGCTCGACGAGCTTTCCGTAGACCGCCTTTGCGCTCACTTTGACGATTCTGGCTCTCACCCGGTCGCCGATCGCGCTCAGCGGCACAAAGACCGCCCGCCCCTCGGCGCGGCCGATGCCGACCCCGTCGTGGGACATGCCGGTGATGTCGATGATGTGCTCCTCGTTTTTCTGCATGCGAGCGCCTCCCGTGGATTTCTACCCCCTATCATACGCGATGGGGCGCGGGATGACAAGAAAAAAGAAAAAAACCGCTCTCGGCAAAGAGCGGTTTCTCCCGCGCGCCTTGCGGCAGCGCGCGGGAATCCCATTTAAGGAAGGATTGGGATAGGGAATAAAAATGGTGGGAAAATGAAGAGTGTGCGGCGGCCGGAGGGATGGGGCCTCTCCGTTTGCGGCCGGAGAGGGGCCGCCTATTTGCAAACCCTGTCGGATTTACAAGCCCATTATAGCCACTTGTTAATTATTTGTCAATACGGTTTTTTCCTTTTTTCTACAATTTTACTCCTTTTTTACACAGGCCGGGCGAAACACGCTTTTTCTTGAAAGAGAGGCGTTTCAATGCTAGAATAAATGGTATTATCGGCCGGGCCGCCCGGCGCAAAGGAGAACGGTATGCCGACTGCAAAAAGGACAACGCTGATCGCCGACGCCTGTCTGGTGCTCGTTGCGGTCATCTGGGGATCGGGTTTCGCCGCCACCCAGTACGCCATCGACAGCAACATGAGCCCGCTTCTACTCAACGCCATACGCATGCTCGTGGCGACGGCGGCGCTGGGGCTTCTCTTCTGGCGGGATGTGCGCGCCATGAAAAAGAGCGACCTCAAATACGGCGCGGCCGCGGGTGTGCTGCTGTTTCTGGCGTTTTTCACCCAGACCACGGGCTTAAGCCTGACCACGCCCTCCAACAACGCTTTCATCACCGCCACCAACGTGGTGATGGTGCCCTTTCTGTCGTGGATCTTTCTCAAAAAGCGGCCCAAAAACAGGGTCTTCGCTCTGGCGGTGCTGTGCATTGCCGGCACGGCGCTTCTCTCCTACACGGCGGGGCAGGGCTTTCGCTTCAACCTCGGCGATCTGCTGACGCTTCTGTGCGCGGCGCTCTTCGCGGGCCACATCGCCTTTCTCGAACTCGCGACCCGGCACACGGACGCCCGGCTTCTCTCCTTTTTGCAGATGGCGGTGGCGGCCGTTCTCTCCTGCGCGGCTCTGCTCGCGTTTGACTTTCCGGCCATCGCCGTGGCCGACTACGGCCGGGGGCTCCCGGCGCTGATCTATCTCGGTGTGTTCAGCACGGGGCTCTGCTTCTTTCTTCAGACCTACGCCCAGCGCCACACCTCGGGGCCGAAAGCCGCGGTCATCCTCTCGATGGAGGGGCTCTTCGGCTGTGTCTTCTCGGTGGCGCTCGGCATGGAGCCCGTGCGCTGGAATATGGTGGCGGGCGGGCTCATCATTCTCACCTCGGTCGTTCTGACCGAGGTCGACTTCGGCAGAAAAAAGGCGGCCCCGGCTCCCGAGGGGGAGCGGGCCGCGCCCTGACTACGGCTCTTCCCGCCGGCTGAGCGACACGACCGGCAGCCGCCAGCGCAGACGCACCGACACGAGCCGCACCGCCACAATGAGTCCGGCCGCCAGGAGCATGGCTGCCGACTCGTGGATGGTGCGCCGCAGATAGGAATAGAAGAGCGTACCGATGATGGCCGCCACCGCATAGATGTCGGTCTGCAGCACCACGGGCGTGCGGTCGGCGAGCAGGTCGCGCAGAATACCGCCGCCGGAGCCGGTCAGCACCCCGACAAAGGTCATGAGAAAGATGTTGTCGCCGAAGCCCGCCGTCACGGCGGTGTTCGCGCCGAGCACGGCGAAGATGCCGAGCCCCAGCGCGTCGCACACGGTCATCAGCGCCGAGAAATTGATCTTCGCACGCGGGCCCCTCCACCGGCCGCGCAGCACGGCGACGAGAATCATCACCCCGGCCGCCGCAAGCGCCAGCGTGAGGTAGTAGGGGGTCTGAAAGACCTTGGGCGGCGTCTGCCCCAGGATGATGTCGCGCACGATGCCGCCGCCGACCGCCGTGGTCGCCGCGAGCACAAAGGTGCCGAAGAGGTCAAGCCGCCGCTCCATCGCCACGAGCGCGCCGGACACGGCGAACGTGACGGTGCCGATGGACTCGATGATAAAAATAATCTGGTCGAAGACTTCCATACCGGTACTCCCTATGTCTGTGTACTGCGGACATTTTACAAGGCTTGTCCGCAGTTTATCATTATAGCATGGCGCGCCGCGTTATGCCATACATGCGGCCATATTTTTCTGTTGCCCCGCCGGGGCGAGAACACGGCCCGGATATTCCACAACGGCAGGAACCCTTGTCCGGCACAACCAACGCGGGGGGATTTTTTTGATTCGCATCAACAACATTGCCCTCCCGCTCGACGCGAGCGGGGAGGAGCTCACGCGCCGCGCGGCGAAAAAGCTGCATGTGGGCGCGGGGCGCATCGCGCAGCTGCGCCTGGTCAAAAAGGCGGTGGACGCGCGCGACAAGTCCGACGTGCACTTCGTCTGCTCGGTTGACGTCTCGCTGCACGGCGACGAGCAGGCGGCGCTGCTTCGCGCCGGGCGGGACTGCCGCGCCGTGGAGCCGCGCGGGCCGTGGCGCGTGGCGCGCGTGCAGACGCCCGCCGTGCGGCCGGTCGTGGTGGGCGCGGGACCTGCGGGTCTCTTTGCCGCGCTCACGCTTGCGCGCGCCGGGGCGCGGCCGATTCTGCTCGAGCGCGGCCGGGCTGTGGAGGAGCGCCGGCGCATGGTCGACTCTTTCTGGGCGGGCGGCGCGCTCGACGCCGAGTGCAACGTGCAGTTCGGCGAGGGGGGAGCCGGTACTTTCTCGGACGGCAAGCTCACCACCGGCATCAAGGATCCGCGCATCGGTGCGGTTCTGCACGACTTTGTTCTGGCGGGCGCGCCCGCCGAGATCGAATATCTCGCAAAGCCCCACATCGGCACCGACTACCTTGAGATGGTCGTGCGCGGCCTGCGCCGGGAGATCTGCGAGCGCGGCGGAGAGGTTCGCTTCGGCCACCGCCTCGACGGGCTCGAGCTCTCGGGCGGCGCGCTCGCCGCTGCGCTCGTGCGCGAGGGCGGCAGCGTCTACCGGCTCGAGGCGCACGCGCTCATTCTCGCCATCGGCCACAGCGCGCGCGACACCTTTGCCATGCTTGAGCGCCTCGGTGTGCCCATGCAGGCGAAGCCCTTTTCCATCGGCCTGCGCGCCGAGCACCCGCAGCGGATGATCGACCGCAGCCAGTACGGCCCGTTTGCGGGCCACCCGGCCCTCGGGCCGGCCGATTACAAGCTCGCCTGCCATCTGCCCGACGGGCGCAGCGCCTACACCTTCTGCATGTGCCCGGGCGGGAGCGTGGTCGCCTCCTCCTCCGGGGAGGGGGAGATCGTGGTCAACGGCATGAGCAACTTCCGCCGCGACGGCGTCAACGCCAACAGCGCGCTTCTGGTCCCCGTGGGGCCGGAGGACTTCGCCGGGGCGGGGCCGCTCGCCGGCGTCGACTTTCAGCGCCGCTGGGAGCGGCTGGCCTTTTCGCTCGGCGGCGGCAGCTACCGCGCGCCCGCCCAGCTCGTGGGGGATTTTCTTCGCGGCACCCCATCGGCGGCGCTCGGCGACGTCGTCCCGAGCTACCGGCCGGGGGTGACGCTCGGCGACCTCTCGGGCTGTCTGCCCGGCTACGCGGCCGAGACCCTGCGGCGCGCCGTGCGCATCTTCGCGCGCTCCATCGAGGGCTTTGACCGCCCCGACGCGGTTCTCACCGGGGTCGAGACCCGCTCCTCCTCGCCGGTGCGCATCCTGCGCGGCGGCGGCTTCTGCTCGCCCGTGGCGGGCCTCTACCCCTGCGGGGAGGGCGCCGGCTATGCGGGCGGCATCACCTCGGCTGCGGTGGACGGCATGCGCTGCGCCGAGGCTGTGCTGGCGCAGTATGCGCCGGCGCTCTGATGGAGCGCATCTGGCGCATGAGCATCCCCCCGGAGGCCGAGGGAGTGCTTCTGCGCGGCTATCTCAGAGAGCGGCTCGCCCTCTCGTCGGCGCTGCTCGCCCGTCTCAAGCAGAGCGAGCGCGGCATCCTGCTCAACGGCCGGCGGGCCACGGTGCGTGCCGTGCTCCACGCGGGCGATGTGCTCGAGCTGGAGCTCGAGCGCGCCGACAGCGCCTCGCCCAACATCATCCCCGCCGAGGGCGAGCTCGACATCGTCTACGAGGACGAGGATCTGCTGATTCTCAACAAGCCCGCCCGGATTCCCGTGCATCCGTCTCAGGGGCACTACGGCGACAGTCTGGCGAACATCGCCGTGTACCACTACGCCCGGCGCGGGCAGAACTTTGTCTTTCGCCCGGTCAACCGCCTCGACCGGGGCACCTCGGGTCTCATGGCCGTGGCCAAGAACGCCTACTGCCACGAGCGGCTCATCGCCTCGCTCCACACCGGTCTGCGCCGGGAGTATCTCGCCATTGCCTGCGGCCGCTTTGCGCAGCGCACCGGTGTCATCGACGCGCCCATCGCCCGGGCACCCGGCTCGGTGCTGCGCCGCGAGGTCTCGCCCAGCGGCGACCCGGCGCGCACCCACTACGAGGTGCTCGCCGAGCGCGGGGCGTTCACGCTTTTGCGGCTTCGCCTTGAGACCGGACGCACCCATCAGATTCGCGTGCACCTCGCCCACATGGGCCATCCGCTCGTGGGGGACTTTCTCTACGGCGAGGAGAACCGCGCGCTCATCGACCGGACGGCACTTCACGCGGCGGCGCTCTCGCTGACACAGCCCATCACGGGCCGCGCGCTCGCCTTTCGCGCCCCGCTGCCCGCCGACATGCTGCGCCTCTGGCGCGCCTGTGATAAAGAGCGCCTGGCTGCACATACTGTATAGTAACCGGCAGGAGGTATGACCATGGACTGGAATTTCGACGAGGCTGTCGCCCACTACCGCTCGCAGGGCGCACCGCACGACCAGCAGGCTCTCGTGGAGCTTCTTCGCGAGGTGCAGCGCGAGAGCGGCGGGGTGATCCCGGCCGGAGCTCTCGCGCAGACGGCCGCCGCGCTCGGCTGCAGGGAGAGCTTTCTCGCCGCCGTCATCCGGCGCTACCCGAGTCTTCGCACGCAGCAGGCGCCCCACCGGCTCGAGCTCTGCGGCGGCCAGCGCTGCGGCGCGCGGCATGCGGCGCAGCTCGCCTCTTTCATCGAGCGCACCTACGCGGTCAAAAGCGGCGGCGTCAGCGCCCGGGGCGGCTTCTCCTACCGGGTGACCGGCTGTATGAAGAACTGCGGCGCGGGCCCGAGTCTCAGGTGGGACGGGGAACTCGTATCCCGTGCGGACGAGCGCACCGTGCGCCAGCTCGTCGAGGGGAAACAGCTGTCACAGCCAAAGACGGAGCGGCCCGTCCAATGCGGCGGCGCCCATCAATCGGAAAGCGGGGAAAACTCATGAAAAAAAGCGTTCTCTTTCGTCTGGCGGCCGCTCTGCTTCTGGCCGCGCTTCTCTTCTCTTTCGCCGGGTGCTCCGAGCGGAACTCCGGGGAGGGCAGCGGGCGGGAGGCCATCCCCTTTTCGGACGGCCAGTTGTACGCCGTGGCCCATCTGGGATACCAGAAAATCGAACATCTCGAGCACTACGTCCGGGAGTATCTGAGCGGCGACAACCCGCCGGTCTTCTACCTCTCCTCGGGCGACTACTATCTGGTGATTCCTCGATACGACGGCATGGAGCTCAAACTCTACGAAAACGACCTCAACTCGTCGCAGCCCACTCTGGTGTACGAGGACCCGGACTGCGAGCCCTTCATTTTGCAGTGCAACGCGAGCGACATCTTCGCCGACGCCACCATCCGGCTGACTTACGGCGACAGCGAAGCGGAGTTCTCGCCGTTTCTCTCCCTGAAAGACGGCTCGCTTGAGATAGGCCCCGGCGGCCTCGAGCTCACAGTGCAGTGAAAAAAGCTCCCCATCGCCAAATGGCGACGGGGAGCTTTTTCACGCGGCTCACTTCGCAGGCGGGTGCGCGCACCCGCCGCCGCTCAGCGCGCGAGCTGCCGGAGCGTCTGCCGCACGGCCTCGAGGTTTTCGTCGCAGAGCACCGGCAGAAATTCCGCCAGGCGCTCCGGCTCAACGTCCCACCAGCGCAGCGCCAGCAGAAGCTGTGTTAGCTCCGCGTCGAAGCGTCTTCGGATCAGCCGCGCCGGGTTCCCTCCCACCACGGTGTAGGGCTCCACATCCCTCGTCACCACTGAGCAGGCCGCGACAATCGCGCCGTCGCCGATCGTCACGCCGGGCATGACAACACTCTCGCGCCCGAGCCAGACGTCGTTTCCCACCACCGTGTCGCCCTTGAAAGGGAGCTGGGCGAGATGGTCGGGCGTGTTTTCGGCCCACGCGCCGCCGAAGACGTGAAAGGGGTAGGTGCTCACGCTGCCGAGACGGTGGTTCGCGCTGCCCATGACAAATTTCACGCCGCTTGCAATGGCGCAGAATTTGCCGATGATGAGCCGGTCGCCGAACTCCGGCCAGTTGAAGAGCACATTGTTCTTCTCAAAGCCTGTGGGGTCGGCCGGGTCGTCGTAGTAGGTGTAGTCGCCCACCGAGATGTTGGGGGCGGTGATGACATTTTTCAAAAAGCAGGTCGTGCCGTACTCGTTCGGAAAGACCTCATTTGGGTTTGGCAATTTCATGTTTTGTTCTCCTCTTCTTTTTTCTCATCTCCTCTCCGCCGCCGAACAGACGGCAACCGATCTCTTCTCTCTGAATTCTCTCACAGAATCACTCCTCCATCAAAGGGCCGCAGAGGCCAAAAGCCCCCGCTCTCGGCGGGGGCTTTTTCGCTGTACCGGTCAGGTTCCGGCGGCTCAGTAGGGCATCGCGCCGTACATCAGCGTGAAGAGCACGCCGTAGAAGACCTGTTGGAGCTCATTTGCGCCGTCCTCCATCTCGGTGACCACGTCGACAAAATCCTTCTCGGTCATGTCAAACAGATCACTCGTGGGCCGGTTCTGCAGCTGCGAGCTCGTGTACTCGTTGGTGTCAAATGTCCCGTCGAGGTGAATGTTGATCTTTTCTCCCTCGTCGAGAATATCGAGGTCGAGACGATCAAAGGCGAGCGTCCTGCCGCCGGTCTTCAGGGCACAGACAGCGTCCGAGCTCAGTACAAAGCCGTTCTCGCCGTAGCCCTCGTCCGCCGTGACGGCGAGCTCCGTGCTGATGGTGCCGTCCGCACCGAGCACAAAGTCAAAGCTGAACTCTCCGGCTATCTCATAGGCCGCGACGTCAAAGCACATATAGATGTTGTAGGTGTCGTCAGCCGCGATCTCAGAGAATGTAAGCGCCATCTCCAGAGTCTCGTTGTAGTCGTCGTGCATGGTGAAGCTGGCGGTGAATGTAGTCTCATCCTGCTCATTCACACCGGTCAGGCGGAACTCATCAAACGAGCCGCCCTCTTTGGCCGCGAGCTTCGGCGTGAGCACCATGACCATCTCGCGGATGATCTTTTCTTTATCAATGCCGAGGGTCAGCTCACCCTGGATGTTGAAGTTTTCCTCCTCAAGTGCGCCGAGCAATTCCTGCTGGATGAACTGATCGTAGCTCATGCCGGACTGTGCCGCCTGGGCGGCGAAGGTCGTACGGTAAACCGCGGCAAGCGGTGAGTCAAGGAACAGGTATTTCACGCTCTCAGTGGTGTATTTTTTGATGGTTTCACTCGTGAAAGTGAGCGTGTAGGCGGTCAGCCCGGCGGTTGTATCACCCTTGGTGATCTTGGCCTCGGCGAGCGCCCCCTTGAAGATCTCGGCGAACTCTTCGCCCATCTTCTCCATGCTCTCGATGTCCATCTCGGCGGGATCGGCGGAGCCGTCAAGCTCGCCGAACATGCCGCGCAGATCATCTGCCGTGATGCCGAAGAGCTGGGAAAACACACTGCCCTCAACGTCATCATACATGGTCTTGGGATTGACCGAGAAGATGGTGTCGCTCATGCTCGGAATGCCGAGCGCCGCAAGTTCCGGCTCAAAGTGGCCGTAGAGCTCGAGAAGCGGCGTGTGCGAGAAGAGCAGCGTCGCGTCAAACTCGACACTGTGGGTCGTCACGTCAGTGGCAGTTGTGCCGCTGATGCCGGTGCCCGCGAGCAGCGACGAGAGCTCCTGCGCGCCGTCAAAGCCGTCGATGGAGCGCAGCGTCAAATCGAATGTGGTCTCGCTGAAGTCGCCGCTCTTATAGTCAGCCCATGCGGCATACTCCGGATTGCTCTCGCGAAACGCCGCGTGAACATCTTTCTTCTGCGCGGCGGTTGCCTCAAAGGCCGATTCAATGTAGGCGAGATGGCCGTTGCCGAATACCGGCAGTACCCCGGTCGCAACTGCGGTGATCAGCGCGATGAGCGCCGCCGCCAGAACGGCAATGGTGATGATGAGCCCCTTGTTCTTCTTTTTGAGCGGTGCCTGCGGTGCCTGCGGCACGGCATTTTGTAGCACGGCTTCTTGCTGCACAGTCTCCTGCTGGACAGCGCCGGTTTCAGACGCGCCGGACGCCGCGGGCGGGTCCATGACCGCCGTGGGTGCCTGCGATGGTGCCTGCGGCACGGCATTTTGCGGCACGGTTTCCTGCGGCACAGTCTCCTGCTGAGCAGTGCCGGTCTCAGATGCGCCGGACGCCGCGGGCGGGTCCATGACCGCCGTAGGTGCCTGCGGTGGTGCCTGCGGCACGGCATTTTGCGGCACGGCTTCTTGCGGCACGGCTTCTTGCGGCACAGTCTCCTGCGGCACGGTTTCGGCCTGCGGCGCCTCTGCCTGCGCCTTTACGGGTTCCTGTGCGGGCGCCGCGGTCTCCTGCGGCGCCGGGTTCCCGGCCTGCTCTTCGGCGGGCACGGTGTTCTTATTCTCGTCCATATTGTCTCCCTTCCATTTTCCCTGTTTCGTCTCTCAGAAGCCGGGCTTGCAGAGGACCTCGCAGACCCGGGTGTCGAGGATGCTGCTCGCGTGGGACGCCTTGAGAATGACCGCTGTGTCGACGCCCACACCGGTGCCGCCGAGGGCGACAACCGGCTCCATAAACGGAATCAGTCCCGCGTCAAGCGCCATGACGGCGATCTCCACACAGACTTTCATCCCCTGCCCGAACATGCGCAGCGTGTGGGCGATCATCTCAACCGGCCCGACGCCGCCGAACTTCGTCGACAGGCCGCGCTCGGCGCCGCTGAGCACATGAGACGTCGTCAGAACCCTGATTCCGTGGCTCTCGAGCTCGCGCACTCTCTCAAGGGGCATTTCAAGCTCGCCGGGCTTGCGAAAGCCGTTGGCGTGGGTCACACAGACCACATTCAAATCCTTGCAGTCCTGAAAGAACATGGCGGAATCCCCCGTGTTCGTGGGGACCACGACGTGGCGAATTCCGCGGCTGCGCGCCGCCTCAAGGGCAATGCGCAGTGTCTCGGCCGAATTTTCGCGGCCGGGTTTCTCAAATACGACCATACAAAACCCTCCCTCTCTGATTCTATGGCCTATTATAGCAGGATTTTCCCCTCTTGAAAAGAAAAAGACACCCGCAGGGTGTCTTTGGAAACTTCAGATAAAGTAGAGATCCTTTGTCGGAAACTCCGGCTCGCAGGTGAGATTGACCCCCAGCTTTCGAAGCGCCGTCTCGTCGGTGCGCCCGATGAGAAACGAACAGTGGGCCTCGCAGCTCTTGAGCTCGGCCAGCTTACCCGTCGCGAGCTCCACCATGGGGTTGGTTGCGGCGCAGATCGACAGCGCGATGAGAACCTCGTCGAGACTGAGGATGCCGCGGCGGCTGCCGAGCACATTCTTTTTGAGATTGATAATAGGCTCGAGCACCACCGGGGAGAGTAGATGCAGATCGTCCGCAATGCCGGCGAGCTCCTTGATGGCGTTGAGCGTACAGCTCGACGCGGCCGACATCAGATTTGACGCCTTGCCGGTGACAAGCCGCCCGTCGGGCAGCTGCATGGCCATGACCGGCACGCCCAGCAGCTTTGACTTCACAAGCGCCGGTTCGACCACGACGCGGTCCTCGGGCTTGAGATCGAGCTGTTTTAAGATCAGCTCCACGCGCTGGGCCGTGGTCTGATCGGTGCGGCCCTGCTTGTAGTCGCAGCGGGCCTTGTAGTAGCGGCGGATGATCTCCTGACAGGCGGCGGCGCGCACCACCTCGTCGTCAAAGATGGCGTAGCCCGCCATGTTGACCCCCATGTCGGTCGGGGACTGGTAGACGCTGCTGTCGCCGGTGATCTTCTCGAGGATGGTCTGCAGCACCGGGAACGTCGCGATGTCGCGGTTGTAGTTGACCGCCGTCTCACCGTAGGCCTCGAGGTGGAACGGGTCGATCATGTTCACGTCGTTGAGATCGGCGGTCGCCGCCTCGTAGGCGAGGTTGACCGGGTGTTTTAAGGGCAGATTCCAGATGGGGAAGGTCTCAAACTTTGCGTAGCCCGCGCGCACGCCCCGCTTGAACTCGTGGTAGAGCTGCGACAGGCAGGTCGCGAGCTTGCCGCTGCACGGGCCCGGCGCTGTGACCACCACCAGCGGACGCGTGGTCTCAACGTAGTCGTTGGCCCCGTAGCCCTGGTCGCTGACGACGAGATCCACATCGGTCGGGTAGCCCTTGATCGGGTAGTGCAGATAGGTCTTCACCCCGCGGCGCTCGAGCTTCTTGCGAAAGGTGTCCGCCGAGCTCTGGCCGCGGTACTGGGTGATGACGATGCTGTTGATGTAGAGCCCCATGCTGCGCAGATTGTCGATGATGCGCAGCACGTCCATATCGTAGGTGATGCCGAAGTCGGCGCGAATCTTGTTGTTCTCAATATCGGCCGCGTTGATGCAGAAGATGATCTCGGCCTGGTCGCGAAATTCCTGCAGCAGCCGAATTTTTCCGTTGACGTCGAAGCCCGGCAGCACGCGCGCCGCATGGTAGTCGTCAAAGAGCTTGCCGCCGAATTCCAGATAGAGCTTGTTGTCAAACTGCCTGATCCGGCTGCGGATGTGCTCGGTCTGCATCTGAACATACTTTTTGTTGTCGAATCCGATCTGCATTGCCCCATTCCTCCCTGTTGCACTTCTGCCAAGAAAGCTTTTTACATTCCATAATAGAATATCACACCAGCCAGTTTTTTCAACTGTTTTCTCACCCGTTCGGCAATTTTTCGGCGGCCGGCGCGCGCTTTGCCTGCCTCAGCTCGCGGCGGATGCCGAGGGTGACGGGAATGGAGATTGCAAAAGTCAGAATATCCGACAGCGGCTGGCTGAGAACGAGCCCCGGCTCCAGAATCAGCCCCGGCAGTATCACGATCAGCGGAATGAAGAAAAGTCCCTGCCGCGCGAGCGCCAGAATGGTGGCGCTCAGGCTCTGACCGATGGACTGGAGCATCATGTTCGACATGATGACAAAGGCCTGCAGCGGCAGCACAATCGCCTGCGCGCGCAGCGCCGCCGCACCCAGGCTGACAACGGCGGCATCCTCCCCCTGGAAGAGCGCGACAATGCCGGGGGCAAACGCCACCACAAGCCCGCCGAGCACAGCGAGCGCCACTGTTCCCACCCGGACGCAGAACCAGTAGGCGTCGTGCACACGCTCTTTCTTGCCGGCGCTGTAATTGAAGCCTGCGACCGGCTGAAAGCCCTGGCCGAAGCCGATGAGCGCCGAGCTGACGAACATCATCACGCGCGACGTGATGCTCATGGCAGCGAGCGCGGCGTCGCCAAACGGGTGGGCCGCCTTGTTGAGAAAGATCGACGCAGTCGACGCGAGCCCCTGCCGGCAGAACGTGGGAAAGCCGCTTCTGAGAATCTCGCGGAACATCTCCATCTGCAGGCGCACCCGCCGGATGGACAGACGGATGCCGCTGCGCCCGGAGAGAAAGTGGGAGAGCAGAATGAAAAAACTCACCGTCTGGCTGATGACAGTCGCGAGCGCCGCGCCGCCCGTGCCCATGTTGAAAGTGAAGATGAACAGCGGGTCGAGCGCGATGTTGATCACCGCGCCCGCGCCGATGCCCGCCATGGCGAGCAGGGCGCTGCCCTCGCTGCGCAGGTTGTTGTTCATGACAAAGGACGCCGTCATCAGCGGCGCGCCGAGCAGAATGTAGCGCGCGTAGTCGCAGGCGTGGGACAGGCTCGTCTCAGTCGCCCCGAGAAGCCGCATAAAGGGCTCCAGAAAGAGCAGCCCGAACACCGCGAGCACCACACCGAACGCGATGGCCGTGAAGAACGCGGTCGAGGCGGCCTGGTCGGCGCGCTCCTCCTCGCGGCGGCCGAGCAGCCGCGAGATGTAGGCACCCGAGCCCACGCCGAGGGTGAAGCCAATAGTCTGAATGACGGCCATCAGCGAGAAGACCACCCCGACGGCCGCCGTCGCGCTCGTCTCCAGCTTGCTGACAAAAAACGTGTCGGCCATGTTGTAAAACGAGGTGACAAGCATGCTGATGATGGTGGGCACGGCGAGCGACGGGATCAGCTTCGTGACGGGTTCGGTCGTCATGCGGATGTAGCGGGCCTCGCGGTCCTGTGCCATGAGAATCGCCTCCTGAATGGATTATTCGGAAAGTCCCAGCAGCCTCTCTGCATTGCCGTGGAAGATGCTCTGCTTTTGCGGCTCAGTCAGATCAAAGCTGTTGACCAGCTCATACTCCATGCTCGGGCGGCTCCACGGCAGGTCGCTGCCGAAGAGCACGCGGTCCGCGCCGTGGTTTTTGATGATGCGCTCGCACTGCTCACGGTCGATGTAGCGCGCGACGACCGCCGTGTCGAGGTAGACGTCCTCGCCGACGAGAGTGCGCTCGACCTCGTCCCACAGGGCAAGGCCCCCGAGGTGGGCGCAGACCATGGTGAGCTTCGGAAACTGCCGGTGAATCCTGAGCAGCCCCTCGGGCGAGGCGTAGATGGTGTCGGGTGTGAGCGGGTCAAAGCCCGCGTGAAAGACGACGAACAGGCCGAGCGCGGCGCACTTCTCATAGATGGGAAAGGCGCGCTTGTCATCGATGAAAAAGTCCTGAAAATTCGGGTGGAGCTTGACGCCCCGCAGACCCAGCGCCCGGATGCGATCGAGCTCGTCGAGCGCGTCGGGCGCCGCCGGGTGGACTGAGCCGAGCGCCCAGATGCCGTCTCTGCCGTTGATTGAGCCCGCCCAGTCGTTGATGAGCGTCTGCTGGGACGGCTTCGTCGCGATGGGCAGCACCAGCGCCTGGTCGACGCCGCACTCGCGAAGCAGGCGTTTTGCGCCGGCGAGCGTGCCGTCGGTGAGGCTCTTTACCTTGATGTTTTCCTCGAGCGATTCGATGGCGCGCGCCGCGATCTTCTCGTGGAACGCGTGAATGTGAAAGTCAATGAGCATGGATACCGAGTTTCCTTTCGCCTGAAAAATCCGCTCTCCCACGCGGAAGAGCGTCTGCGGGCGGCCGTTTTGTAACCGCCGCTGTTCTATATTATAGACCTGCAGGTTCGGTTTATCAATTATTTCCTCCCGCCGGCGCGGCCCGCTTTCGACATGATTTTTCCGGGGCAGGCCATACTATAGATGTTACACACAAAAAGACAAGGAGCGAAGTACGATGAGTTTACAACCTCTATCCAGTAGAGAATTTCAGCAGATGATACAGACTTCGGCCCGCCCGGTTGTGATCGACTTTACCTGTGAGCACTCGGCCCCGTGTGAGCTTCTCTCGCCGATTCTCGAGACCATGTCGCGCGATGCGGCGGGCAGAATCGGCTTCTATCAGATCAACGTCGAGCGTGAGCGCGAGCTCGCGCGAAAGCTCTCGGTCACCTCCATTCCGACGGTGATGCTCTACGCAGACGGCGAGCTTGTCACAAAGTCGGTCGGCTACAAGCCGAAGGACGTGCTGCAGGACATCCTCTACAGCGAGCTGCCCTGAGCGCGGTTGTCGGGCGGGACAAATTGTGGTAGACTGAAACCAGACGGCGGCCCTGCCGCCAGACGGAACACAGGAGAGCGCCACATGTCCGATGTCACGACGAAAAAACAGGATTTTCTCTGCGGCTGCCGCGACGGCGTGCCCATTGCGCTTGGGTACCTGTCGGTCGCGTTCACCTTTGGCATGATGGCCGCCACGCAGGGCGTGCCGGTGTGGGCGAGCGTGGTCATCTCCATGACCAACCTCACCTCGGCCGGACAGTTTGCCGGGCTCGGGCTCATCGTTGCGGGCGGGTCGCTCACCGAGATGGCGCTGACGCAGCTCGTGATCAATCTGCGCTACGCGCTGATGAGTCTGTCCCTCTCCCAGAAGCTCGACGCGTCGGTCACGACGCCCCAGCGCCTTGTCATTGCCTTTGGCAACACCGACGAGATCTTCGCCCTCGCGAGCGCCCGGCCGGGCAAAGTCAGAGCGGCCTATCTCTACGGGCTGATCCTCGTGCCCTTTCTCGGGTGGAGCGGCGGCACGCTGCTCGGCGCCGCGGCGGGCTCCCTGCTGCCCGAGATGGTGATCTCGGCGCTCGGCATCGCCATCTACGGCATGTTCATCGCCATTCTGGTGCCCGCGGCGCGGCGGATGCCGGCGGTCTGCAAGGTCATTCTGCTCGCGGCGGGGCTCGGCTTTGCGTTTCGATTTGTGCCGGGGCTCAGAGAGGTGTCGTCGGGCTTTGCCATCATCCTCTGTACCCTCGCGGCCGCAGCGCTCGGGGCCGCTCTCTTCCCCGTGGATGAGGAGGGCGCACCATGAGATACGTCTGGTACATCCTCGTCATGGCGGGCACGACCTACCTCATTCGCATGGTCCCGCTTGTGCTCTTTCAGCGGCCCATCCGAAGCCGCTTTGTGAGATCCTTTCTCTTCTATGTGCCCTACGCGGTGCTCGGCGCCATGACTTTCCCGGCGGTCTTCTTCTCGACCGGGTCGCTCTGGTCGGCCCTCGCGGGGACCGCAGTCGCCGTTGTGCTGGCCTTTCGCGGGTGCGGGCTGCTGCCGGTGGCCCTGTCCGCCTGCGGGGCGGTGTTTGTCGTGGAGCGTCTGCTCGCGCTACTGTAAAAAGGAGGTATTGCCATGCTGGAACACACCCATTCGCTGCCGGAGCTCACCAAGGCCGAACGAAAGGAGCGCATCGCCGCGCTCGAGGCCGAGATCGAGCTGCTCTCCCGCCGGATCAAGGATGCGAAGATCCCGGTGGTCATCCTCTTTGAGGGGTGGAGCGCCTCGGGCAAGGGGAGCGTCCTGTCGAAGCTCATTTTGAACATTGACCCGAGAAACTACAAGGTCCACTCGACCACCCCGCCCGAGCCGCGCGAGCGGCGCCGGCCCTTTCTCGCGCGCTACTGGTCGGAGCTTCCGGCCCAGGGCCGCTTTGCCATCTTCGATCGCAGCTGGTACCAGGATCTCTCGATCTACCGCCGTGACGAGGGCTTCGACGACGACGAGTTTTACAGGCGTGTGCGCGCGGTCAACACCATGGAGCGCCAGCTCACCGACGGCGGCACGCTGATTTTGAAATTCTTCCTACATATCGACCGGGACGAGCAGGCCCACCGGCTCGACGAGCTCGCGGCGAGTGAGGTGACGCGCTGGCGCGTGACCGAGCGCGACCGCGACCAGAATGAGCACTACAAGGCGTTTTACCGCCTGTTCGACGAGATGCTCGAGTCGACCGACACCGCGTGTGCGCCGTGGCATGTCATTGCCGCCGAAAAGCGCACCGAGCGGCTTCTCGCCGTCTACTCGATCGTGGTCGCCGAGATGCGCCGCGCGCTCGAGGAGGGCGTCGGCGGCGCGGACGCCGCGCTGCCCCTCGGCGGGCCGTTTGATCTGCTGCCCGCGCCCGACCCGGACGAAATCGACCTGTCGCTCACGCTGGACAGAGACGAGTACAAGCGCCGGCTCAAGCTCCTGCAGGGGCGGCTCTCGGAGCTGCACAGCGTACTCTACCACCGGAAGATGCCTGTCATTCTGGTCTACGAGGGCTATGACGCCGCGGGCAAGGGCGGCAACATCCGCCGCGTGGCGGCGGCACTCGACCCGCGCGGCTACGAGGTGGTGCCCGTGGCGGCGCCGAACCCCTACGAGATCGCCCACCACTACCTCTGGCGCTTCTGGACCCGGCTGCCCCTCAACGGTCACATCGGCATCTTTGACCGCAGCTGGTACGGGCGCGTGCTCGTCGAGCGGGTGGAGGGCTTCTGCTCCGAGCGCGACTACCGGCGCGCCTACCAGGAGATCAACGAGTTTGAGCGCGAGCTGATGGACTTCGGCGCCGTGATTTTGAAATTCTGGGTACACATTGACAAGGACGAACAGCTGCGCCGCTTCGAGGACCGGCAGAACACTCCCGAAAAGCAGTGGAAGATCACCGACGAGGACTGGCGCAACCGCGAGAAGTGGCCCCAGTACGAGGCCGCGCTGCGCGACATGCTGCGCTACACCTCGACCGCGCGCGCACCCTGGCATATCATCGAGTCAAACGACAAGAAGTTCGCGCGCATCAAGACTCTCTCGCTGATTGTCAAGACGCTCGAACAGGCGCTCGACGGCGGCGAATGACCCGGCCGGCGGAGTGTACCGGCCAGACCCGGCAGCAAAAAGGGACGCGAAAACCACTGTTTTCGCGTCCCTTTTTCTCTGCGCTACCGGGCAAAGCATGCCGCCAGATCCTCCGCCGCGGCCATGTGGATCTCGCCGCGGATGACCGCTCCCGTCTCGGCGCAGAAGTCGCCGCAGTGAAGATTCCCCACGACCACCGCCGTGGCGAGCAGCCGCAGCGTGCCCTGCACATGGAGGTCGCCGCGCACCCGGCCGCTGAGCGTGAGAGCCGCCGCCTTGATGTCGCCCTCGACAACCGAATCGCGGTCGATCTCCACAGGGCCCTGCGCGGTGAGGTTTCCCTCGACACGGCCGCCGCAAAGGCGCATCTGCTGCGCGGCGGCGTCGCCCGTGAGCACGCCCTGCAGCAGAAGCGTGCCGTCCGCTTCGAGGCTGCCGCGCACCGACCCGCTGCACTCCAGGTTCCCCTCGGCCCGCAGCCTGCCCTCCACGGCGGTGCCCGCTGCAATGTGCGTACTCTGCCGGGCCGCCGGCAGGGGAATGGAGGTCTCCGAAGCCGGCTGCGCCGCCTGCGGCTCGGGGGTGTCCGCCGCCTCAGAGGGCGGCGGCGCGGTGGGTGTCGTCACAAAGTCGATGGGCTCATTCTCCTTGAGCCGCAGCTCTCTGAGCAGCTCGGCGGCGCTCTTCTGCGCACCCCGCGCGGGTGGTCTCTTTCTCTTTTCCATGTTGCTCCAGCCCCCTTTTCTTTCACGGAAAGCCGCACCGGCCACGGACAGGGGCGCCAAAAGGCAGGGCCGAAACCGGTGCCCGGCGGTCAGTCGGACACAGACAACGCGCAACGCCCTGCCGCCCCCTGTTGCGGACAGCACTGATTTTTTCATTATACCAGCGCAGGGTGTCCGCCGGAGAAACTCGACCAATTAACTCGTAATTTTACCCCTTTTAGCCGGATCGCTTTCAAAATCGCCCCTGACATTCCTGCCCGGGGGAAACAGAGAGTTGCTTTGCAAGCTGATCTTTCGGATATATAATATCCTGCGAGGTGAACATTTCGATGGAAACAAAGGATATCCTATTGGAATTGAGAAATAGAGCAGAGTTATCTCAGGATGAACTTGCCGGAAAAGTACACGTTACACGCCAGGCTGTATCCCGTTGGGAAAATGGAGAAACCACGCCGAACACCGAAACTTTGAAATTGTTGTCTAAGCTGTTTGATGTCTCCATCAACACACTTTTGGGTTCTCCGCGGCAGCTGATTTGCCAGTGCTGCGGCATGCCCATGGAGGATTCTGCAATCAGCAGAGAAGTCGACGGCCTATTCAATGAAGAGTATTGCAAGTGGTGCTATGCCGACGGCACATACACCTATGACAGCATGGATGATCTGATCGACTACTGTGCCGCGCATATGGCAAATGACTCTTTTTCCTGCGAACAGATACGGGCGTATCTGAAAGAGACGCTGCCCGGGCTGAATTATTGGAAGCGGTATGCCGCGATCGGCGGCGAAGAAAAATTCGATGAGTTTAAAAAACAGATTGTTGACGAATTCAATGCGCTGCACATCGAGGGGATGCCAGAGGTCAGAGAACTCAACGCCCTCGTCGGGGAATTTGTCAATTTTGAATATACGCTTCCCAATGGGACAAAAACCAAATTTTTAGACGATAGCGTGACCTATCTTGGAAATCAGCTTCCGTGTGATTATGATGCAGATCGGTGCTTTGGAATCCTTTCCAATATGGATTTTCTCCTTGTGTGCACATATGAAGAAAAGGGCGCCAATCCCGAATTGATTGTCTATAAAAAGAGATAGAGCCCGAAATCGCATTTGATGCAAATATGCAAAAACCTCCGTATGACCGCGATCATACGGAGGTTTTCTGTCTTATGGGAAGCTGCTGCGTGGGACTCTCTTTTTCGCCTCATTCGTCGAGAGACACCAGTTCATAGCTGCGGCTGCCGAGACCGAGCTCGGCCGCGGCCTCGATGGTGCGAATGCCGTTTCGGCTCTCCATGCGCTCGATGAGAGCCGCCTTGCCCGGGTCGGGCGAGGCATAGACCGCGTCGACGCAGGCCTGGTCGAGCGCCACCGGGTCGAGCGAGGCGAAGATGCCGATGTCGGCCATCTCGGGCTCGTGGGGGTTGGCATCGCAGTCGCAGTCCACCGACAGGCGGTTCGCGACGCTGACGTAGACAATGTTCTCGCGGCCCATAAAGTCCATCACGCTCTTATCGGCGTCGGCCATGGACTCGAGAAAGGAATTGTGGTCGGCGTCGAACATGTCCTGCATCTTAGTAAAGGGCCCGCCGCTGCAATGGATGTGGCCCTTTCCGCGCGCAGAGGCAACGCCGATGGACATGTTTTTCAGCGCCCCGCCGAAGCCGCCCATGGCATGGCCTTTGAAGTGGGAGAGAACCAGCATGGACCCATAGTTTTTCAGGTGGTCGCCCACATAGTTCTCCCGGAGATGGAACCCTCCCTCAACGGGCAGGGGCATGTCGCCCTGCTCATCCATCAGGTCGCAGGGGGCGATGGCCGCAAAGCCGTGCTCCCGGATGGCCTGCCAGTGGGCTTCACTGGTGTTGCGCCGCCCCTCGTAGGCCGGTTGCACTCGACGATGGTGCCGTCAAGTTTGCTGACCAGCGGCGCGATCAGCGCGGGCTGCAAAAAGTTGTGGCCGCCGGGCTCACCGGTCGAAATCTTCACCGCGACCGAGCCGCGCAGCGTGGCCCCGAGGGCGTCGTAGGCACGCATCAGCCCCTCGGGCGAAATGTCTCTGGTAAAATAGACGGTCGACATGTTGATCCTCCTCTGTTATTTTATCTGTTACAAATACTCTATCATTTGGAGCGCACTCCAAGTCAAGAGGTTTTTCCAAATTTTCACCGGATGGCGTGTGTTTGACAGCGGGCGGGAATGCATTTATAATGAACAGTGTTCATTTATGACAGGAGGCGAAGCCATGAAGCCCGAGGCAACATCCCGCGGGGAAATTCTCGCAGCCGCCCGCGCGCTCGCCGCCGAGAGCGGGCCCGGCGGCGTCAGCATGCGCGCCGTCGCGCGCCGGTGCGGCGTCGCCGTGGGATCTCTTTACCACTACTTTCCGTCAAAGGGCGCGCTCATCGCCGCGGCGGTGGAGCAGACCTGGCGCGAGATCTTCCACGGTGCGGGCGGCTTCAGCGGGGAAGAGGGGTTCCCCGGCTGCATCGCGTGGCTCTATGCGCGTCTGCGGCAGGGCGCGCGGGACAACCCGGACTTTTTCACCACCCACCCGGCCGCTTTTTCCGCGCAGGAGCGCGAACAGGGCCGCCGGGTCATGGAGCAGGCCCTCTCCCATGTCAGACAGGGGCTTCTCGCCGCGCTCGCCGATGACGCCGCGGTCGACGACAGCCGCTTTCACGGCGCTCTCACCCGTGAGGCGCTGGTGGACTTTGTCTTTACCCATCTCATCGCGCTGCTCGCGCGGGGAGAGCAGTCCTGCACGCTGCTCATCGAGGTTGTCCGCCGGCTCCTCTATTAAAATCCATAACGTATAGAAAGGGTATGCTTATGCAAGCAGTAATGGAAACACTCTTTGATCTTGTCTATCTCACCACCGTCATCACGCTCGGGGTGAAGATGATCCGCGGCAGCGGCGGCAGCCGCGAGGTGCTGCTCTTCGGCATCATGGCCGTCACGCTCGGCGCAGGCGACGCATTTCACCTGGTGCCCCGGGCCTGGGCTCTCTGCACGGCGGGGCTCGACGCTTTTCCGCAGGCGCTCGGCGCGGGCAAGTTCATCACATCGCTGACCATGACCGTCTTCTATGTGCTGCTCTACCATGTGTGGCGGCTGCGCTACCGGGTGCAGGGGCGCCGCGGCCTGACGGCGGCGGTCTATGCGCTCGCGGCGCTGCGCGCAGGGCTCTGCCTGTTGCCGCACAACGACTGGCTGAGCCCCGACGCGCCGCTCTCGTGGGGTATCTGGCGCAATCTGCCCTTTGCGGCGCTCGGGCTTGTGGTGATCGTTCTCTTCTATCGCAGCGCGCGCGAGCACGGCGACCGCGCCTTTCGCCACATGTGGCTGACCATTGTGCTGAGCTTTGCGTTCTACATTCCGGTGGTGCTCTTCGCCGATGCGGTGCCGCTTATCGGCATGCTGATGATTCCCAAGACCTGCGCCTATGTCTGGACCGTTCTGATCGGCTACCGGGACTGGCGCGCGCACCGCACGGCCTGACCGCCGTCTGACACAGAGAGCCCGGGGGCGCTGCCCCCGGGCTCTCATTTCGCAGGAAAAAACAGCCGCTCTCGCGGCTGTTTTTTTACCGATCAGTCGTAGATGGACTCCGCATCCCAGCTGAGAATGGCGCCGGTGACAGCGTCGATCTCAAAGTCGTACTCGATCTCCTTATAGACAATCTCGATCTCGTACTCCCAGCGGCCGTCGTCACGGTCGAGCTTGAGCTTTTTGACGTGGCTCGCCGTCGCACCGGGTACTTTCGCCAGCGCAATGCTTCTGGCCTTTGCCTCACTGATGCGCTCGCCGGTGGAGGGCGGCGTATAGGAGTCCGCGTCGTAGTCGAAGCTCAGAACGCTGCCGGTCACAGCGTCGATCTCGTAGTCGTACTCTCTGTAGTCTGCGGTGTAGAACTCGACGTCATAGACCCGGCGGCCGTCGTCCCACTCGAGCTTACTCTTGACAAAGGTGACGTCGGCGGCCTTGAGCCCCGCGTGGGCGAGGGCCTTGGCTTTTGCGGTCTCGGCGCTGATCACGCCGTCTGTGGACGGGGTGGTCGTCTGGGAGCCCTGCGAACCCTGGTTGAAGCTGTCGGCGTCGGTGACGAGGCTGTCTCTCTTGAGGATGACGGTGCTCGTCTTGCTGTCAAAGGAGACGCTGTCGCCCATCAGCTCGCCCACCGAGCGCAGCGGCAGATAGGTGATGCCGTTGTAGAGCAGGGGATAGACCCGGTTGCCCGCGCCGTCGGCAAAGGTGCGGGTGACGCCGTCGACCACAATGGTGAAATCGCGGCGAATCTGCGCGGAGATGTTTTGCTTTTTGGCGGCGGTGTCGGGCGTGCCGCTGACCGCGGCCGTGATGCGGCTGCCTGCGAGTGTGACGGTCAGGTTTGCCTCATCCCAGTTGACGTTTTTGCCCATCAGCTCGCCGATGGCGCGCAGAGGCAGATAGGTGGTGCCGTTGTAGACAATGGGGTGGGCCTCGTTGCCGCCGGCGTCGTAAAAGGTCTTCTCGGCGCCGTCGATCTCAATGGTGAAGTGGGGGGAGAGCTGTGCGGTCACGGTCGTGTTCGCGGCCCCGGCGCTGAGCGCCAGAACGCCCGCGAGCAGCACGGTGCACAGCAGCAGCGCCGTAAGACGCCTGCCTGTGGCTCTTCTGATTCCTGTTTTCATAACGCATTCCTCCTGCTATATTCAGTCGTGTATGGGCTCGGCTTCCCAGCTGCGGATGGCGCCGCTGTAGCCGTCGATCTCAAATTCATACTCCATGCCGTTGTAGTAGATTTTTCCCTCGTACTCGAGGCGGCCGTCGTCGTAGTCCACCTCAAATTCGCGGATGTCGCTCGTCTTTGCGCCGGGCACCTGCGCGAGCGCCAGCGCTTTTGCCTCGTCGGCGGTGAGCTCGCCGCCGGTCTTCGGCGGGGTGTAGCCCTCGGCGTCGTAGTCGAAGCTGATCACATCGCCCGTCACGGCGTCGATCTCATAGTCGTACTCCCTGTAGTCTGCGGTGTAGAATTCCACCTCGTAGACCTGGCGGCCGTCCTCCCAGTCGAGCTTGCTCTTGACAAAGGTGACGTCGGCGGCCTTGAGCCCCGCGTGGGCGAGGGCGTTTTTCTTCGCCTCGTCGGCGGTGATGGTCTTGTTTCCCGAGCTCTGGCTGCCGGTCTGCGGCGTGGTGGGGGTCACGGGCTGTGACGGCGTGGTGTCGCCGCCGGAATTGCTCCCCTGAAAGGTATCCGCGTCGGTGACGGTACTGCCGGTCTCTCCAAACGTGTCCGCGTCGGTGACGGTGCTGCCGTTTTGGCTGGCCAGCGGCGTCACGCTGTCGATCACGGTTCCGGTGAGCGCGTCGATGCTGTAGGTGTACTGGCCGTCCGGCGCCTGAAAGGCGATGGTGTAGTAGTCGAGGCCGTCGCGGCTGTCCATGTCGACCGCCTCAAACTGGGCCTGCGCGGCCGACACGCCCGCCGCTTCGAGCGCGAGCGTCTTCGCCGCCTGGGCGCCGATATAATCCATGCGCCCCCCCTGCTGCGCGCAGCCGCCGAAGAGCAGCAGCGCTGCAAGCGCGAGAGCGCAGATTCCTGTGGTTCGTCTCATAGATGGTTCTCCTCTCTGTGTGATGGCTCTATTTTGCCACTCGATTGTGAAAGGAAGATGAAATTTGAAAAAATTTTTTCTTCCCGCGGGCCGATCGCCCGTCTCTGGGAACAGAATAGCGCCGTTTTATGAAATCTACATGAAATTAGTATATTTTTTTGACAACCTGCAAAATGCCGCCCGGCGGCGTGTGCACAGCCGGCATCGGCTCACGCTGTCGGGCACAGAGAGGGGACGGCAGCTCTGCCGTCCCCTCTGCTCTTTGTTTCGTTTTCTCCGGCGCTGTCTACTCGGGCAGATGCAGCGTGAAGACGCTGCCGACGCCGGTCACGCTCTCGAGCGTCATGTGCCCGCCGTGGGCGCGCGCGATCTGCTGCACCAGCGCAAGGCCGAGGCCCGCGCCGCCCTCGCTGCTGCGCGAGGGGTCAACCTGGTAGAAGCGCTGCCAGATCTTCTCGCGCTCGCCCTCGGGAATGCCGATGCCGTCGTCGCGCACGCTGAGCTGAATTTCCCCGTCGTCGCGGCGCAGCGCAACCCAGGCGTGGCCGCCGGGACGGCCGTATTTGAAAGCGTTGGTCACGAGATTGACGATCAGCCGCGTCATCTGCACGCTGTCCACCCGGGCCGTGACGTCCGGCTCGAGCTCCAGAATCAGGCGCTCCGGCTCATAGCCGAGCTCCGCGCAGGCCGCGCGTGTGAGAGCGGTGAGATCGGTCGGCTCGAGGGTGGTCTTCTCGGTGCCCTGCTCCATGCGGGTCATACTCAGAAGCTGCTCGATCATCTGCGACATCCTCTTTGCCTGGCGGTGGATCATCTCGATGGTCTCGCGGCGCTCCTCGGGCGTCTCGTCGAACTTTTCGGCGTACTCGCACGCCCCCAGAATGACCGACACCGGCGTGCGCAGCTCGTGGGAGGCGTCGGAGGCAAACTGCTTCTCTGCCTCAAAGGACCGCTCGAGCCGCTCGAACATCCCGTCAAAGGTCTGCGCAAGGCGCGAGAACTCATCTTTCCCGGGGGGCAGATTGATGCGCCCCGAGAGATCGCGCGCCTCGTTGATGGCGTCGGCCGCGGCGGTGATGCTCTCAAGCGGGCGAAAGGCCCGCCGGGTGATCCACCAGCAGCCCAGCGCCGCGAGCGCGACAAAGGCGGGCGCCGTGATGACGGCCACGCGCAGCAGATTGCGCGCGGCGCTCTGGTTTTCGGGCGCCTCGAGAAGCCCCCGCACCCAGACGCCGTCGTCCCACCCGACGGGCCGCCACAGATCGAGCACATAGTAGTCGCCCGCGGCGCTCTGCACCGTGCGGGTCACGCCGTTTTCAAAGGGCTCGTCCGCCGCAAACGACACGGGGATCTGGCCTGCGAGCAGCGCCTCGTTTTTGCTGTAGAGCAGCGTCGTCACCCCGTTTTGATGGAAGACGAAGCCGTCGCCGAGCGTGAGCTTTCCCTGCTGCATATCCACATGTCCGAGGTTGCTCTGCACCACGGCGGTGAGCTGGGCGCGGGCGCTCTGGGCGACGACCGCGCTGCTGATGGTGAGCATGAATGCGAGCAGCAGCGCCGCCATGACGGCCATGACCACCAGAAGCCACACGGTGATGCGCAGCTTGACCGACCAGTTTTTCATGGCCTCTCCTCCGTGCCGTCCGGACGCAGCACCCAGCCGACGCCCCGGATGGTGTGAATGAGCTTCACCGGCGCGTCGCCGTCGATCTTGCGGCGCAGCTTGCTCATGTAGACGTCGACGTTGTTGGAGCTGCCCGCGTACTCGTAGTTCCAGATGCGGTCCTCGATCTTCTCGCGCGAGAGCACGATGCCCTGATTGCGCACCATGAACTCCAAAACCGCAAACTCCTTGGGCAGAAGTGGGATCTCTCTGCCCGCGCGCGTGACGGTGCGCCGCTCGATGTCGACCGTCAGATCGCCTGCCGTGAGCCGGTTGCTGCGGCTGCCCGCGCGCTTGCGGGTCATGGCGCGGATGCGCGCGAGAAGCTCGTCGAAGTCAAAGGGCTTGACGAGATAGTCGTCCGCCCCCAGATCGAGGCCGCGAACCCGGTCCTCGACGGCGTCGCGGGCGGTCAGCAGCAGCACCGGCGTCTCGCAGCCGCGCGCGCGCAGCGTCTCGAGCAGCTCGTAGCCGCTCATCTTCGGCATCATCACATCGAGCAGCACCGCGTCGTACTCGGCGCCCGCGAGATAATCGAGCGCCGCCGCCCCGTCGTGGCAGCCGTCGACCTGATAGCCCGCCTTGGTAAGCGTCTTGACGATGAGACGGTTCATATCCCTCTCATCCTCCACAACCAGAATACGCATTGTCGTCTCCTTTGTCGGTGTTTGTTCACCGTCATCATAAGATGCCGCGGGGGGATTCGTCAACTCCCTGCGGCGAAAAAGGGCCCGCAGGAGTTTCCTGCGGGCCCGGCTGCGCTAGTCGGAGAGACCCAGGTTCTCGCGGATTGCCTCACGCAGCGCCACGAGCTGCGGCTCCTGCCAGAAGAACAGCAGCTTCTGCTCGGCCACGGTGTCGCCCTGCGGCTTTGCCCCCAGCACGAAGACCGCAAAGGTGTCGGCGACGTCCTCGTGGAAGTAGTTTGCGCCGTAGCGGCTGACATAGTGCGTGGGGTTTTTCTCATAGTCGTTCACAGCGGAGGCCTCGAGCTCTTTCCAGAAGCGCTCGTAGTAGCGCCAGCGGAAAGAGCCGGGGATGAAGCCCGCGGGGTCGTGGGTGTTCTCGCCGACTGTCAGATCGATCTGGGTCGCGTCCTCGAGCAGCGCGTGGCCGTACTCGTGGATGATGGTGTAGGTCAGCTTGCTCCAGTCGCGCGGCGCGCCGTTCTCGTCGTAGACGTCGTAGTAGTCGACCGCGATCTCAAAGCGGGTGTTGTCGGTTGAGCCGTCGTCGGCCGTGATGGGGGTGGTGTAGGCGAGGATGTTGCTCGTGCCGTCGGTGAAGAGGCGAAACTCCGCGATCCGCTCGCGCGCCTCGCGCGGCAGGATGGAGCAGAGATACTCCCACACCGCCTCGTGGTGCGCATCCGAAATAGCCGCGTCGCCCTGCACGACCGGGTAGCTTGCGAGGACGTTGGAGATGGTGCCGGCGTAGTTGTACACGCCCACGGTGAAGCCGCCATCCTCCGCCTGCACAAGGGAGATGTACTTGCTGTAGATGACGTCCTCCCAGTTTTCCGCCCCGCCGCCCGAGGAGGAGGGCTCGCCGTACATGGCCGTTATCAGATCGCGCACCTGCTCGATTGTGTAGCCGGTCTCAGCGGGGCGGATCTCGATGTTCTCCAGAAAGCCGTTTCGGTAGTTGTAGTAGGTGTTCATGGGCGTCTGGCCGCCGAACCAGCGCATGGCGTAGCGGTAGGCGTCGTAGGAGTCGCTCCAGCCGTCGCCGCTGATCTCCTCGTGGGAGACGAGCTCGCCCGCCGCACCGACAAAGGCCTCGGTGTCCCGCAGGGAGCTGCCGAAGTAGATCACATTCTGGCGGGTCTGCAAAAACGTGTAGCCGCTGCCCTGCTCGCGGGCAATCTCCCGGTAGGAGGCGGTGCCGGGCGAGGCGACAGTCTGCACCGCGGCCGACACGAGCCGGGCCGCGCTCGCAATGGCGGCGAGGTCGAGCTGCGACGCCACGTCGGCGGCCGAGTGGTAGAGATAGCCGCGGCCCTGCTGCATCAGCAGCACCGAGGGCACGCCCACCATCTGAAGCGACGTGTGGTCGCTGGCCGTCTCGGCGCCGAGCGGCAGGTCGGCGGCCAGCGAGGCGAGCAGATCGACAAGCCAGTTGCCCTCGCCGTCGGTGGTGCAGACCATGAGCCCGCTCGAGCCGAGCCCGCCGAGCATATCGAGCTGAATGTCGCCGATGATGCGCTCACGCTCGGCGTCGGTGAGGCTCTGCGCATACTGGCGCGAGCCGTTTTTGCCGTTCTCCTCGTCGGTGAAGCTGACAAAGCGCAGCTCCGTGTCGGTTTCGACGCCGCTGAGCGCCTGCGCCACGGCGAGCATCGCCACGACGCCCGAGGCGTCGTCGTTCGCGCCGGGGGCCGTGGGCACGCTGTCGTGGTGGGCGCTGATGAGAAGAATGTCAGCGCCGGAGGACACCGCGCTCTTCACGGCGACGACATTGCTGCCCTGGGCGCCCGATTCACTGGTGTAGGGCTGCAGCGTGACGGTGTATCCCATGCTCTCAAAGCGGCTGCGCAGGTAGCGCACGGCGGCCGCCTCCCCCTCGGAGCCGACCGGGCGGGTGGCGGCGGTGAGGGTCTCGAGGTCTCTGCTGAGCGCATCGAAGTCGGGCAGCAGCGCTACGCGGTACAGCATGGTCAGCGCCTGCGCCGCCGTGACGGGATCGCCGGGGCGCAGCTCGTGCGCCGACACACCGCCCATCACGCCCGTCTCGGTGCAGAAAGCGAGCGCGTCCCGCGCCCAGACGGCGGCCGACGCCGCGTCGGAGAAGCCGTCAAGCGAGCCGGCCGCGGCGGGCGTACCCGCACGGCGGTGGAGCATGGCGGCAAATTCCTGGCGGGTGACGGGCGCATCGGGGGCGAAGAGGCCGCCGCCGATCCCGCCGGCGATGCCGGCCGAGGCGGCCCAGCTGACGGCCTGCGCGTCCTCCCCGGCGACGTCGGCAAACGTCTCGCCGCCGGAGGCCGCCGGCCGGCCGGCGGCCTCATAGATCAGCCGGACTGCGCCCGCGCGCGTGAGCGCGGTATCGGGGTCGCCGAGCAGCGCTTCGCTCACGCCGAGCTCCTGCGCCCAGCCGAGCGCCGGTCCGGCCCAGCCGGGCCACCCGGCACTGGCTGTGAGCGGTGTGAGCGCAAGCAGCGCCGCAAGCAGCAGGGACAACCATTTTTTCATGGGAAACACTCCTTATTTTTTATCTCCATTTAATATTAGTACCGCCCGCGGAAAAAGACAACCGCCAGATGAGTCATCTGTGGGAAAACCGGTCGAAAAAGACCGGCCTCCCATTGGCGGGCGAAAAAAATCCCACCCCGATAGGGTGGGAGAGAGCGGCAGCTCTGCCTCTGCTCTCCGGCGGGGCTGTCCTGCTCGGCGGAGTGGCAAAAGGCGGCGATTTTTCCATAGAAAAGAAAAACGGAGCAAAGTGGACTTTGCTCCGACTTGGTGACCCGTGGGGGAATCGAACCCCCGTTTCAGCCGTGAAAGGGCCGTGTCTTAGCCGCTTGACCAACGGGCCAGGGTGGTAGCGGCAGTAGGATTTGAACCTACGACACTTCGGGTATGAACCGAATGCTCTAGCCAACTGAGCTATGCCGCCATATACGCCCCTTTACAAGGCAAAGCTTATTTTATAAGAAAGGCAGGGGTTTGTCAATACAAAAAATAAAATTCCGTTTCCCCGCTCTTGACGGGGCGGGCCATTCATGGTATCATCTTTAGGCAACGGACGTTACCCGCAGGCGCCGACAGAGTGTTTGGCTACGAACCAAAAGGTCCGCCGTGGAAAACACTCTCGCGCTCTTATTATTTGACACGTTGCATGTTTTATTCCGTACGCTACTGTGGCTCAGCTGGTAGAGCAGCTGATTCGTAATCAGCAGGTCGCCGGTTCAAGTCCGGCCAGTAGCTCCACGTCGGAGCAAAGTCCGCTCCATTCAAAAGCGCCGCCCAAATGGGCGGCGCTTTCTCATTGTGCTCCCTTGCTCCTCCTCTCCCCACCGAAACTGCGGTTTCGGCGGGGGCCCCGATAATAGTCACTTGGGTCTGCCTTGGTGTGTAATCTTTTTTCTCTTGCCGTAGTCCGTCGCAAGCTCCATATCGCTTGCGACGACTTTTTTCAAAAAGTCATCGGCGCGCTCATTGCGCTGCTCCTCCTTATCCCCACGAAAACTGCGGTTTTCGTGGGGGCCCCTTTATTTTGATGTGCGGCGACCCGGGAAACCCGGGCCGCCTGGGCGCTAACGCGCCAGTTCGCGCTGCCGCGATCACTCAACCGAAACTGCCGTTTCGGTGGGGTTTTCAATAGCTGTCACGTCCGTGACCTGCCCCGCAAGGGGCCATCTGCCGCCCCGCTAGGGGCTGACCGTTCCAGACCTTGTCGCCTGGGGCGGTTTTTTTGTCTCATATCCCCGTTTGTTCCAAAATACGCCGCCGCGCCGCCGCCTTTTGTTGGAGTTTGACGAACCCTGACGCACGGTTTGCGGACAAGCCCTCGTATTGCGACCTTTTTTTCCGCCCCCGCTTCCTATACTTATCGGTACAGGTATTATCCAAAGATTTCCAGGGGGTTGCTTTTATGACAAAACAGACTGCTGCGGGCGAGCGGGACAAGCTGTCGCCGCTCGCGGGCATCACCGAGCGGGGCCGCGCGGCTCTGCGCTGCGCGCTGAGCTTTTTCGTGGGGCTCTTTCTATCGCGCACGACCATCTTCGGCCTCTTCACGCCCTTTGGGCTGACCTACACCGCCTCGGTGCCGCTGGGCGGCGGCGCCCTCTTCGGCGCGGCGGGGTCATTGCTCGGCTATCTGACCATGTACAACGACATGCAGTCGATCCGCTACCTGTCCGGGGTGCTGGTCATTGTCGGGGTGCGTTACTTTGTCGCCGAGATCGCGCAGTTTGCCGCCATGCCCTACCTCGAGCCGCTGCTCGCGGCCTGCGTGTGCGGCACGACGGGCATCGCCGTTCTCATTCAGAACACCTACTCGCCGGCGCTGATGATCTTTCTCGCCGTGGAGACGGCCCTGTGCGGCCTGTCGGTGGTGTTTTTCAAGCTCTCGCGCGCGGCGGCGGCAAAGCTGCGCGAGCGCGAGCGCCCCGGCGAGCACGAGATCATCAGTCTTCTGCTTGTCTTTTGCATCGGTCTTCTGGCCGTGTCGCCCATACGGCTCTTCTCCCTCTCGGCGGCGCGGATACTCGGGCTTCTCATTCTGCTCTTCGCGGCGTTTGAGGAGGGCATTGCGGGCGGCTCGGTCGCGGGCGTCATCATCGGCATCACCCTGTCGCTGGCCTCGCCCACGCTCGGCTTCATCGCCGCGAGCTACGGCTTCGCGGGCTTCATGGCCGGCGCCTGCCGGGGCTCGGGCAAGTTTGGGGTTGCGATCTGCTTTGTGCTGACCCACTCGGTGGTCACGGCCTACTTCGGCGAGGAGAGCATGCTCATTCTGCTCATTGAGGCGATGATCGCCTCGGTCTGCTTCATGCTGATTCCGGCGAAACTGGCGTCGCCGTTTTTCGATCTTCTGACCCCCCCGGTGCGGGAGGCCGCCCCCGCCGCCCGCACCGGGCGGGAACGCCAGACAGCAAAGGTGAAGCTGCAGCGCACGGTCTCGTCGATCCGCGACATGTCCGAGCGGCTCTTTCACGCGCCGCGCGGCGGCGACGTGACGCCGGACGACCTCTCGTCGATCTACAACGCAGCGGCCTCGGCCACCTGCAAGAGCTGCGGGCTCAACGTCTACTGCTGGGGGCGCGACTACAACACCACCATGGCCGCCCTGTCGGACAGCACCCCGGCGCTTCTCAAAAACCGGGCTCTCACGCCTGCGGACATCGCCGCGCCCCTGCGGGAGAAGTGCATCCACCTCGACGGCTTCGTCGAGAGCATCAACACCCAGTACCGGACTCTTCTCTCCACGCGGCGGCTGCGCGAGAAGATGACCGGCGAGCGGGATCTTCTCGAGGAGATGTACGGCAGTCTCGCCGCCTGCATGGAGGAGATCGCCGAGGACTTCGACACCTCCTACCGCTTTGACAGCGCGCTTGAGAAGAAAGTCGCCTCCTTTTTCAGAGAGCGGCGCGCGCCGGTGAAAAACGTGCTCGCCTACGAGAACGAGGGCGGCCACATGATGGTCGAAATTCTGCTCAGTTCCGCCTCCCACGCCCACTTCTCGGGCGACGAGCTGCGCGGCTTTGTGGAGGCCTCGTCCGGCCGGCGCTTCGGCGGCGTGTCAGTCACCCAGGTCGGCTCCGGCGTGTCGCTCAAGCTGCGCGAGCGGGAGAATCTTCGCATTCTCTGCGACAAGAGCATCGCCGTCAAGCAGGGCGAGAGCTTCTCGGGCGACAGCATGAAGAGCTACCTGCGCGACGACGGCAAGTTCATCGTCGCCCTGTCGGACGGCATGGGCAGCGGCCGGGAGGCGGCAGCCGAGAGCGACTTTGCGCTGACCACGCTCGAGGGGCTGCTCGAGGCCGGGCTCAAGCGCGATACGGCGCTGCGGCTGCTGTCGTCGGCGCTTTGCATCAAATCGGGCGACGCCTGCTTCGCCACGCTCGACGTGGGGGTCTTCGACCTCTACACGGGCGCTGCCGAATTCGTCAAGGCGGGCGCCGCGCCGAGCTTTGTCATACGCGGCGGCGAAATTTACAAAATTGAGAGCAGCTCGCTGCCCGCCGGCATTCTCGCCGGCGCGCCCATGGAGGAGAACCGCTGCAAGCTGGAGCCGGGCGACATCGTTCTCATGGTGTCGGACGGCGTGGTTTCGGCCGGGGAGGACGGCAAGTGGCTTCTCGAAATCGTGTCGAATTACACGCCCGGCGACGGGCTGTCACTCTCCAAGCACATCATCGCAAAGGCGCGCGAATTCTCGCTCGGCCGTGAGGACGATATGAGCTGCGCGGTTTTGACGGTTCAAAAACTCGATTCGTAAACTTCGTATAATCGCCCCGCCCGCTGTCAAAACTAAGCTCGCAGACCAGTCTGCAAAGTACATGACAGGGGAGAACGCGCATGCTCAGGGGAATCAACAAACAGATCGTCGTGGTCAAGGATACGGGAAGCCCGCTCTTCGAGGAGGCCATCTTCATTGTGCGCCCCTCGCAGGAGACGGCCGCAAAGAGCGAGGCCCAGATGGCCGAGGAGGCGAAGAACATCGTCTCCGACTGCATCCGCCGCCACTACGGGGCAAAGGCCGGCCGGCCGCGCATACTCCGGTGGCTGCTCTCCCCGTCGGGGCTGCTCGCCCTCGGCGTCGCGGCGGTGGCTCTGCTGGTGCTCATCGGCTTGCTCGTCTGACCCGAACCGCAAAGGCGTACCGCATGGTACGCCTTTTTTCTGTTCTTTTTCGGTCATTTATGGTATGATAACGGGGTATGGACAGGCTCCATGCGAATTTCTTTTGGCTGTGAGGAATTTCCCTTGAAGATAGGCTCTGTGACACTGCAATCGAATCTGGCGCTCGCGCCGCTCGCCGGGGTGACGGATCTTGCGTTTCGCGAGCTCTGCCGCGAATTCGGCGCGGGCTATGCCGTATCGGAGATGGTCAGCGCCAAGGCCCTCTACTACCGCGACAAAAAGACCGACGCCCTGCTCAGGACGAGCCGCGCCGACCGGCCGGTCGCGCTGCAGATCTTCGGCAGCGAGCCGGCCGTCATGGCCTGGGCGGTGGAGCCGGTGCTGCGCCACGAGCCCGACGTCATCGACATCAACATGGGCTGCCCCATGCCCAAAATCGTCAAGAGCGGCGACGGCTCGGCGCTCATGCGCCGCCCGCGCCTGATCGGCGAGATCGTCGCGGCCGTGGTGAAAGCGAGCCCCGTGCCGGTCACCGTCAAGCTGCGCACCGGCTGGGACGACGGGAGCAAAAACGCCGTCGAGTGCGCGCGGTACGCCGAGGACGCGGGGGCCGCGGCCATCACCGTACATGGGCGCACCCGCGAGAAGCTTTACGCGCCGGGGGTGGACTATGCGGCCATCGCGGCGGTGAAAGCCGCCGTGCGCGTGCCGGTCTTTGGCAACGGCGACGTGGCCGACGGACCGAGCGCCCGGCGCATGTTTGATGAGACCGGCTGCGACGGCGTCATGATCGGCCGCGCAAGCCTCGGAAACCCCTTTGTCTTTCGCGAGATCGCGGCGTATCTGGCCGGGCGCGCCTGCCCGCCGCCCACGCTGCGCGAGAAGCTCTCGGTCGCCTCGCGCCACATCCGCGCGCTCGTGGCGCTCAAGGGGGAGCACATCGGCATTCTCGAGGCGCGAAAGCATCTCGCCTGGTATCTCAAGGGCGTGCGCGGCGCGGCCGCCTACAAGGCCCGCTGCAACCAGATGAAGACGGCGGAGCAGTTCGACGAGCTGATTTATGATATTCTGCGCGCGGCCGGAGAGGAGGGAGAGCGTGACTGACCTCGACTACATCAAACTCGTGCAGCAGGGGGACCGCGATGCGTTCGCCCACCTCGTGCGCCTGTATGAGAAGAAAGTCTACAACATCGCCCTTCGCATGTGCCAGAACCCGGAGGACGCAAACGACGTCTCCCAGGAGGTCTTTCTGCGCGTGTACCGCTCGATTCACTCCTTCAAGGGCGAGAGCACCTTTTCGACCTACCTCTACCGCGTGGCGGTCAATCTGTCGATCGACTTCATGAGAAAAAACCGCCGCCGCCAGGGCGACGTCTCGCTCTATCAGGGGGAGGACGGCGAGGAGTATGAGCTGAATCTGCCCGACCGCTCGGGCTCGCCCGAGGAGCTCGCCGAGCGCCGCGAACAGCGCCGGGCTCTTCTCGGGTGCATCGCCGCGCTGCCCGAGCGGCACCGGCAGATGATCGTGCTGCGCGATCTCAGCGGTCTGAGCTACGACGAGATCGCCCGGGTCATGCAGTGCAACGAGGGCACTGTCAAATCGCGCATCAGCCGCGCGCGCGAGGCGCTGCGGCGCGAACTTGTAAAAAACGGGAACTTTTTTCCCGCCGGGAAGTCTAAAGGGGTATGAGAGAGGAGGTGCGATATGACCTGCAGACAATTTGAGGACCATCTGGAGGCGCTCGTCGGCGGAACGCTGCCCGAGACGCTTGCGGCCGAGCTTGAGCGGCACCGCGAGAGCTGTCCGGCCTGCGACCAGCGCTATCGCACCCTCTGGGCGCTGTACGACCTCTCGGTGGACAGTCCGTGCAATCCGCCCGAGGGCTTCTGCGACGCTGTGATGGAAAAAATCGACGCGCTCGAGCGGGACAATGTCATTGAGCTGAGCGCGCCCACGGCACCGCGCCGGAAATTCCGCTACCCGTTCACGGCCGTGGCCGCGGCGGCGGTGGTGCTGCTCTTTGCCGGCAGCCGCATCTGGGCGGCGCCCATCATGGACAGGGTCGCCGAGCCCGAGAGTGTGGCGTCCCCCGCTCTCGAGCCGCGCAGCGCCGAAGATCTTCCCCTGACAGACTGCCTGCCCGGCAGCGAGGCGCAGTTCTATCGCAACAGCGACGAAAACGCGAAGATGCAGGACGCCGCGACCGGCGCCGAAAGCGGTGGTGCCGCCAATTCGGCGGAACCGTCTGCGCCGACCGGCACCGCGCCAGATGACGCGGTCGACGGCGGGGCGCAGAGCGACGAAATACAGAGTAAGGGCGACGGCAAGGACCGGGCTCTGGGCGGCTCCTCCGAAGCCGGGCTTCCGCCGGTTGACATTGGCGTGACGCCGAACAATCTTCTGGTCTTGCCCGACCCGACCGACGGGCAGATTCTCGCCGAGATGGTGCCCCTGTACCAGACGGGCTTTGCCTTTGTGTACACCGGCAGTGCCGGCGACAGCGCCGAGGCGCTCGAGAATCTGGAGCGTGACCAGAGCATCACCAGCGGCGCGGTCTACCGCTACGCGTTCAACGGCTACACCGCCTACTACCTGCGCGCTGAGCTTGAGGCGCAGCTGCCCGCCGAGGGGCTGCAGCGCGCGAGCGAGCCGGTCGAGACCGCCGAGGGCACCCTGCGTCTCGACGAGACGGCCGAGTACGGCGCAGTGCTGCTCTACGACGAACCGCAGTAAAAAACCCCGTGCGAGAGAATCGCACGGGGTTTTTTCAGGCCACGCTGTAGATCTTCAGCTGCGGCTCTTCGCTCCAGAGGGGCTTGAGTCCCGCGGAGACATCGCGGCGAAACAGCTCGCTCTGCAGATACGCCTGGGCGTGCTCCACGGTGTCAAAGCCGTGCAGCACCTGCACATCCTGTTCGCGCACGAGAAGCTCCTTGGTCAGCGCGCCCTCGATGTCCTCCAGGAAAGGGCCGCGGTAGTCCTGGTAGACTTTCGCGGCGGCCGGCCGGTTCGCCGGGTCAATTGTCATCGTGATTTCCAAATACGCTCCGGGTTTCATCTGTATTCCTCCTTTGGCTTTTTGCTCTTGGTGAGCTTGTATTCCATGGTACTCACCACACTCGGACAAAACAATATATTAATGAATAAATAAGTTACTTAATATTTTAATAGTTACTTTTATCTATTGAGTATCCGTGGTATGATGGCTGTAAAAAGGGGGTGTCGCCATGTATCAGAGAAAGCTGGCGCCGGACATCCGCTGCCCGCTGGAGTACGGGCTCGAACTGTTCGGGGGGAAGTGGAAGTCGCGCATCATCTGCGTGCTGTCGGAGCGCGAGACGCTGCGCTACAGCACCCTGCGCCGTGAGATGGGAAACATCTCGGACGCGGTGCTCGCATCGACGCTCAAGGAGCTCATCCGCGACGGGCTGGTCGAACGCCGCCAATTCGACGAGATTCCACCCCATGTGGAGTACTCGCTCAGCGCCAAGGGCGCCTCGGTCGTGCCGATTTTACAGAGCATCTGCCGCTGGGCGGGCGCGTACCACCGTCAGGTGGGTGAGCACACGCCCGCGCGCTGTCAGCGCTGCGACTACGGCCCCGGTGGCGAGCCCTGAGCACCGGCGGGCCCGCCATCGCATTACCGGCGGTATTTGGATGGTTTCTTCCATTCTCCCTGCGGTATAAAAGCCCGCAAACGCACTGCTGCCAAAAGTTTTTCGGATTTTTTCGCGCGGGCGTCCGCCGGAGGCGGTCTGCGGGCTGACGTTTCCATAATCAGGTGAGTTTGCCGCATCTATCAACACATTCCACAGAGTTATCAACAGAGAAAAAAAGAAAAAAACAGGCACAAACAGCCTGTTTTTTCTCTTTTTGGGGCGGTTTTTGCGCCGCTTATCAACAGGACAATTTCGCGCCCCGTCGTTTACATAACAACTTTTTACACACCGGCGCGGGGCGACTGCTCCCACGTCAGAGCTTTTGTCGCGGCGGCATTGAGATCGAGCCCCGCCCGCGCGCCGGCGAGAAATTCGTAGTAGCCCTGCGAGGCGATCATGGCCGCGTTGTCGCCACAGAGCGACAGCTCGGGCAAAAAGAGCTCGCACCCGCGCTCACGGCAGAGCGCCCCCGCGCGCGCGCGAAGCAGGGTGTTCGCCGACACGCCGCCAGCCAGCGCCACTTTTTTGAGCCCCGTCCCGTCGAGCGCGAGGGCGAGGCGGTCGATGAGCTCGCCGACGAGCGCGTCGGAAAAGCAGGCGGCAAAGTCGTCGACGGCGACCGTCTCGCCGCGCTGCTCGAGGTTGTGCAGCAGGTTGATGGCCGCCGACTTGAGCCCCGAGAAGCTGAAGTCAAGCGGGCTGCCCTCGACCTTGACCCGCGGGAAATGATAGGCTCCGACGCTGCCGCGCTGCGCCGCGCGGTCCATTTCGACGCCGCCGGGGTAGGGCATGCCGAGCACACGCGCGATCTTGTCAAAGCACTCGCCCGCCGCGTCGTCGCGCGTGCGGCCGACCAGGCGCATGCGGGTGTAGTCCTCGACCACGGCGAGATTCGTGTGGCCCCCCGACGCGATCAGGCACAGAAAGGGCGGCTCGAGATCCGGGTGGGTGAGGTAGTTCGAGGCGATGTGGCCGCGGATGTGGTGCACCGGCACGAGGGGCCTGTCCCAGGAGTAGGCCAGCCCCTTGGCAAAATTGACCCCGACAAGCAGCGCGCCGATCAGGCCGGGGTAAGCAGTCACCGCGACGGCGTCGACGTCCTGCATGGTCATTTTGGCCTGCCTGAGCGCACGGGAGACCACCTCGTCAATGCTCTCGATGTGGAGCCGCGAGGCGATCTCGGGCACGACCCCGCCGTAGACCCGGTGTAAATCAATCTGGGTGTTGACCACCAGCGACACGATTTCGCGCCCGTCGCGCACGACAGCGGCCGACGTCTCGTCGCAGGAGGTCTCAATGCCGAGTATGTTCATGGTGTTACCCCCTCTTCCAGAGTGAGAAGAATCGCGTCCTCCACGGGCGCGCGGTAGTAGCGCGGGCGGCGGCCCACCTCGCGAAAGCCGAGGCTCCGGTAGAGCGCGCGGGCGGGCGCGTTCGACTCGCGCACCTCGAGGTGCACCGCGGCGCACCCGCGCGCGCGAAGCTCGTAAAGCAGCGCCCCGAGAAGCGCCCGGCCGATTCCCCGGCCCCGGTGGGCGGGCGGCACGCCGATGTCGGTGACCTCGCCGGTATCACACACTGCAAGCCCCCCCGCATAGCCGACAGGGGTGTCCCCGTCGAGGGCCACGAGCCACACGGCGAGCGGATTTGTCAGCTCGTCGTAGAACTGCTGACGGCTCCACCCATCGGCGGGGAAGCAGAGCTGCTCCATCCCGTGCACCACCGGCACGAGGGCGGGCGTCAGCCCGGTGAGAGTGAGCTCACTTCGCGTCATACCAGCTCTCCCCCTCGGAGACGTCGGCGCGCAGCACGACCGACAGGCTCGCCGCGCCCTCCATCTCCTCCTTTAAGAGCGCGCGCACGCGCGCAAGCTCGTCGCGCTCGGTCTCGATGATGAGCTCGTCGTGCACCTGCAAAATCAGGCGGCTGCGGAGCCCCTCGGCGCGCAGGCGGTTGTAGACGCGCACCATGGCGATTTTGATGATGTCGGCGGCCGTGCCCTGAATGGGCGTGTTCATCGCGACCCGCTCGCCGAACATGCGCATGTTGTAGTTGCCGCTCTTCAGCTCCGGCAGATAGCGCCGCCGGCCGAAGAGCGTGGTGACGTAGCCGTCAGCCTTGGCCTGCTCCACGGTGCGGTCGAGGTAGGCCTTGATCTTCGGGTAGGTGGCGAAGTACTGGTCGATGTACTCGCGCGCCTCGCGGCGGCTCACGCCGATGTCCTGCGAGAGCGAGAAGTCGGAGATGCCGTAGACGATGCCGAAGTTGACCGCCTTTGCCCGGCGGCGCATGAGGGGCGTGACAGCCGAGCGCTCCACCCCGAAGACTTGGGATGCCGTGACGGTGTGGATGTCCTCGTTCTGGTTGAACGCCTCGAGCATGGTCTCGTCGCCCGAGATGTGCGCGAGCACGCGCAGCTCGATCTGGGAGTAGTCGGCGTCGACGAGGGTGCACCCCTCGCGCGCGACGAACATGCGCCGCAGGCGCCGCCCCTCCTCCTCGCGCACGGGGATGTTCTGCAGATTCGGCTCGGTGGAACTGATGCGCCCGGTCTGGGTGACGGTCTGCCGAAATGTGGTGTGCACCCGGCCGGTGTGGGGATCGGTGAGTTTTAAGAGCCCGTCGACATAGGTCGACTTGAGCTTTTGCAGCTGGCGGTAGCGCAGCACGAGATCGACGATCTCGTGGGCCGGGCGCAGCTTTTCGAGCACGTCGGCGTCGGTGCTGTAACCGGTCTTGGTCTTTTTGACCACCGGCAGCCCGAGCCGCTCAAAGAGCACCTCGCCGAGCTGTTTGGTGGAGTTGATGTTGAATTCGTACCCCGAGATGGCAAAGATCTCCTGTGTGAGCTCGGCGATGCGCCCGGTGAGCTCCTGCCCGTAGGCATGCAGCGCCGCGGTGTCGACGGCGAAGCCCTCGCGCTCCATCGCGGAGAGCACCGCCGACAGCGGCAGCTCAATGTCGAAGTAGAGCCGGTCCTCGCCGCTTTCGCCCATGCGCCGCAGCAGCTCGGGGCGCAGCAGCGGCAGCACCGCGAGCGCCTCGGCGCGGCCCTCGCCGATGGAGAGCGTGAGATAGCCGAGCGCCAGCGTCGCCGGGGTGTAGCTGTTCGCCGAGGGGTTTAAAACATAGCCCGCAAGCTCCGCGTCAAAGACGAGATTTCGCAGTTCGATCCCCTCGGCGGCGAGAGCGGTTCGCGCGTGCTTGCCTGCCGCCATCACTTTCTCGTTGGGGCTCTCAAAGAGCAGGCGAATGCACTCGTCGAAGCCCGCCATGCACTCGAAGCGGTTCAGCTCAAAGAGCGCGCCGCCCGTGAGCACCAGAACCGACTCGGGGTCGTAGTCGAGACAGAGCGTCCCGCCCGGGGCGAGCAGCGCGCGCACCTCGGCCTCGCCCGTGAGCTTCTGCACCGGCGGGGCCTCGAAGGCGGGCGGCGCGGCCTCGGGGCGGCGCTCGCGCAGGCGGTCGGCAAAGCTCTTGAACTCGAGCTTCTCATAGAGCGCGAGAAGCGCCTCAAAGTCGGGGTCGCGGCGGCGCATGGCCTCAAAGTCGAGCTCGAGCGGCACATGGCAGTCGATGGTGGCGAGCTGATAGCTCAAAAAGGCCGACTCGCGGCCCTCGGCGAGCTTCTTCTTCGCGCCGGGCTTGACCGGCAGGGCGTCGAGGTCGGCGTAGATGTCCTCGAGGGTGCGCCCGTCCTGCAGGAGGGCTTTCGCCGTCTTCTCGCCGATGCCGGGCACGCCGGGGATGTTGTCGGAGGCGTCGCCCTGGAGCGCCTTGAAGTCGATCATGCGCCGGGGCTCAAAGCCGTAGACCTCGACGAATTTGTCGCGGTCGTAGCGGGTGGTCTCGCTGCGGCCCATGGCCGTGACGGCGAGCTTGACCGCGACGTGGGGGCCGATGAGCTGCAGATCATCCTTGTCGCCGGTGACGATGACGCAGTCGTCCCCCGCGCTCTCGCAGCGCGCCGCGATGGTGCCGATGATGTCGTCGGCCTCGTAGCCCTGCAGCTCCAGGCGGGCGATGTGCATGGCGTCGAGCACCTGCTTGAGCACGGGCAGCTGCGAGGCGAGCTCGTCGGGCATGCCGCGGCGGCCCGCCTTGTACTCGGCGAACTGCTCGTGGCGAAACGTCGGCCCCGCGAGGTCGAACGCGACGCACACGGCGTCGGGGGCTTCCGCCGTGAGCTCCTTTTCCAGAATGTTCAAAAAGCCGTAGACGGCGTTGGTGAAGACCCCGTCGCTGGTCGACAGCAGACGGATGCCGTAGAACGCGCGGTTGATGATGCTGTTGCCGTCAAAGACAAGTAGTTTCATGAGTTCTCCCGTCCGGGCGCGCGGCCCTGTTGTGATTCTCTGTGTAGTATACCACAAATGGAAAAATTCTCACAGCCATGACATAATTGCGACGCGGCGGCGGAAAATAGAGCTGACAATACTTTTTCGAGGTGCGCCATGAAACGAAGAACACTCATCCGAATCATCAGCTTCACCGCTGCGCTCATTCTGGTGCTCGGGGGACTTGTCCTCTACCAGAGCCGTGTGGCGGCGCTCTATCTGCGCCAGCTTCGCGGCGGCTATGCGCGGGCGCTCGGGGATCTGACCTACCACGTCGCCGCGATGGAGCAGTCCATGCAGCGCGGCAGCTACACCACGAGCCCCGCCTCGCTCGTGGCGGTGTCAAACGAGGTCGCCGAGGCGGCCGGGGCAGCCAAGGCCTGTCTGGGCGAGCTGCCGCTGACATCGGCCGATCTGAGCATGCTCGAGCGGTATCTCTGCCAGGCGGGCGACTACGCGGACATTCTCGCGCGAAAGGCGGCGGCGGGCCAGTCCCCGGCAGCCGACGAGCGCGAGGCGGTCGACGCGCTCTACGGCTACACCCGGGAGCTCTCGGCGCGGCTCTATGAGCTCGAGGGGGAGTACGCGGCGAGCGCGATGGACTTCGACTACTTCGCGGGCAGCCGCCCCACGGCGACACTCATTTTTTCCCGCGCGGCTCTGCCCGACGTCGCGGACGCGATGGGCGAGCTGATGGGCGTCTTTGAGGGCTATCCGGAGCTGCTGTATGACGGGCCCTACTCGTCCCATCTCACGGGGCGCAAGAGCGTCTATCTGGCCGGGCAAAACGAAGTGACACGCGACGAGGCCCGCGGGGCGGCCGCGGCCTTTCTCGGCGTTGAGGCTTCGGCCCTCGCAGACGACAGCGACCTCGGCGGCGCTCTCGCCGCGCACTGCTTCACGTTTCAAAGCGGGGAGATCTGTGTGACGAAAGCGGGCGGCGTGGTGATGACCTGCGCAAACGAGCGCGCGCTCGGCGAGCCAGAGCTCTCCCTCGAGCAGGGCGGACAGCTCGCGGCGGACTTTCTCACGGCGCAGGGCTACGCCGGCATGGAGCTGGCCGCAAGCCGCCAGCAGGGCGGCATGGGGCTCTACAGCTTCGCCTACCGCGACGGCGACATCCTCTGCTACCCCGATCTGATTCAGGTGGGAATCGGTCTCGACCGGGGGGATGTGGTACGCTACGACGCGACGGCCTATCTGATGAACCACATTGACGCGCGGGGGCTCAAGAGCAGCACGCTCGGGGAGGGGACGCTGCCCGAGGGGCTGACGGCCGTCTCGGCGGGGTATGCGGTCATTCCGACAGCGGGCGGCTTTGAGACGCTTGTCACCGAGACCTGCTGCACGGATACGGACGGCGCGGCGATGCGCTTCTACGAGGGCGCCGCCGGCGAGCAGAGGATTCTCACCGAGGAGAATTTTCCCGCCGGTCTGTTTTGATGCCGCGCAAGCGGCAGCGTTTAACCCCCACCGAAGCGGCAGCTAAACCTACCTCGCTTCCCATGAGTAAATCCCCGGCGTCCAGCCACGATTGAAGCGACGGCAAAGCCATCCCCCTCCATCCCCGGGAGTGAAAGCTCCACGGGGTCCAGGGGTCACTGACCCACTGGCCGTTTGTGTAGGGGGTTCAAAGGGGGGAGGAATCGGAACCTCCCCCCTGCGTTCTTTGGTTACTTTCTCACGTGAGAAAGTAACATCTCCCCGTTAGGCGTGCCGAAGACCTCGCCACCACATAGCCGAGGCTTTGCCAAGCCTCCTACCCTCAACGCCCCTGTTTTAAAAACGAAAAAGATCGGCGCAGTTATCCACAGCAAGAAAGTTCCCTGTGAAAATCTTTCTATTTCAGCGAGTGTCTTGAGATCAATTTTGTTGAAAGATTTATAGATATTACAATATGTATATGATTTTTCACAGGCACACATAAAATTTGAGCGCTTGTTTCTAAAACAAGGTCGAGGTCCTGCAAAACCCTTTGGGGTTGCAAAACCTCGACCTTGTTGTTTATTGTCTTTTGTTTGCCAACGGAACAGCGCACTTTGAACTCTACGGGCTTTCGCTCCCAGGAGCGGAGGCAATGACTTTGCCGTCACTTCAATCATGGCGAAACGACGGAGATTCGCCTTTGAGGGATTGGGCTTTGCTGTCGCTTTGGTGTTGGCAAAGCCTCGGCCTTGTGGTGGCAAAATCATAGGTGTTCCTAACGGGGTGAATGTTACTTTCTCACGTGAGAAAGTAACCAAAGAACGCAGGGGGGAGGTTCCGATTCCTCCCCCCTTTGAACCCCCTACACAAACGGCCAGTGGGTCAGTGACCCCTGGACCCCGTAGAGCTTTCCCTCTCAGAGGGGGAGAGGATGGCCTCGCTGCCGCTTTGGAGATAGCTGGACGTTTGGGGGGTACTCATGGGAGCGGGGTAGGTTTAGCCGCCGCTTCGGTGGCGGCTAGACGCCGCGTTTTACGCGGCGCAGCGCTTTCTCAAAGCTGTCGTAAGACAGCTTTATGATAAAATCGCCCCGCGCGGCGGGAAGAATCTCGCCCGGCTGGTAGTAGAACACCAGCCCGTCGGGCAGCAGATAGAACTGCTCCGGCTGCCAGAGCGCCGCGATGCGCCGGCGAAGAGCCGCGCCGTCCCGCCGGCCGGCAAAGTCAAACCGCTCATCCGCCGCGCGCAGCAGAAGCGCGCGCAGCGGCCGCAGAGCCCGCCTGCCGCGCACAAACAGATCCCGCAGACGCAGCCGGTCGCCGGTGCCGAGATCGAACACATCCGAAAAGCGCGTGCGCCGCACGAGCGGCCCGCAGATCTCCTGCTGCTCGTAGAGCACGCACATGCACCGACCGGAAAAGAGCACCTCAAAGCTCATGCGAGCTGTAAAGGGCACAAACGGCTCCCCGCCCGCCGCACAGACGAGCGCGCGCTGCTTTGCGACGGCGCCGAGCTGTCTCTGAGCCGAGCGCACATAGTCCCCCGCGAGCCGACGGTAGTAGCGGTTGATGCGCTCGCGCAGCGGGCGGGTCAGCCCGCTTTCCACAGCGGGGTAGTCCGCCGTGATGCGCACGAGCTCGCACCCGTCGAGCAGAGGGGCCGCCTCGAGAGTCTTGGTCGTGATTTCCGCCGGGGCCGCAGCCTGTTCTGTCTGCATACAAAACGCTCCTTTTCTCAAAAAAACAAAAAAACCTTTCTCTCTATGGTATGAGAAAGGTTTTTTTTGGTGCGTTTTTCAAAATCAGCGCACAGGCGGCAGCTCGCGCACAAACTGCAAAAAGGCCTTGGGCCGCCCGCGGTAGCTGTGGTCGAAATTGCGGTCGGGCCGGGTGCGCACATAGCCGTCGATCAGCCAGGTCGTGATGCCCGTGCCGGTCGCGGCCATGTCCTCGTAGCGGTCGTTGCCGACGTAGAGACACTCCGAGACATCGCGGCCGAGCTTTTTCAAAATGTCGTAGAAAAACTCGACGTGGGGCTTTGCATAGCGGTCCTCTGCAAAGCTTGTAACATAGTCGAACTCGTCGAGCGAGAGCCCGGCCCAGCTCACCCGCTGCGCCACGCCCTCGTCGGGGAAGACGGGATTTGTCGCCATGACGAGAGTGAAACCCTTTTCTTTGAGCAGGCGCACCGCCTCGATCATCTCGGCGTTCGGGTGGGTGGCGGCGCGCAGCTCGCCGTAGTCGTTTTTGTAGTAGTCGAGAAGACGCCGGCGAAACTCGGCGATGTTCTCCTGCCCGCAGTAGCGCGCAAAGCCGTCGTAAAAGACCTGCTCGTTTGTGCGCTCGGACATGTGGTTGATAACCTCGCCGATCACCTTGAAGAAGACCTCGCGGATGTTGTCGACCGGCATGAGGTCGGCGAACATGCGCCGATAGGAGGCGAGCATGATGTCAAAGAAGTCCTCGTTTGTCATACGCAGAAGAGTGCCGTCGAGATCGAACAGGGCGGTTGTAAACATATCGGTTGTTTCCTTTCGCATTTTTGCACTCTCATCATAGTGGAAAAAACACCCGCGAATCAATCGTGAACTTCACCGAAAAAAACCGGTGGGTCCGCCGCCCTTTTATATATTAAATATATATTATATTATTAATATAAATAAATATACTTAAATCAGAAGAAAGAATTGAACGAGATCGGAAATTTTGATATACTTAATGGTAGTTTTGAAGTAAACGCAGGAGGAGCCTATGAATTCCTTTCAAGAGGTCTGGCAGAGGGCCTACCAGCAAATGAGCGAGAACCTCTCGGCCGTGGCGGTCAAGACCTGGATCAGCTGCATGCAGCCGCTCGAACTCAACATGCAGCGCGCGCTGTTTCTGGTTCCCTCCAATTTCCAGAAAGAGATCATCGTCTCGCGCTACCTCGACACCATCAAGAACTATCTGGCCGACACCCTCGGCTTCCCGGTGGAAATCGAGATTGAAACCGAGGAGGACCGCCTCGAGGCGGAGGAGGCTTTCTCCGCCCCCGAGGCGGCGCAGCCGGCGGCCCCCGCCGCCAATCTCACCGCGCAGATCGACCGCGAGTACACCTTTGACAACTTCATTGTCGGCAACGCCAACAAGTTCGCCCACGCGGCGTCGGTGGCGGTCGCAAACGCGCCCGCCGCGGCCTACAACCCGCTGTTCATCTACGGCGGCTCGGGCCTCGGCAAGACCCATCTGCTCTATGCCATCGCAAACGAGATCAAAAAGAAGTACCCCGCTTTCAAAGTCGTCTATCTGCGCGGCGAGGTCTTCACAAACGAGCTCATCGAGTCCATCCGCAACTCCACGGTGGTGGAATTTCGCAACAAGTACCGCTTTGCGGATGTGCTGCTCATGGACGACATCCAGTTCATCGGCGGCAAGGAGAGCACGCAGGAGGAGTTTTTCCACACATTCAACACCCTGCACGCCGAGAAAAAGCAGATTGTGCTCACCTCCGACCGGCCGCCGAAAGAGATTCAGACGCTCGACGACCGGCTGCGCACCCGCTTTGAGTGGGGCCTGATCGCCGACATTCAGCCGCCGGATCTCGAGACGCGAAGCGCCATCATCATCCGCAAGGCCAAGACTCTCGGGCTCGACCTGCCGGCGGATGTGACCGACTACATCGCCGGAAAGCTCAAAAACAACATTCGCCAGCTCGAGGGCGCCGTCAAGAAGATCTCGGCCTATGTGGCGCTCGGCGAGCGGATCACCGTCGACCTGGCGGCGACCGCCATCCGCGACATCCTCTCCGACCAGGTGCCGGTCTCGGTTCTCGTTGAGCGCATCGTCGAGGACGTGGCGCGCTACTACAATCTCGAGCCCGACGATCTTCGCAGCAAGAAGCGCACGGCCGAGGTGGCCCTCGCGCGGCAGGTGGCCATGTACATCATCCGCGAGGGGACCGACCTGTCGCTGACCGACATCGGCGACGTGTTCGGCGGGCGCAACCATGCGACCGTGCTCTACGCCATCCGCGAGGTGGAGGGGCATCTCGAGCGCGACGTGCGCATGAAGAACATGATCACCGACGTGATGGCCAGTCTCAACGCCTGAGTTATCCACACCCGCTGACAGCTTTTTCACAGCCGGGGGGACAGGCGGTTGTCATAACCCGAAAGACCGGTCAGTTTTCCACAGACTTGTCCGTTTTCCACAGCCGACTCTCCACACTCTCAACAGCACAAAAAAAGAAGGGCCTGTTGTCCACAATTCATCATCGGGCATTCCGGGGCGTCAAACCGGCGAAAACCCGCCTGTCTGCGCGGGTTTTTCCCTTTTCAACAGTTTCAACGCCCCCTACTATTACTACTGTGAATAAACCAATTCTGGTTAAGGAGGAATTTCCATGTATTTATCGTGCAACCGCGAAGATCTGCTCGAAGCGGTGCTCTGCGCCTCGCGGGCCGTGTCGTCAAAGACGTCGCTCGCCGCGCTCGAGGGCGTGCTCCTCGAGTACGGGCGGGAGCTGAAAGTCACGGGGTACAACCTCGAGATCGGCATCGAATCGGTCATTCCCTGCGAGTGCGACGGCACCGGGTCGGTGGTGATCAACGCCCACACGTTCTCGGAGATTCTCAGAAAGATGGACCACGATGTGGTCACCATTGAAGTGGACGACAAGCTCAAGATCACCATCAAGTGCGGCATGTCGGAGTTCACCATTCTCGGCACCTCATCGGGCGAATTTCCCGAGATGCCGAAAGTCGACCGGGAGCGCTCGCTGAAGCTCCCGCAGAACCTCTTGAAAAACATGATCCGCCAGACGGTCTACGCCGTCTCGACCAACGAGAACAAGCCCATTCACACGGGCTGCCTGTTCGACGTGGCGAGCGACAGCCTCAAGGTGGTCGGCGTCGACGGCTACCGCCTCGCGCTGCGCGAGGAGAAGATCGACACCGAGACGGGCGAGGCTTTCTCGTTCGTCGTGCCAGGGCGGGCGCTCAGCGAGATCGTCAAGCTCATGGACGACACCGACAACCCCATCAGCATTAGCCTGTCGAGAAAGCACATCATCTTTGAGCTCGAGAACAAGCAGCTCGTCTCGCGGCTGCTCGAGGGTGAATTTCTCAATTATAAAGCGGCGATCCCTGCAAACGCCACCATCAAAATCCGCGCAAAGGTCAAAAACTTCGTCGACTCCATCGAGCGCGCCTCGCTTCTCATCAGCGAGCGCCAGAGAAGCCCCATTCGCATTCAGTTCCACGATGACACGGTCGTTATGAACTGCTCGACCCCTCTCGGACGGGTGTACGACGAGTTTGCGGCGGCCTCCTCGGGCGGATCGCTCGAGATGGGCTTCAACAACAAGTACCTGCTCGATGCGTTTCGCTACTGCGAGCAGGAGGAGGTCATGGTCGAACTGACCTCGCCGCTCGCGCCGCTGGTGCTGCGCCCGGTGGAGGGGGAGGGCTTCATCTTCCTCGTGCTGCCGGTGAGGTTGAAGAGCGATGAGAACTGAGATTGCAATCACAACGGCCTTTATCAAGCTCGACGCGCTTTTGAAATTCGCTGGGCTCACCATGACAGGGGGCGAGGCGAAAGAGCTGGTACAGAGCGGGGAAGTGCTCGTTGACGGCGGGGTCTGCACCCAGCGTGGGCGCAAGATCACGCCCGGCATGGAGGTCACCGTCGGAGAGCAGACCCTGGTGGTGACGGCGGCGACATGATTGTTCGGGAGCTGTCGCTTCAAAATTTTCGCAACATCGCCGACTGTACGCTGACGCTCGGTGAGCACAGCAACGTGCTCTTCGGCAGCAACGCCCAGGGGAAGACGAATCTGCTCGAGGGGATCTATCTCTTCTCGACCGGCAAGTCCTTTCGCGCCGGGCGCGAGCGGGATCTCATCCGCTTCGGGTGCGACGCGGCGACGCTGACGCTGCGCTTTCAGTTTCAGGCTCGCGAGCAGCAGGCGCAGATTCGCCTGTTTCGCGAGGGCCGCAAAAAAGAGGTCACGCTCAACGGCGTCAAGCTCAAGACCAGCGAGATGCTCGGCAGCTTCTCCTCGGTGCTGTTCGCGCCGGAGCATTTAAATCTCGTCAAGGAGGGCCCGGGCGAGCGGCGGCGGTTTCTGGACTTTGCGCTCTCTCAGCTCAAGCCCCGCTACTACGCCGTGCTCTCGGCCTACCAGAAGACCGTAGCTCAGAAGAACGCGCTGTTAAAGGACATGGCGCGCTTTCCGCAGCTCGGGGACACGCTCGGGGTCTGGAACGAGAAGCTCGCGGCAAACGGCGCGTTTCTCGTGATGAACCGCTACCAGTATCTCAGCCGCATCAACACCCTCGCGGCGGGAATTCACCGCGATCTCTCAGAGGGCAGAGAGGAGCTGTCGCTGCGCTATCTCGGCTTTCACGAGGGGCTTGACGACAGCGGCTACCGCGATCTCGGCGCCATCACGCAGGCCTTTCGCCGCGCGCTCGAAGAGCGCGAGAGCGAGGAGATCCGCGCCGGGGTGAGCCTGGTCGGCCCCCACCGCGACGACTTTGACATTCTCATCGGCGGCGAGAGCTGCCGCATCTTCGGCTCGCAGGGCCAGCAGCGAAGCGCTGTGCTCTCGATGAAGATCGCCGAGTGCGAGGCGGCGCGCGCCGTCTTCGGCGAGTATCCGGTGCTGCTGCTCGACGACATTCTCTCGGAGCTCGACCCGCAGCGCCAGAGCTACATCCTGCACCACATCAGCGGCAAGCAGGTGGTCATCACCACCTGTGACCGCGACCGTTTCGCCGGCCTCGCCCAGCAGAATCTCTTTGAGGTGGAAAACGGAACCATCCGACGGCAGCAGGGTCTCTGACGGCCTTACGATACAGGGGGGAATCACATGTTTTTGCACCTCGGCCAGGATGTCATGGTCGCCGAGCGCGACATCATCGGCATCTTTGATCTGGAGAACACGACGATCTCGAAGACCACACGGGAATTTCTGAATACCGCGCAGGCGCGCGGCGAGGTGGTCAACGTGCTCGATGATCTGCCAAAGTCCTTTATTCTCTGTCAGAGAGAGGACAAGCGGACCGTCTATATCTCACAGATTTCCCCGGCGACGCTCGAAAAGCGCAAAAACAGCATGGGAAACCTTGTGAATCCGGTATAAATTGGGAGGACAGTATGACGGAAGAAAAAGTAACACAGGTCTATGACGAAACTCAAATTCAGGTGCTCGAGGGCCTTGAGGCGGTGCGCAAGCGGCCTGGCATGTACATCGGCTCAACGTCCGCGAGGGGACTTCACCACCTGGTCTACGAAATTGTCGACAACGGCATCGACGAGGCGCTCGCGGGCTACTGCACCCACATTGAGGTCGACATCAACGCCGACAACTCCATCACCGTGGCGGACGACGGGCGCGGCATTCCGACGGGCATCCACCCGAAGATGGGCATCTCGACGCTCGAGGTGGTCTTCACTATTCTGCACGCGGGCGGCAAGTTCGGTGCGGGCGGCTACAAGGTCTCGGGCGGTCTGCACGGTGTGGGCGCCTCGGTGGTCAACGCCCTGAGCAGGTGGCTCGAGGTGAGAGTCTGCGACGGGAAGCACATCCACTTTCAGCGCTTTGAGCGCGGTGTGCCGAAAGGGCCGGTCGAGATCATCGGTGAGACCGACCGCACGGGCACCACGGTCAGCTTTCTCGCGGACGACACCATCTTTGACACGGTGGAGTACGACTACAATGTGCTCTTGAACCGCATGCGCGAGCAGGCCTTTCTCAACGCCGGGCTTCGCATCACGCTGCGCGACCACCGCGGGGAGGAGCCGGTCGAGAAGTCCATGCACTACGAGGGTGGCATCACGAGCTTCGTGCAGCACATCAACAAGAACAAGGAGCCCATCCACCCGGATGTGATCTATGTCTCGGGCAGCAGGGACGACATGCAGGCCGAGGTGGCCTTGCAGTACACCGAGCGCTATGACGAGACCATCCTCTCCTTTGCCAACAACATCAACACCACCGAGGGCGGCGTGCACGAGATCGGCTTCAAGGCCGCGCTGACCAAGGTGTTAAACGACTATGCCCGCAAGCACAACATGCTCAAGGACAGCGACAAGAACCTCTCGGGCGAGGACGTGCGCGAGGGACTCACGGCCATCATCAGCGTCAAGCTCCACGAGCCACAGTTTGAGGGTCAGACCAAGACCAAGCTCGGAAACGCTCCCATGCGCTCGCTTGTCGACAGCATGGTTTCTGAGAAGCTGAGCTACTTCCTCGAGGAGAATCCTGCGGTCGCGAAGATGATTCTCGAAAAGTCGCTCACCGCGTCGCGCGCGCGCGAGGCCGCGCGAAAGGCCCGCGAGCTCACCCGCAGAAAGTCCGCGCTCGACGGCGCGTCGCTGCCCGGAAAGCTCGCCGACTGCTACGAGAAGAACCCCGAGTACACCGAGATCTACATCGTCGAGGGCGACTCGGCCGGCGGCTCGGCCAAGGGCGGCCGCGACAGCAAATACCAGGCGATTCTGCCGCTGTGGGGCAAGATGCTCAACGTCGAGAAAGCCCGCATCGACCGGGTCTACGGCAACGACAAGCTCCAGCCGGTCATCACGGCGCTCGGCGCGGGCATCGGCGACGAGTTCGACCTGTCGAAGCTGCGCTACGGCAAGGTCATCATCATGGCCGATGCCGACGTCGACGGCTCGCACATCCGAACGCTGCTTCTGACCTTCTTCTTCCGCTTCATGCGCCCGCTGATCACCGAGGGCCATGTCTACATCGCCCAGCCGCCGCTCTACAAGCTCGTGCGCGGCAAGCAGGTGCGCTACGCCTACAGCGACCCCGAGCGCGACAGGATGAGCGCCGAGCTTCGCGGCGAGGACAAAAACGCCGTGATCGACATCCAGCGCAACAAGGGCCTCGGCGAGATGGACTCGCACGAGCTCTGGGAGACGACCATGGACCCCGCCAAGCGCACGCTGCTTCGCGTGGAGCTTGAGGACGCGGTGGCGGCCGACGAGATTTTCACCATCCTGATGGGCGACAAGGTCGACCCCAGACGGGAATTTATTGAGAGCAACGCCCAATACGTTGTCAACCTCGATATATAAGGAGGGCGTGACAGATGTCTTTTGAAAACCAGGAGCTTCAGAATATCATCAATGTCGATCTCGAAAAGGAGATGAAGAAGTCCTACATCGACTATGCGATGAGCGTCATTGTCGGCCGTGCGCTGCCCGATGTGCGCGACGGGCTCAAGCCCGTTCACCGGCGTATTCTCTACACCATGTACGAGGACGGGCTCACAAGCGACAAGCCGTTTCGCAAGTCGGCCACCACGGTCGGCGCCGTGCTCGGCCGGTACCACCCCCACGGCGACGCGGCGGTCTACGACTCGCTCGTGCGCATGGCGCAGGACTTCTCGCTGCGCTACCCGATGATCGACGGCCACGGCAACTTCGGCTCGGTCGACGGCGATCCGCCCGCGGCCTACCGTTACACCGAGGCGCGCATGTCGCGCCTGGCAAACGAGATGCTCGCCGACATCGACAAGGAGACCGTCGACTTCATGCCGAACTTCGACGAGCGGCTCAAGGAGCCGGTCGTTCTGCCGTCGCGCTTTCCGAGTCTGCTGGTCAACGGCTCGTCGGGCATCGCGGTCGGCATGGCGACAAACATCCCCCCGCACAATCTGCGCGAGGTGATCGACGGCGTCATCTGCCTGATCGACAACCCCGAGGCCGACCTCGAGATGCTCATGGAGCACATCAAGGGGCCGGACTTTCCGACGGGCGGCATCATCATGGGCAAGTCCGGTATCCGCAGCGCTTACGCCACCGGCCGCGGCAAGCTGATCGTGCGCTGCCGCGCCGAGATCGAGGAGAAGGACAACAAGTTCCGCATCGTGGTCACCGAGCTCCCCTACCAGGTCAACAAGGCCCGGCTCATTGAGAACATCGCCGACCACGTCAAGGACAAGCGCATCGAGGGCATCTCGGGGCTGCGCGACGAGTCGGACCGCGAGGGCATGAAGATCGTCATCGAGCTCAAGCGCGACGCGAACCCCCAGGTGGTCTTGAATCAGCTCTACAAGTTCACCCAGATGCAGGACACGTTCTCCATCATCATGCTGGCGCTGGTCGACAACCAGACCCAGCCGCGCGTTCTGAATCTGCACCAGATTCTCACCCACTACATCAAGTTCCAGGAGCAGATCATCGTGCGCCGCACGCGCTACGACCTCAAAAAGGCCGAGGCGCGCCAGCACATTCTGCTCGGGCTTCTGACCGCGCTCGACCACATCGACGAGGTCATCCACATCATCCGCACGAGCTACGACAACGCAAAGACCCGCCTGATGGAGACCTTTGATCTGTCCGACATTCAGGCGGGGGCCATTCTCGACATGCGCCTCGCCCGCCTGCAGGGGCTCGAGCGCGAGAAGATTCAGGGCGAGTATGACGAGCTCTGTGAGAAGATCAAATACTACAACGAGGTGCTCGGCGACGAGCAGCTCGTGCTCAAGATCGTAAAAGACGAGCTCATCGCCATCCGCGACAGGTACGGCGACGAGCGCCGCACGGCCTTTGAGCCCTTTGTCGACGACATCGACTACGAGGACATGATCGAGCGGGAGGACTGCGTCATCACCCGCACGCACCTCGGCTACATCAAGCGCCAGCCGGTGTCGGCCTACCGCGCCCAGCGGCGCGGCGGGCGCGGCATCACCGCCATGACCACCCGCGAGGAGGACTTTGTCGAGGAGCTCTTTGTGGCCTCGACCCACAGCTACATCCTCTTCTTCACCGACCGCGGCCAGGTCTACCGGCTCAAGTGCTACATGATTCCCGAGGCCGGGCGCACGGCCAAGGGGACGAACATTGTAAACCTGCTGCAGCTGCGGCAGGATGAGAAGATCTCGGCGGTCATCCACCTCGACGAGTTCGAGGAGGACAAGTATCTGACGATGGTCACCCGAAACGGCACCATCAAGCGCACCGCGCTCATGGAGTACAACACCGCGAGAAAGGGCGGCGTCATCGGCATTCTGCTCGAGGACGACGACGAGCTCGTCGGCGTCAAGCTCACCGGCGAGGATGAGACGCTTCTGCTCGCGACGAAGAACGGCCGTGCCATCCGCTTCAAGGTCAGCGACGTGCGCCGCATGGGGCGGCCCTCGCACGGCGTGCGCGGCATGGAGCTGCGCGACGGCGACTATGTCATCGGCATCTGCAACTGCCGCGAGGGCGGGCGGCTTCTGACCGTGACCGAGAACGGCTATGGCAAGCGCACCGAGATCAGCGAGTACAAGGTGCAAAACCGCGGCGGCAAGGGCATCACAAACTACAATCTCACCGACAAGACCGGCCTTGTCGCGGGCGTCAAGGTCGTGGAGGACGAGGAGGACATCATTCTCATCTCGTCCGACGGCGTGGTCATCCGCATGGCGGCAAGCGAGATTCCCGTCTACTCGCGTGTGACCCAGGGCGTGCGCGTGATGCGCCTCGAGGAGGGCGTCACCGTCGTGACCCTCGCGCGCACCGACCACGAGGAGCCCGAGGAGGACGGCGGGGACGCGCCGGACGAGACGCCGGACGGCCAGAGCGCAGACACAGCGCAGGCCGTGGAATCCGCAGAAGAGTAATTTACAGGGAAGAATATACTAACAGGAAAAAAAGGAGCCTCCTTGGGGAGGCTCCTTTTTCCTATTGCGGATCGGGCGCTGTGAATGGTTCGCTGTGTTTGGTGTTGACCGCCTCGCAGATGCGCCGCAGTCCCTCGGCGAGCGTGGCGCGCGGGCAGGCGAGGTTCAGCCGGATGAAGCCGTCGGAGTGCTGGACAAACATGTCGCCGCCCTCGAGCAGCACGCCGCCCCGGTGGGCAAAGAAGAGCGGCAGGTTCTCGTCCGGCTCAAAGTAGGCTGAGAGATCGACCCAGGCGAGGTAGGTGGCCTCTGAGACATGAAAGACCGCGCGGGGAAGCTTCTCGGCCAGCGTCGCCGCTGTGAGGGCGAAATTTTCATCGAGATAGGCGCGCAGCTCTTCGAGCCAGGGCTCGCCGCGCTCATAGGCGGCCTGCGCCGCGGCGACGCTCAGGGGGTTGTCAAAGTTGTAGTGGCGCTCGAGCCAGCGGCGGCGCAGCGCCCCGTCGCGGATGATGACGTTGGAGAACATGAGACCGGCCATGTTGAATGTCTTGCTCGGCGCCATACAGGTGACAAGGCGGGAGTAATCGGGCATGACTTTGCCGAGCGGAGTGTGAGACTCGCCCCGGCGCAGCAGATCGCAGTGAATTTCATCCGAGATCACCCAGAGCCGGTGCCGCTCGATGATCTGTGCCATCTGCCGCAGCTCCGGCTCGCGCCACACCCGCCCGGTGGGATTGTGCGGGTTGCACAGGATGAACAGCGTGGTCTTCGGGTCCGCCGCCTTGCGTTCCAGATCTTCAAAATCAATGGTGTAGCGGCCCTCATCATAGATCAGATCACACTTGACGGCCTCGCGGCGGTTGAAATCGGCCGCATATTGAAAGTAGGCGTAGGAGGGCGTGAGAAAGAGCACGCGCTCGTCGGGCGCGCAGATGTAGTCCACCAGCTCGTAGAGCGCGGGAATGATGCCGTTTGACGTGACGAGCTGCTCACGGGGGAAGTCCCAGCCGTAGCGGCGGCGGCACCAGCCGGAAAAGGCGCGGTAGTAGTCGTCGCCGAAGATTCTGGTGTAGCCGAAGATGCGCCGGTCAAGCCGCTCGCGGATGCCGTCGATGACGACGTCAGGCGTCGCGAACTCCATATCCGCGACCCACATGCGGATGAACTCCTCATCCCGGTAGGGAAAGGTCATGCTATCGTCCGCGTGAAAGATGTAGCTTCGAAAGCCGTCGGTATTCATGGCGTTGGTGTGGCGGCGGTCGATGATCTCGTCAAAGTTGTACAAGCTAAGGCCCCCTTGTCTTTTTTGTCAGCTTACACTGTCCATGCCGCCCGCGTCAAAGAGGTCTTGTTTTCGTGAGACGAAAATTTTGAAAGATTTTTTTGACTGTAAATAAATTTCAGGCAACTTTTATGGTAAAATAGAAAAAAAGAGGAAAAGAGCGCGGAAAACCAGCAATTTTTTGATTCTCAGGAAAGGGGGCGGCCGCAGTGGGCGAGATAGCGCGGGAGATCGGCGGGCGCATGCGCAGCTTTCGCCGGATGAGAAAGCTCACGCTCACGCAGCTCGCGGCGCTGCTGTACCGAAGTCCGTCCACCGTCTCGAAGTATGAGACCGGGGAAATAGCCATGGACATTGAGACCCTCTATGCCGTCGCGCAGGCGCTTCACATCCATGTGGAGCAGCTGCTCTGCCGGGGAAGAGAGAGCGGCACACCCGATCTGAGCGGCCGAAGCCCGGCCTTTTTCAACGGTGTGTCCCAATTTTACAGCTATCTCTTTGACGGGCGGAGCAATCAGCTCATCCGCTGTGTGTTTGACCTGGTCGGACCGGTGGAGGAGAACCGCTGCCGGCTGCTGATGTATATGAACTTCCACTCCTTTGCCAGCTACCAGAACTGCGAGAACACCTACTGGGGCTACATCGAACACTATGACGCGCTGACCAATATTCAGTTGACCAACCGCGACACCCCCATGGAGAAAGCGAGTGTGCAGATTCTCGCACCCTACCTGGAAGCCGAGACGAAATGGGGGCTCTTCAACGGCTTCTCGTCGCGGCCGATGATGCCCATCGCGGCAAAGATGCTCTTTGCGCGCGAACGGCTGCGCGAGGATGAGCATCTCATCACACGGCTCAAAATCTCCCGCGAGGATATCCGGCTCTGCCGGCTCTATAACATGATGGCAGTCACATAAAAGAGTTATAATAGGATAAAATATTACTGCGCGTATGAAAAAGGCCCTCAAATTGGCGTTTGGGCAAAGGGAGGACTTGCATTTGCAATTTGCCTGTGGTAATATGATTTTACCTGATTTTTGTAAGGAGACGTGACTATGTCCACACCGAAGTTGATTGTTTCGATTATACAGCTCATCTGCGCCATTGCGATCATTGTCGCGGTGATGATGCAGGATGACAAAGAGGGCGGCATGTCCGGTGTGATTTCCGGCGGCTCGAGTGAGAGCTTCTTTGGCCGCAACAAGGGCAAGACAAAGGGCGCCATGCTCGGCAAGATCACCATTCTCGCGGGTGTGGTTTTTGTCGGCTTGACCCTTGCGCTGGATGCCTTTGAGAAATTCGGAATCTAAAGCAGAGAGAAGAGCGGACGCTGAGGCGTCCGCTCTTTTTTTGCGTGAGAAACCAGCTGGAGTTCGTGCTGCCCGCCCGTCATGCGGGCGCTTCCGGCTGCGCAGAGAGGGCGCTCCGCCGCGGCGGAGCGCCCTCTCTCAATCTTAATATTATACGGAAACTGATTTTTGAGCTTCATACAACTGTGCGTATTCGCCGCCCAGGGCCAGAAGCTCCTCGTGAGTGCCCTCTTCGCGGATGGAGCAGCCGTCGATGACGACGATGCGGGAGGCCGAGCGGATGGTGGAGAGCCGGTGGGCGATGATGAGGGTGGTGCGGCCCCGTGCCAGGTCGTCGAAAGCGGACTGGATGCGCGCCTCGGTGACCGAGTCGAGCGCGCTTGTCGCCTCGTCGAGAATGAGGATGGGCGGGTTCTTCAAAAAAATGCGCGCGATGGATACGCGCTGCTTCTGCCCGCCGGAGAGCATGACGCCGCGCTCGCCGACCTGGGTCTGGAACCCGTCCGGCATGGCGAGGATGTCGTCGTAGATCTCAGCGCGCCTGGCGGCCTCGACGATCTCAGCCTCGGTGGCGTCGGGCCGGCCGTAGCGGATGTTGTCGTAGATGGTGCCGGCGAAGAGGAACACATCCTGCTGCACAATGCCGATCTGCCCGCGCAGAGAGTGCTGTGTGAGCGTGCGCACGTCCTGCCCGTCCACGAGGACCCGCCCGTCGGTGACGTCGTAGAAGCGGGGGATGAGCTGACAGAGCGTGGACTTGCCGCCGCCCGACGGGCCGACAACCGCGACGGTCTCGCCCGGGCGCACATGGAGCGTCACATGCTCGAGCACGGGCTCCGCGTCATAGCGGAATGTGACGTCGTCGACGAGGATGTCGCCTCTGACGTCTTTCAGCTCCACAGCATCGGGAGCGTCCTTGATGTCGGGCTCGACGCGCATGAGTTCCACAAAGCGCTTGAAGCCCGCCATGCCCTGCATGTACTGCTCGACAAAGGCCGAGAGCTTGCGAACGGGCGTGATGAATGTGGTGACATAGAGGGTGAACGTGGTCAGGTCAATGAAGTCCATGCGGCCGGCCATGATGAGACCGCCGCCGACGGCAATGACCACCACGGGCAGAAAGCCCATGAAGAACTCCATGCCCGCTATGTAGCGCGCCATGGTGCGGTAGTAGCCGCGCTTGGCGCCGCGGAACTCGTCGTTCGCGGCGGCGAACTTGCGGCTCTCGGCGGCCTCGTTGGCAAAGGCCTTGGCGGTGCGCATGCCGGACAGGGAGGACTCGACCTCGCCGTTGATGCCCGAGAGCTTCTCTTTGACGGCGGTCGAGGCGCTCATCATCCGCCGGCGGCTCAGCGTGGTGAAGAGCAGAAACAGCGGGATGACCGCGAACACCACAAGGGCGAGCTGCCACTGGATGGTGAGCATGATCGCGAACGCGCCGAGGATGGTCACGGCGGAGATGAACAGGTCCTCCGGCCCGTGGTGGGCGAGTTCGGTGATCTCGAAGAGGTCGCCCGTGACGCGGCTCATAAGCTGGCCGGTGCGGTTTTTGTCGTAGAAGGAGAAAGAGAGCTGCTGCATGTGGGAGAAGAGGTCGCGGCGGATGTCGGCCTCCATGCGCACGCCGAGCAGGTGCCCCCAGTAGGTGACGACGTAGTAGAACACGCTCTTGAGCACATAGGCCCCCGCGAGCGCGGCCATCACGGCGAAGAACGCGCCGAAGAGACGCCCCGGCAGCAGGGACTGCATGGCGTAGCGGGACACGACGGGGAAGAGCAGATCCACCGCGCAGATGCACAGCGCGCAGACCATGTCGAGAACAAAGAGCTTCAGGTGGGGCTTATAGTAGGAAGCGAAGATGCGAAGAGTGCCGCTGCGCTTCATCTGGTCTCTGGTCAAGGGAGAAATCGCCTGCCTTTTCAGTCGTTGTCGACGCCGAGGCGGGCGAGCAGTTCCGCGAGGTCGTCGTTGTCAGTGTAGTAGAGCTCGAGCTTGCCCGCCTTGCCGCGCGGGGCGAGGCGCACCTTGCGCCCGAGGCTCTGCTCGAGCTTGCTCTGCAGTGCGAGCGCGTAGTTCTCGCGCGGCGCAGGCTCGGCGGCCGGCGCGGGCTTCAAAAGCCGCTTGACGAGCTGCTCGGCCTCGCGGACGCTGAGCTCACCCTTGACGATGCGCTCGGCCGCGGCGCGGCGGGCGTCGTCGTCGGGCAGAGCCAGAAGAGCCCGCGCGTGGCCCGCCGTGAGCGCGCCCTCGCGCAGAAGCGAGAGTACCTCGCGCGGCAGCGCGAGCAGACGCAGGGCATTCGCCACCGCCGGGCGGGACTTGCCGACCCGCTTTGCGATCTGCTCCTGGGTCAGGCCGAAGTCGGCGGCCAGCCGCTGGTAGCCCTCGCTCTCCTCGAGCGGGCCGAGATCCTCGCGCTGAAGATTCTCGATGAGCGCAAGCTCCATGGTGCGGCGGTCGTCGGCCTCCATGATGACGACGGGCACCTCGGCAAGGCCCGCCAGCCGCGACGCACGCCAGCGGCGCTCGCCCGCGATGATCTGGTAGCGGCCGTTTTCGAGCGGGCGCACGATCAGCGGGGAGAGAACCCCGTTCTCGGCGATGGAGTCGGCGAGCTCGCCGAGCGCGTCCTCGTCAAAGTCCTTGCGGGGCTGGTTTTTGTTCGGCTCGATCTCAGAGAGCCGCAGCGTCTTGACGCCGGTCTCGACGCTGATATCCATGGTGTTGTCGGCAAACAGGGAATCGAGTCCCTTGCCCAGTCCTTTTTTCATCACAATCTCCTTTTCCACCTGCGATGGCCACCTGCGGTGGAGCAACCACCTGCGGTGGGGCATTTGAACGTCTCACAAAGCCTGATTGAAAAGATAATATTGCCGCCCCACCAGGGGCTCTGCGATGGCCACCTGCGGTGGGGCAACCACCTGCGGTGGAGCAATTTGAATGTCTCACAAAGCCCGATTGAAAAAATAATATTGCCGCCCCGCCAGGCACTGCCGTGCCGCAGGCACCTAGGGGCGGGGCTTTTTGTTGTTTTTGAGAAACTCCTTGGCCAGCGCCTGATAGGCGTCGGCCCCGCGCGAGTACCTGTCGTAGAGTGTGATGGGCACGCCGTGGCTCGGCGCCTCGCTCAGGCGCACGTTGCGCGGTATGGCAGTCTTGAAGACCTTGCCCGGGAAGAACCGCTTGACCTCCTCGGTGACCTGAAGCGTCAGATTCAGCCGGCCGTCGAACATGGTCAGCAAAACCCCCTCGACTGCGAGGGCGGGGTTGTAGACCCGCTTGACCTGCCGCACGGTGTTCATCAGTTGGGAAAGCCCCTCGAGCGCGAAGAACTCGCACTGAATGGGCATGAGAATGCTGTCGGCCGCGGTGAGGGCGTTGATGGTCAGCAGCCCCAGAGACGGCGGGCAGTCGATGAACAGAAAGTCGTACTTGTGGCGCAGAAGCCCGAGGCTGCGCTTGAGCTGCCCCTCGCGGCTGCCGAGATCGACAAGCTCGATCTCGGCTCCGGCCAGACTGACGTTGGAGGGGATGAGGTCGAGATTCTTCACCGCCGTGTGCACCACGACGCTGTCGGGCGGGCACTGGCCGATGATCATGTCGTAGCTCGAGCGGGGCAGGTCTTTCTTGTTGACGCCCACGCCGCTTGTGGTGTTGCCCTGGGGGTCAATGTCGACGAGCAGCACGGACTTGCCGCTCTGCGCAAGGCAGGCGGAGAGGTTGATGGCGGTCGTGGTCTTGCCCACACCGCCTTTCTGATTGGCAATGGCGATGATTTTACCCATTCGCTGTTCTCTCATTTCTGTGTTGATCCCACCGGCGGGCGGCCGGTGGCTCTCTCTATTATACTATAGCGAGCCGCTTTTTCAAAGGGGTGTTTCACGTGAAACACTCCCGACAGAGAAAGACCCCGGCTGTTTCACGTGAAACAACCGGGGTCGCAGGTTTAGAGTGAGCCGGGCTTGATGACCGGATCAAACGGGGGCTGGTAGACCTTGGAGTAGGGGGGAACCGACTGGGTGAGCCAGACGTTGCCGCCGATGACCGAGTCGTGGCCGATGGTGGTGTCGCCGCCGAGAATGGTGGCGCCCGAGTAGACGATGACCCGGTCCTCGATGTTGGGGTGGCGCTTGATGCCCTTGACGGGGTTGCCGTCCGCGTCGAGCTCAAAGCTCTTCGCGCCGAGCGTCACGCCCTGGTAGAGCTTGACGTTGTTGCCGATGACACAGGTCTCACCGATGACGACGCCGGTGCCGTGGTCGATGAAAAAGTGGTCGCCGATCTGCGCGCCGGGGTGGATGTCGATGCCGGTGGTGGCATGACCGTACTCGGTCATGATGCGCGGAATCAGCGGCACGCCGAGCAGATAGAGCTCGTGGGCCATGCGCTGGATGGTGACGGCCTCGATGGAGGGGTAGCTGAGCACGATCTCCTCAAAGTAGCGCGCGGCGGGATCGCCGTTGTAGGCGGCCTCGATGTCGGAGGAGAGCTTCTCGCGAATGTCGCCGAGCTTACTCATAAAGGCCTGTGTGATCGCATCCGCGCGGTCGCTGCAGACGGTACAGTCGTTCGCCCCCTTGTTTTCGCGTTCGCAGATGTTGCGCAGCACCTCTTCGATGTTGGTGCGCAGGGAGATGGCAGCCTCGCAGAGACGGCGGTTGACGACGGTCTGCAAAAAGGCGTGGTTGGTGGTGTCCTTCTCGTAGATGGAGGGGAACAGCGACGCGCGCAGAGTGAAGATGGTGTCGACGATCTTCTTCTTCATGCCGAAGCCGCTGATGTGGTTTTGCAGAATCTGCTCATCGTTGATGGCGACAAGCTGTTCGGCGAGCGAGAGGGAGTCCCGTTTGAGCCACTCGTGGATACTGATGACAAACACATCCTTTCCTCCGGCCGGGGCCGGGTATTTTGATACTTTGTTAGTGTATACCCGCGAAAAAATCTTGTCAATGAGAGTATTTGGGAGTATGGTTGGAATAGAATAGATTCACAGCCATAAAAAGGAGTATGAAATGAAACAGATTGCGGACAATTTGACCCAGCTCATTGGCAACACGCCGCTTCTGCGCCTGTCGCGCTTCGGTGAGGCGCGCGGGTGCAAAGCCGAGCTTCTCGCGAAGCTCGAGAGTTTCAACCCCATGCGGAGCGCCAAGGACCGCGCAGCCTATTCTATGCTCGAGACGGCGAAAAAAGACGGTCTGCTCGGCGCACACACGGCCGTTGTCGAGCCGACGAGCGGCAACACGGGCATCGGCCTTGCCTTTCTCTGCGCGCTCGAGGGGCGGCGCATCATTCTGACCATGCCGGACACCATGAGCCGCGAGCGGGTTGACCTGTTGCGCTCGCTCGGGGCCGAGGTGGTGCTCACCGAGGGGGCAAAGGGCATGGCGGGCTCCATTGAGCGCGCGGAGCAGCTTGCGCACGAGCTCGGCGACGCATTTATCCCGCGCCAGTTTGATAACCCGGCAAATGCCCGCGCCCACTATGAGACCACAGGGCCCGAGCTGCTGCGCGACGCGGGCGGGGAGATCGACTTCTTTGTCGCCACGGTCGGCACCGGCGGTACGCTGACCGGGACCGGGCGCTATCTCAAAGAGAAGCTGCCGGAGATCAAAATCATCGCGGTGGAGCCCGCCGAGTCTCCCGTACTCGCAGGCGGCGAGCCCGGACCGCACGGCATACAGGGCATCGGCGCAAACTTTGTGCCCAAGGTGCTCGACCGCTCACTGATCGACGAGATCATTCCTATCGACACGGCTGCCGCCCGCGCGGCGAGCCGCGAGCTCATGCGAACCGAGGGGCTGATGGTCGGCATCTCGTCGGGCGCCGCGGCAGCGGCCGCCGCTGCGCTCGCCGCGCGGCCGGAAAACCGGGGCAAGGTCGTCGCCACGCTGCTGCCCGACACAGGTGAGCGCTATCTCTCAACCGGCCTCTACACCGAATAGAATCAAAAGGGCGCGCGGCCCATCGCCGCGCGCCCTTTACCTCAGTAGATCAGTATGCCGATGACGCCGGTGAGCGCCATCATGAGAATGGGATTGATTTTCCACCGGCGCAACGCAAAGAGGGCGCCGCCGAAGACGAGCACCGCTACCCAGTCAAAGGGCAGTGTCCCGACGGGGCTGCCAAAGGCCAGCAGCAAAAGAGAAACTGCGGCCGAGAGAATCAGCCCGAGCGAACTCGCCTTGAGACCGCTGAGAACCTGCAGTACATAGGCCGAGCGGTTGAACCGCCGAAAGAGCAGATACAGTGCAAGCGAGATGCAGATGCCCGAGACCACACAGCCGACTGTCGCGATCAGAGCACCGGGAATGCCGGCAATCTGGATGCCGATGAAAGTCGAGGCGTTGACGGCGAGCGGCCCGGGAGTCATCTGTGAGATGGTGATGATGTCGGTAAACACCTTTTGGGAGACCCAGCCAAGTTGGTCAACCACCTGCGACTGAATCAGCGGGATGATGGCATAGCCCCCACCGATGCTGAACAGACCGATTTTGAAAAAGACGGTCAGCAGAGAAAAGAGCGTTTTCATCGCAGCGCCTGCTTTCTGCGCGCTGTCCAGACCCGCGCCGCACAGAGCAGACAACTCGCCATCAGCACCAGAATGATGTTGACGCGGGTAAATGTACTCACAACAAACGAGCCGACGACAAGGGCAGTGAGCAGCGGTGAGCGTTCACGCAGTATCATGGCAGTCATGTCCACGGCGAAGTCCACAATCAGAGCAGCTACGCCCGCCTGCATACCCCGCAGCACTGCGGCGACCAATGTGTTGGAGATGACCGCCGCATAGCAAAGTGACACCACCGCGAGAATAACCAGTGGCGGGATGACCGCGCAGACGCAGCTGAGCACCATGCCGACCCGCCCAGCCACTCGGTACCCCGCGAGCGAGACCAGATTCACCGCGATCGCCCCCGGGGTGGACTGGGCGATGGCCGCCATTTCGGCGAGCTCCTGCTCGGTGAACAGGTGGTGCTTTTCAATAAAGTACCGGCGCACCATCGGCACGACCACATAGCCCCCGCCAAAGGTGAATGTACTGATAAACAGATTGGTTCTGGCAAGCCACCAGCAGAGCTTCCACTTTTCTCTCATGTTTTCTCTCCTCTCAAACAAGCCCGTTCATCATATCACTTGCAAAGAAATCTGAAAAGCGATATAATTTTGCAATATCCATGAATAAAATTCATGACTGGAGGAGAGGGCATGCTCACACTGCGTCAGCTCACGGTGCTGCGGGCCGTATGTGAGACAGGTAGCTTTACCGCTGCAGCCCGGCGGCTGTATCTCACGCAGTCCGCTGTGTCCCATACCATACGGGAGCTTGAGCAGAGTGCGGGCACAGTGCTGTTCGACCGATATGCCAAGCGTGTGGAGCCGACCCCTCAGGGGCGACTTCTGCTCGAGGAGGCAATGCCGATTCTGGCGGCCTGTGAGGCGCTCGAGAGCCGATTGCCGCACCTTGAACAGCGTGCTCCGGTACACATCGTATCGAGTATCACCATCGCGGCGCTGCATCTTCCCCATGCGCTACGCCGCTTTGAACAGTACCTGCCCGCAGTGCCGGTGCGGGTGCGGGTGGTGAGCGCGGGCGAGGCCACGACCACACTGCGCGAGGGGAGAGCAGATCTCGCTCTGCTCGAGGGCGCACGCCCACAGGGGCCGTTTGTCTGCCGTCCATTCTCCCGCTACGCTCTCAAGCTCGTCTGTGCGCCCGGCCACCCGCTCGCCGGGCGTGTACTCGATCCTGGTGAGCTCTGCGAGCAGCCGCTTCTGCTGCGCGAGCCGGGCAGTGCCGTGCGCGAGGCGCTTGACAGCGAGCTTCTGCGCCTTGGCTACACAGCAGACCCCGTGTGGGAGAGTGTCAACTCCGCCGCGCTGCTCGAGGCGGCCCGAGCCGGGCTTGGCATCGCTGTGCTGCCGCAGGGGATGCTTGACGGGGAGCTGTGCACGGGCAGACTCGCGCAGGTGGAGGTGCGTGGGCTTTCGCTGCAAAACGAGATGTTTGCTGTGTGGCACAGGGACAAGCGTTTGTCCCCGGCGCTTGAAACGCTGCTCGGGCTGCTGTGAGACAGAAACAGAGCGCGGCGAACATCGCCGCGCTCTTCTATTTGAGCGTTATCTGCAGCAGAACATTGTCCGACTGCATGTTGGTCAGGGTGTAGCAGGCCTTTTCCACCTGCCAGCGGACGGTTTCGGGCTCGTCGTCCGAGGCGGGGGTCTGCTCGCCGTCGCCGCCGAATAGTTCACGAAGATCCTCGCGCAGTGTCTCAAACGTGGTGGGCAGCGCGTGGGTGATCAAATCAATCTTCCGGTCGCCGTCAAAGGAGAAAGTCGACTCGGCCCGACAGCCGAAGAGGGTGCCCTCGTAGGCGCGGGCGGTGACGACCGTCTCGTCGCTGACCGTGATCTCGGTCGGCGTTCCGGGGCCGAGCTCGGCGGTGAGATCATTCTCCCGCCAGCCGAGAGTAGCGGCCATCAGATCGCTGATCGAGGTGCCCTCCACCGCCTGCGCGGCGGTCTGAGTCAGAGGATTGTCGAGCTTCTGTCCCGGAATGGCGGCCTCGGTGCGGGCAGCCGGCGGGGAGGCCGCACCCGCGCAGCCGGTGAGCGCGGCAATGAGCAGGAGCAGCGCAAGGGCGCCTGCTGAGTGGAGCATGGTTCGCATGGGATTCTCCTTTCCAGGAATGTGTCTGACTCTATTGTAGCGCAGGAATCGGCAAATGGAAGCAAAACCGCCCACTGTTTACAAAAATGTTGAAATTTGTTCACAGGGCCCCTAGCGGGGCGGCAGGCCCCTAGCGGGGCGGCAGGCCCCTAGCGGGGCGGCAGGCCCCTAGCGGGGCGGCAGGCCCCTAGCGGGGCGGCAGGCCCCTAGCGGGGCGGCAGGCCCCTAGCGGGGCAGCAGGCCCTGGCGGGACGGCAGTATTGTTTTTTCATTCGGGCTTTGTGGAATATCCATATAGCCCCACCGCAGGTGGTTGCCCCACCGCAGGTGGTTGCCCCACCGCAGGTGGTTGCCCCACCGCAGGTGGTTGCCCCACCGCAGGTGGTTGCCCCACCGCAGGTGGCTGCTCCACCGCAGGTGGCTGCTCCACCGCATGTGGTGGCCCGGCGCAAGCCGGAGGGTAAAGAGACTTTGCCAGAATGATTTCATAGGATTCGCCGGCGGGCGTGAATCCGCCGATGGTCCGATAGCCAAGCTTCAGATAAAAGTGCTGCGCATATTCGTCCGAGGCGGTTGAAGTCATGACGCAGGTGTAGCCAAGTGCCCGCATCTGCTGCTCCCAGTGCGAAACAAGGGCTCTTCCATAGCCCTGCGCCCGCTGGTTTTCTAGAAGAAACAGCATATTGAGAAAGGGTGTGTTGTCCCAGAACAACTGGTAGCGAAGCCAGCCGGCGAAGAGGCCATCCACCTCGGCGAGATAGACTCTGCCGCGGGCGATGGCGTGGATGAGCTCCTCGCGGGAGATGTGCCGGTCATACCGGCACAGAAGTTCCAGGTCGGCCTGGTTTGCCGCTCTGATCTTCATGGCGTTTTCCTCCGTTTGCAAACGGGGCGCCCGCGCTGTATCAGCGCCGCTCATAGGTGAGCTCGACAATACCGTTCACGCTGCTTGAGCCGATGAGCCGCAGCGGCAGCGGCGCGTCGGTGCGGCCGAAGAGGGGAATGCCGCCGCCCAGCACAATGGGAAGAAGCGAGAGCTGATAGCGGTCAATCAGATTACCCGCGATGAGCGGCTGGGCAACGCCGGCGCCGCCGCAGATCCAGATGTCCCGCCCGGGCTGCGAGCGAAGCCGGCGCACCAGTGCGCAGGGGTCTTCGTCCACAAAGTGTATTTCCTGCGTCGAGGGCAGGCGCCGGTGCGTGATGACATAGCTTGTAAGCCCCCCGTAGACCCAGCGGCCGGGGGAGAGCTCCTCCGTGATCTGGCGGTAGGTGTTCCACCCCATTACCACCGTGTCGACACCGGCGACAAAGCGGTCGTAGGCCCCTGCGTCGCCGGCGTCGGGGTCTTCGCCTGTCATCCAGTCCACCCCGCCGCTGCGGTCGGCGAGAAAGCCGTCAAGGCTGATGCCGAGATAGAGCGTCACGCGTCTCATATAAAATCTCCTTTCCCGCTGTTGCCAAACAGTGTAGCACAGCGGCGGACACTTGGCAACAAACGGCCTTGACAGGTCAGCCGGCCGGGCTTATAATATGGGCATACGCCCATTTGGGAGGTGAGACGATGGCACGTGTGCCAAAGTGCAGACGGGTCTGTATGGAGCCGGTCTGCCGGTGCTTTCTTCCGGCTGCGCCGGGGCCCGGCTGTGCCGGAGCGACTGGAACCGCAGAGGAAAGCCGCCCCGCAGGGAGTAGCTATCCCGCAGGGGAAAGCCGCCCCGCAGGGGCCCCGCAGGGGCTGGTGATGAGTGTGGAGGAGCTGGAGAGTCTGCGGCTGTGCGATCTCGAGGGCTTCGGCCAGGATGAGGCGGCGCGGCGCATGGAGGTCTCGCGTCAGACGCTTCAGCGCATGCTCTACAGCGCGCGCGCAAAGACGGCGCAGGCGCTCACACAGGGTGTGGCGCTCGTCATCGGCGGGGGAAACTACAGCGTCTCAACCGGCGGATGCGGTGAAAAACGGCCGTGCAGCGGCTGTATGAAATGGAAAAGTGAGGAATCAGACCATGAGTGAATGTACCCACGATTGCAGCTCCTGCGGGGAGAACTGCGAATCGAGACAGCAGCCCCAGAGCTTTCTGGAGGAGCCGGGCGCCAACAGCCACATCAAAAAGGTGATCGGCGTGGTCAGCGGCAAGGGGGGCGTCGGCAAATCGCTGGTGACGGCCATGCTCGCGGTGACCATGCGCCGGCGCGAGGCGTCGGTCGGCGTGCTCGACGCGGATATCACGGGCCCGTCCATGCCGCAGGTGTTCGGTCTGCACGAAAAGGCGCAGGGCAGTGAGTTCGGCATTCTGCCGGTGGAGACCAAAAGCGGCATCCGCGTGATGAGCGTGAATCTTCTGCTCGAGCAGGAGGACGCGCCGGTCGTGTGGCGCGGTCCCGTGATCGGCAACACGGTCAAACAGTTCTGGACCGACGTGGTCTGGCAGGACGTGGACTACCTGTTTGTCGACATGCCGCCGGGAACGGGCGACGTGCCGCTGACGGTGTTTCAGTCGCTGCCGGTGGACGGCATTGTGGTCGTCGCGTCGCCGCAGGAGCTCGTGGGCATGATCGTGGCCAAGGCCGTGAACATGGCGAAGATCATGAACATCCCGATTGTGGGCATTGTGGAAAACATGAGCTATTTCCAGTGCCCGGACTGCGGCAAAAAAGTCAAAATCTTCGGTGACAGCCACGTGGAGGAGAATGCCGCGAAGTACGGCCTGAACGTGATCGGCCGGATTCCGATCGACCCGTCGCTCGCGCGCCAGTGCGACGCGGGTGAGGTCGAGCTGTTCGAGGGCGACTACCTCGAGGCCGCCGCCGACGCCATCGAGGCGCTCTGATGAGCGAGATGAGCGCGCGCGAGCAGCGGGCGCTTGCCCTCTTCGGCGAGGGCTACAGCTGCGCGCAGGCGGTCATGGGCGCGTTTGCCGACGATCTGCCGCTTGAGCGCTCGGCGCTGCTGCGCATGACCTCCTCGATGGGGGCCGGCATGGGCCGTCTGCGCGAGGTCTGCGGGGCGGTGACATCGATGCTGCTCATCGACGGCCTTCGCCACGGGCCGGACAGTCCCGACCCCGACCGGAAAGCCGCGCAGTACGCGCGGGTTCAGGCGCTCTGTAAGCGCTTTGAGGCGCAGTTCGGCTCCATCATCTGCCGGGAGCTTCTCGGCCGGGCCGGCGCGGAGCCGCCGACGCCCGAAAAGCGGGATTCACACTATTACAGCAGCCGCCCCTGCGCCCGGCTTGTCGCTGGCGCGGTGCGGATACTGGAGGAAAATTGGGAGGAATCAAAATGAAGATTGCAGTTGCAGCCGAGACCGAAGAGGTCTTCGGCCACTTTGGAAAATGCGGGCGCTTTCTGCTCTACACGGTGGAGGACGGCGCCATCACCGGCCGTGAGGAGCTTGTCACCGCGGCGCACGGCCACAGCGCTCTGCCGCCCTTTCTCAAGGAGCACGGCGCGCAGGTTGTGCTCTGCGGCGGCATGGGCGAGGGCGCGAGAAACGGCCTCGGCTTTGTGGGAATCAAGGCGGTCAGCGGCGTGACGGGCCCTGCCGACGAGGCGGTGCGCGCCTATGTCGCCGGTACGCTCACAGACGGCGGCGTGACCTGCGGCCACCATCACGACCACGGCCATGAGCACGGCGAGGGCCACTGCCACGGCCACGGCGAGGGCCACTGCCACGACCACGGTGAGGGCCATACCTGCCAGTGCGGCAGCCACTGAAGAGACGGCAAAGCCGCCGGAACAACTGTTCCGGCGGCTTTTTTGCGCCTTAAAGCTCCCCGCGGCCGCGGTATTCGCTGCGCAGAATCTCGTCCATCTCCTCGGGCGTCTCCCGGCAGCCGCCGGCGAGCCACATCTTCACAATGGCGTTGAAGCCGCTGCGGAAAAACTCAATGTGGTACGCCACATGCCGGTTGTCAAAATCCCGCTGCGCCTGGCGGGTGTCATACACCTTAATTTTGTACTGATTGTCATAACCCAGTTTAAAATACGTTCGGTAAAAGATTTGATTCTCGCTGATGTGGCGAAACAGTCTCAAATAGTCGTTGCTGTTGAAGCCCTGCGTGACCTCCGCCTCATACAGGCGGCTCACCTCCTGCTCGAGGCGCTCGCGGACGTGGTCGGCGAGCGCGTACAGGTCCACGAAATTGGCGTAGAACGTGCTGCGGTTCAGACCGCATTTCTTACAGAGCTCCGAGACCGTGATCTCGCCGAGCTCCCTTGTCTGCAAAAGCTCGACAAATGTGCGCTCCATTCGCTCGACCGACTCGCGCCGGCGGCGGTTGTTCTTTGTATTCACGATTAATCCAACACCTGTCTTATTATTGATGGTTGTTTTTGTGCTGTGAGACCAGTATACTGAATTTGCATTAAAACAACAAGTGTTGATTCATTGAGTGAGGTGTTTTTGATGAAAAAAAGCAGTTTTGCAGCTATGGTGCTGGGCACGCTCAGCGGGATGCTGTTCGCGCTCGGGATGTGCATGGCGCTTATCGAGGAGTGGAATGCCCTCCGGCCGGGCGTCGCGCTGGGCGCGGCGGGGCTGGTGCTCGGGCTTGTCACACTTCTCGTCTGGCGCCGGATGGAGCACCGCCCGCCCGTCTCGTTCTCCGGCCGGGGCGTGCTCTGCGCGCTGGTCGGCGCTGCGGGCGCGCTGGCCCTCGGGGTCGGCATGTGCTTTTGCATGGTGTGGGGAAACATGGCCGTGGGCATTCTCATCGGCTTTGTGGGCATTGGGGCGCTGGTTGGCCTGATTGCACTCGCGCGGGGCATCCGGGAATGAGGGGTCCGGCGCGATGAGCGGCACCGGACTGCGGCAGCGCGCCGTGAACGCTGTGAGCCGGCAGCCATGGGGGCATCTTGTGGTGCAGCAGCGCCGCAGAATGGTGCTGTCGGCCTGCATCAGCTTCGGCGTCAACCTGTTGTACGCCCTCTACAACGGGGTGCTCGGCGTCATGGGGCGGTCGCTCTGGTTTCTCACCATGTGCGTCTACTACGTCATGCTGAGCACGCTGCGCTTCGGCGCAATTCTGTGTGAGCGCCGCGGCGGCGCGGGCGAGCTGTTTGTGATGAGGCTGTCGGGCGCGCTGTTTGTCCCCATGGGCGCAGTGCTCGCGGGGATGCTCCACATCAGTCTGGCGCAGGGCATCGCAACAGGGCACGGAACCATTGTCATGATTACCATTGCGACCTACACGTTTGCCAAAATCGCCCTTGCGGTGAACCGCGCCGTGAAGCAGCGAAAGAATCCCTCGCCGCTGCTGCGGGTGATCTGCAACATCGGCTACACCGAGGTCGCGGTGTCCGTTCTGACGCTGGAGCGGTCCATGCTCGCCACGTTCGGCACGGTGAGCAGCGCCGAGTCGCGCACGATGATGACACTGACCGGCGCCGCCGTCTGCCTGTTTGTCGTGGGGCTCGGCGGCGCGATGATGCGAAGTGGGCGAAAGGGGGGAGGAGCGTGAAGCGCAGCAAACTTGTCGAGACAAATGAGAAAATTGCCCGGACGGTCACCGACACATTCGGCAGAATCGAGCGCGCCGCAGTCGGCGGCTACACCAAAATCGAAGACGCCTTTGTCGAGCGCTATCTCCTACATGACGGGGAGACTTTGGAGCAGGCAAAACAGCGCCTGAAAGACGCCGCCGCACAGCAGAGACTGCCGCGCGAATGAGCGCGTCTGCGGCGCATAACAGCCGCCGCGCAGTGGAACAATAGCCGTGAGGTGATCGCTGTGAAACCCGAAAAGAAAAAAGGCGGCAAAAAACTGTCCGCGCGGCTGGAGGAGCTCGTCGAGAGCAACCGAAGCCCCGAAACCGACCCGAACGGCAGCTACACCGGAAAGCCGGTCAACCGCCGCGAGGTCCCGGTGCAGGACGCGGACGACCTGTAACGGCAAAAGAGCCCCCATTTGGGGGCTCTTTTGTATACATATTGTAAATTTAAATCAAAAATATACGATTTAGCCGATGTGATCCTTGCCGCCCATGTACATGCGAAGCGGTTCGGGGATGGCGACAGTGCCGTCGGCGCGCAGGTTGTTCTCGAGAAAGGCGATGAGCATGCGCGGCGGGGCGACGACGGTGTTGTTCAAGGTGTGGGCGAAGTAGTTGCCGCGCTCGCCGCGCACGCGGATGCCCAGGCGGCGGGCCTGCGCGTCGCCGAGGTTCGAGCAGCTGCCGACTTCAAAGTACTTCTTCTGGCGGGGCGACCAGGCCTCGACGTCGATGCTCTTGACCTTGAGATCCGCGAGGTCTCCCGAGCAGCACTCGAGCGTGCGCACGGGGATGTCGAGCGAGCGGAAGAAGTCGACGGTGTTGGTGTAGAGCTTGACAAACCAGGCGGGGCTGTCCTCCGGCTCGCAGACGACGATCATCTCCTGCTTTTCAAACTGGTGGATGCGGTAGACGCCGCGCTCTTCGATGCCGTGGGCGCCGACCTCCTTGCGGAAACAGGGCGAGTAGCTCGTCAGGGTCTGGGGGAGCTCCTCCTTATTCAAAAAGGTGTCGATGAATTTGCCGATCATCGAGTGCTCGCTCGTGCCGATGAGGTAGAGGTCCTCGCCCTCGATCTTGTACATCATGTTTTCCATCTCGGCAAAGCTCATCACGCCCGTGACCACGTCCGAGCGGATCATGAACGGGGGGATGTAGTAGGTGAAGCCCCGGTCGATCATGAAGTCGCGCGCGTAGGAGAGGATCGCCGAGTGCAGCCGCGCGATGTCGCCCTTGAGATAGTAGAAGCCGTTGCCGCTGGTCTTGCGCGCGCTGTCGAGGTCGATGCCGCTGAGGCGCTCCATGATGTCGACGTGGTAGGGCACCTCGAAGTCGGGCACGGCGGGCTCGCCGAAGCGCTCGACCTCGACGTTCTCGCTGTCGTCGCGGCCGATGGGCACCGACTCGTCGATGATGTTCGGGATGACGAGCATGCGCTCGCGAATCTTTGCCTCGAGCTCGCCCTCGAGCGCCTCGAGCGCAACGAGCTCCTGGCCGATGGCCGCAGCCTCGGCCTTGACCGCCTCGGCCTCCTCGCGCTGGCCCCTGGCCATGAGACCGCCGATCTGCTTGCTCAGCGTGTTGCGTTTGGCGCGCAGGCCGTCGCCTTTGGAGCGCGCCTCGCGAAACTGCCGGTCGAGTTCGGCAACCTCGTCGACCAGAACGAGCTTTTGATCCTGAAATTTCTTTTTGATGTTCTCCTTGACGAGCTCGGGATTGGTGCGGATGAGAGCGATGTCAATCATGGAAAACGCCTCCTTTTGATTTTTCGTGAAAAAAGAGACCCCCGCCCGAAATGGGACGGAGGTCTCCGTGTTGCCACCCAAATTGCCGGGACAGACCCGGCCTCTCGCCGACGCTGCAGAGGGCGTCACCCTTGCGGCTCATCGCCGCCTGCTCGCGGGGTGGAACGGTCGCGCTCACCGCCGGTTTTCACCAGCCACCGGCTCTCTGTCGGTTCGCCGCGGCCACAGTCCCGCTCTGACGCAGATTGTGGTTATCTTGCCCCGCACGACGATAATCATGCGCCCGCGGGATTTCATGCACAGTATAGCAGGCGGGCGGCGAAAAATCAAGTGCCCGCGCGGCGACGCGGCAAAATTCACCCGGTTGAAGCGGATGATTCCGTGTGATATAATGGCCGTGCTCTTGCCCTTACGGGGCAAGTCCCTGCGGGACGGCTGAAAAATATGGCCACATCATATCATGATCGCTTTGCGTTCATGATATGATAGCTGCGTTGCGGCCATTATATGGAATTCAGGCCAGGCTCCCGCCCCTTGCGGGGCAAGTCCCTGCGGGACGGCTGAAAAATATGGCCACATCTTATGCCGTGATCGCTTCGCGCTCATGGCATACTCAGTAAAATTTTGACGGATCGGGGAGGGGCGGCTATGGAGACTTTGTGCGGTGCGGACTGCGGGGCGTGCGCCCTGCGGGAGAGCTGCGGCGGCTGCGCGAAGACGGGCGGGCGCCCATTCGGCGGGGCCTGCGTCTGTGCCGAGTGCTATAAGACCGGCGGGGAAGAGGCCTTTCGCGTGTGCTGCGAACAGCTGCTGCGGGAGTTCAACGCGCTGGGCATTGCAGATATGCCGTCGGTCACACAGCTCTGCCAGCTCAACGGCGCCTATGTCAATCTGGAGTATCCGCTCGCGAACGGCCAGAGAGTCAAGCTGCTCGACGACAGCCGGGTGTATCTCGGCTGGCAGCTCGAGAGAGAGGGCAGCGACCGCTGCTACGGCCTGGTGGCGGATGAAGAGTATCTTCTGGTCTGCGAGTACGGCTGCGGCGGCAGCGACCCGCAGATCATTGTGTACAAAAAGAGGTCTGCCGTCAGCGGCGGACAAATCTGACCGGGGGAACTGCGCGGTATGGTTGTTTTGATTACGGGCGCTTCGCACACCGGCAAGACGCTGCTGGCGCAGAAGCTCCTTGAGAGGTACGGATATCCCTATCTCTCCATCGACCATCTGAAGATGGGGCTGATACGAAGCGGCAACACCGATCTGACGGTCGAAGAGGACGCAGAGCTCGAGGCATATCTGTGGCCCATTGTGCGCGAGATGGCAAAGACGGCCATTGAGAACGGGCAGAATCTCATCATAGAGGGCTGCTACATTCCCTTTGGCTGGCACGAGGACTTCCCACAGGAGTATCTGCGCGAGATCCGCTATTGCTGTCTTGTGATGAGCGAGAGCTATATCCGGGAGCACTTCGAACAGATCAAAAGCCGCGCGCACGCAATCGAGCGCCGCGCGGACGACTCGTGGTGCACCGTGGAGCTGCTGCTCGCCGAAAACGCGCGCTATGACAGGCTGTGCCGGCAATACGGCTACCCCTGTGTCCGGATCGACGACCACTATGAGGTGAACCTGGAGCTGTGAGAGCGGGCAGCCCGCACGGGGAAACCGGGATAAAGGATTAACTGATAGACTTTGACGGGATGCTTCGGGGCGGCTCGCTGCGCACACCGAAAAAACAGTGCGGCAACCTGTTGCATTTTCGATTCTTTTGTGTTATTATAGATGAGCTATCTCGGTACGCGCTCATAGCTCAGCTGGATAGAGTGTTTGGCTACGAACCAAAAGGTCGGGGGTTCGAATCCCTCTGGGCGTACCACGTCGGAGCAAAGTCCACTTTGCTCCGGCATTTTTTTTGCCTTTGGCGCAAAAAATGCCATCCGCTGTATGACCCCTGCGAGGCTCAGGCCTGCCTGTTTGAGAATGCCGCTGAGCATCCCTTGAAACTCCAGCTGACTGGCTGCGTCTGTGAGCTTACCAAGTTGTCCCAGCGGCACGGCATTGGTTATGGTTTCGATCAGAAAGCCGGTAGAGGCCCCCAGCAATACCTGTTCGGGAGTACCGCCGCGCCCGGCGATCTCATGGGCAGTCTGCGCGGCGTTTTTGCTGCCTGCTGACCCATAAGAGAGAAAAGAGAGCGGTTTTACCGCTCTCTTTCTCTTTTATTTCTCTTTCTTTGCCTGTATCTGTGCCAGTGCGTGGTCGATGAACTCCTGAGGCAGCTCCATGTCGTATTTCTCTACATAGTAAATTAGATCAGAACGCCAACCATATTTCCCATCATGCATGAATTCCAAGTAGGGAAGATGTACTTCCGGATTTAATACATCTCTCACAATAGCTGGGGCATAACCAATCTCTTTTCCATTTTTTAAATACTGAATAACCGCTTCTTTCTCTTTTATAGGCTTGTGTATCAGCTCTTTTATCGAGGGATATCCATCCCCATCGAATTCTTTGGTCTCACCAATCCAAATGAAGTTTTCCGGTTCTTTCACTGGAATTTCCTCCTCGGCTCAAATTTTTTCCATACTCCATCGTTGTTTTTTCCAATCTTCATAGTCCCATCTGGGGCAACAATTAAAATATCAGTTGGGGCAAGAACCTCAACCCCGAATAGATCAGCAATATATTGCGCTGGCAATCCGTCGCCTGCTCCTGCCTCGCATGCCATCAGTCGAATTGGCTTGCCTTTTTCAAAACCGGGTGTCTGCTGTAAAATCTCCCCGAATTCCCTTAAGGTCAAATGTGTTTCTACCCCATCTGCATTTCTGATTACAAAACCATATGCATCACCATGGCAGACAATATCCTGATAACCCTCCAATGGTTTGACCTGTTCGATATTTTTATAAAGCTGATCATGTTTGTTTAAAAATCTGGGTGAGAGTTCTACTGCATCCCCATTCATTATACCATCAGGTTTATGCTACGCAAGCAGGTCTTGCTGGTCCTGTAGGTCCTGTCTGTTTTTCAGAAAGAGGAGAAGGGAGCAAAAAATTGCTCCCTTCTCCTCTGTAACTATGTTATTTTCTGTATATTTTTATCTTTTTCTTTCATGGGCTTGTGAATCAGCTCTTTTAGTGGGGGTATCCCTCCCCATCAAATTCCCTGACTTCATCTATCCATTTTTACGCATTACAGTCTCGGTTTGCATTTTTGTTAATTCTCTTTCCTATAGGTCAGGATGAATGACACTGTCAACCTGAATAAGATCTTTTCGTGTAAACAGAAAGCTTATAAAATCTTCTTTTTCAAAGCGCATTGCTTTTTGTCTTACTATATAATATTTGTTTTTGTTAACGATAACTTCAACAAAGGGGGTATTGCCAATCACCACATTGGTATCGAGTATCTTACAGTTTACACTGTTGGGGACTTTTGAATTAACGGGCGTTCCAAACAGTTTTATTTTGCAATCATACTGCCGACCAGTTTTCATAAATTCAAAATTTTTGTCGCTCACCAGTGCGGAATCGTCAAAACATTCCTCAACTGTATTTGTTTCCATATTCTTTAATGTTAAAAACCGTGTAGCAGCACTTTCAGAAATTTCTAAAAGCTCATACATTTTATTCACTCCTTAATCAATTGGATAAAACGAAACGATATAGCCATTATTACCATAAGCTAGTCTAAACTTTTTACCGTTAAAAACATAATCAGCAAAATTTCCTTTTTTATTTGTCCCTGATTTTACTGGCTCAGTTTCCAGTATTTTATTTAGAAATTTAGGAATATCGGCTATGCCTCTTTCTGCAAAATCGTTTAAATGTCTTTCCACAATGTGAGTATACCCTGATTGGCTATTTCCTTTTTCTAGCCAGATAATTTTATTTTCTCTAGTTTTTGATATAGCAATTACTTTGTCAATGTTACACTTTACCTCGCTATTTTCTAGTTCTTTCATTAGTTCTGGGGGCTTTAAGTCATCTGCCGTACTGCCAATATCCAACTTCTCTCCATTCATTATACCATTACTGTGACAAGCTAAGCTGAACAGCTTCGTAGTGATGCCAAAACATTTATAGCAGTCCCGCAACTCGGGGCACTTCTCTTTATGCCATATTGATCAGAAAAGAGCGGATTTGCCGCTCTTTTCTTAGAATCAACGAATTATTTCTTTTGTTTTTTAAGGAAAAATAGCAGTACTATTCTTTTCCTATAGTCATTTATAGAGTATCACGATATGGATCGCTTTTTAAGATTTTCTCGATCTCAGCTATTTTTCTTTTTTTAAAAAAATCTCCAAACTTTGAATATAATTCAATCTCTTTTTTAAATAATTGTCTTCGAAAATCCTCTCCTTTTATCATATTTTTTTCTGCAAAATCTAAAGCAATATCAAAAAGAATCTCATCCAGAACATACCACAGCACATCCTCTTCAGAGTTTAGAATTTTATGATCTCTCACTTTTCCTCTCTCAGTAAATATCCAATGATATGCGCCATCTTGACTATAGATATATATTCCTTCTGGGCTATTATCTGTACCCACAGAAAATTTAAATCGCTCCATGTTGACACCCGGCAACACGTCATAAATACAATTTTTTATTTCTCTTTCCAATTGATGTGTTTTCAGCATATCTTTCACTCCTATCTTGGCACTATATAGCCTCGTCTGATTAATTCCTTTATAGGCATAGGCAACTTGTATTGTAATCCTCCACCTTTAGAATTGCCCCATGCCGCTATTTCGGCCTGTACACTTTGTGGTATCTCTTTTACAACAATAAATTCTTGATAGATCGCAGGATCAGTATTAGGTGGTAATGATAATTTGTCTGGATCTGCTCCAGCCTGTGTAACAAAGTTACTGTTATCACCAATATGACCATATCTGCCTAAAACAGTTCCCGGTTTTAAAGATATTGTCTGCTCTGTGTTTAAAACAGCGCCATCGTTTGGAGGATAGTTTATAGAGCCATCGTTGTTGAACCATGAAGTTGTTTGAGGGCTTTTCCCTTTATCTTCTTTCATTATATCACCGGACTGGCTCTGCGCAAGCGGGTCCTGCAGGTCTTGCTGGTTCTGTTGAATCTGGTTGAGCTGGTCATCGAGAGCAATGGTCTGGGCATATTTGCCCCGCAGCCCCGCTATCGTTATCAGCCCTATCGAAGTTGCCACCGAACCCATCGCTCCCAACGCTCCGTTCATAGCCGGCAGGGCGATATAATTCCACAGCGCAGCTCTGTCCCGTGCCTCTTCGGCGGTGTATCCCTGCTTGCGCAGTTCCTGTTCCATCTGGCTCACATAGGATTTTCCACCCATGATCTGGTCATCGGCAAAGCGCTCCATGGCGCTTGCGGCGCTGGTGCTGGTGAAGCTCAGGCCTGCCTGTTTGAGAATGCCGCCGAGCATCCCTTGAAACTCCAACTGGCTGGCTGCGGTTGTGAGCTTACCGAGTTGTCCCAGTGGCACAGCATTGGTTATGGTTTCGACCAGAAAGCCGGTAGAAGCCCCCAACAATACCTGTTCGGGAGTACCGCCGCGCCCGGCGATCTCATGGGCAGTTTGCGCGGCGTTTTTGCTGGAGAAGATCACATTTGCCGCTGCGGGGCCGCCCACGGCAAAGCC